>NZ_JBBYXL010000012.1 GCF_039655865.1 Prosthecobacter sp. SYSU 5D2 | reverse complement strand
CTGTTGCGCCGATGATAGTTGGGCGATAGGCCCTGCGAAAGTAGGTCGCTGCCAGTTTATACCCCCTCCTTCAGCAATGAAGCGAGGGGGTTTTTTATGCCCATTTTTCCAGTTCAGGCTTGCTCTCACAGTCGTAATTTGGTGTTATACTTCTGATGCGGCCCCCCCAACCATCGAGTCGGCTTTTTTTTTGCCTTCTAGCCCTATGTATGGGCATTGTCATCACAGGCGTATGGACGCTGCAGGATGGCTATTTGACTCCATCGGCCAGCCGTGTTCCGGATTCCGCTGAAAACAGCAGCTTGTCTGCAGTGGCGGCTGGGGACTCCTCCCGGCAAAGTTTGCCTGATCCCAACGCGCCAGGTCTGACCACTGCCGGAGGGCAGCCGATGAACCCCTATCAGGAACACCTGCTAAAAAATGCCGTGCTTCTGGACCAGCGCTCTGAACTGCCCACGAGCGCAGGTGGCCCCCGCAGAGAAATCCGCCTGTGGCGCACCGGTTTTAAGTATCCGCTGATCCGGGAAGAGGTCTGGCTTCAATCTTCCCCCGGAAAAGACAGTGCAGTCCGCCGGGAATTTTCGGTCGCCGATCATGTGCTGGTCAAGTTTCCCTACGGATTTCCAGACGCAATGATCCACGAATGGGCTGAGCGGCATGGGTTCTATGTCCGCCATTCCTTGAAAACCACTCCAATCAAGCTGGTGGCGGTCCCTGATGCCGGACTGGATTCAACCGAGGTGATCCTTTCCGCCTTTAAAGCTGACTTTCCCGAAGCAGCAGAGCCCCAGGTGGCATTGGCGGAGCATGACAATCTGGTTTTCCCCAGCCTGGCACCGGATGACATCAGTTTTAACGAGCAGTGGGCCCTCGAAAACACCGGTCAAAACGGCGGCGCACCCGATGCGGACATTGATGCGCCGGCGGCCTGGAACATTACCACTGGCTCCAGGGAAGTATTGGTCGCTGTCATTGATACCGGGGTGGACCGCAGCCATCCAGACCTGGAACCTAATATGTGGACCAACCCCGGTGAAATCCCCGGGAACGGCATTGATGATGACGGCAATGGCTTTGTGGATGACGTCCATGGCTGGGATTTTTTCTCCGGTGACAACAACCCCATGGATGAAGACAGCCATGGAACGCATTGTGCCGGCGTCATCGGTGCTGTGGGTAACAACCGTGCGGGGATCAGCGGTGTCTGCTGGCAGGTTTCCATGGTTGGCATCCGGTTTCTGGGACCCGGTGGCGGCTCTACTTCCGATGCGATTGAAAGCATTAACTACGCCGCTTCATTGGGAGTGGACCTGACCTCCAACTCCTGGGGCGGAGGCGGGTTGAGCGTGTTCTTGCAGCAGGCGATTGAAGACTCTGGAGACTTAAACATCCCGTTTATCGCCGCAGCCGGAAACGATGGAACCGACAATGATTTTCAGCCCCACTTTCCGGCGGCCTTTCCCAGTGACAATGTCATCTCCGTGGCTTCTTCCACGGACAGCGACACACGCTCCGGCTTCTCCAATTACGGTCGCATTTCGGTGGACATCGCTGCTCCCGGCACTGGGATTTACAGCACCGTCCCTGGCTCTTTTTACACAGCCATGAGCGGCACATCCATGGCGGCCCCTCACGTGGCCGGTGCTCTGGCTCTGGCCAAAAGCATTGCCCCCTTGATCACTGTTGCTGAGTTAAAAAACCAGCTGATGCAGACGGCTGATCCGGTGGCTGAACTCGCATCAGCTTCCGTCACGGGCGGGCGATTAAATGCCGCCAGGCTTGTCGAGGCCGTGGCGGGTCCATATCCTCTTCTCACTGTGTTGGCCGTCAAAGAACTGCCAGGTGGCAATGGAGACGGCATTCAAAACCCGGGTGAAACACTGGCTGTGGAGTTCCGGGTGACCAACCGTGGCACTCAGACCGCCACGGATGTCGTGGCGATGCTTAGCAGCTCTGCAGGCGATTTATCGCGATACGATATTGTTGAGGGCAGTGTGGAAGTGGGCACCCTGCTGCCCGGCCACGCGACGGTGGAGAACCGCAGCTTTGTGGTGACTGTGGATTCAGAGACGCCCACTCCACACACGGAGCAGATGATCGTGACCGTCCAGCATGGGGATCCGCCCCAAGTGCGCGAGCAGGGTTTTGACCTTCACTCCTATACTTCCAGCGTCGTGGCCGGGCGGGTCACCGATGTCGAAGATGGCAGCGGCCTGGCGAATTCCACTGTTGTTCTCGAAGGCCCGAGTGTTGTGTCTCTCAACACTGATGTTGATGGAGGCTACACGGCAACCCTTACTGACGGCGTTTATCAGGTCACTGCACGCGCTCCCGGTTATTTGCAAAGTGCGCCGGTGGAAGTCCAGGCTCCACCAGGACGCAGAGGTGTGGATTTTGCCCTGGCCCGGCCACAAATCCGGATTGAGCCCGGCGAGGTGAGCGTTCAGACCACCCGTGGGCAGGTGGTGGAGCGAGAGCTGATCATGACCAACCAGGGCACGGCCCCCCTGGAATGGAGCCTTAGGGCACGAAATGTCAGTGCACAAAACGCGTCTTTCACCCTGTCGTCAGCGATCCGTCCCAGCGCCAACGCGCCAGATATCGCTGCATCTGCAGATGTTCCTGTGACGGTTCCGGCGGTCACCGTTCCGTTAAACAACCTCAATGGTGTGACTGTGGGGGCTGTCTATACAACCTTGGACCGCAGTGTGCTGCTGGATGATCTGCGTGCCCGCGGCGCCACCATCGTCACCCTGGCGCCGCCGATGACATCAGCTTCACTCGCGGGGATAGATGCCATCATTGTGGACGACACCGTGGAGGTGCTTTCTTCCAACGACATTCAGAACATGCGGACGGCCATTCAAAATGGCACCGGCCTGCTGGTAGAAGCGGACAACATCACCTCCATGGCACGGGTGCAGTCCTTGCTGGCTGGTACCGGCATCAGCGCCGGGGCAGTGATCTTCCGGGACCTGACGCTCACTGACATCGTCTCCCATCCCATCACCACCGGCATCACCTTGCTCCGGCAGATCGCCGTCGGTGCCACCGCCACCTTGTCGGGCCCGGCATTGCCTTTGGTGCGTGAGCCCAATGGCGATGTTCATGCGGCCGTTTCCAAGCTGGGCCGTGGAGTCGTCGTCTTTGTGGGAAATGAAGTGACGGAGACCAGCAATTTTGCCATTGGCGATGGACGGCGTTTTGCCAACCAGATCGTGGACGGCTTGCTGGAAGGGCCGGGCTGGCTGGCAATCAGCCCGATGTCAGGCACCCTCAACCCGGGTGCACAGCAACCTTTGAGCCTGTCGCTGGATTCTGGAACTCTGCCCTCAGGTTCTTATGAAGCCGCACTCTCGGTGGCCTCAAACATTCCGGATGAACCGGCTCTGCTGCTGCCAGTGACCTTTGAGGTCGTGGATGTTCCGGTCTTCACCGTGGATGTGGAGAGCATCGAATTTGACAATGTGATCCTTGGCGCAGCAGTCAGCCAGGACGTGGTCATTAGCAATGCAGGGACGGCAGAGCTGGTCGTGGACGCGCCCACTTTGGCCGGTACCCATGCCGCCTGGTTTTCGGTAGATCCGCCCAATGCTCTTTCGATACCACCGCAGGGGCAGGCGGTCATTAAAGTCACCTTTCTTCCTGAAGCCCCGGTGGGCGCTTACACGGCCTCGTTGCGTCTGGTGACCAATGACAGCCTCAAACCAACGGTCAGCATTCCCATTCAGGGCAGTCATGTCGCGGCTCCATTCATCACCTTGAATCCTGCCACACGCACCGAGGTCACTTTGTCCCAGGGGCAGATGGCCTCAAAAAAATTCACCCTCAAGAATACCGGTAAAGGCATCCTGAATTACCATCCTGAAATCGTTTTTCCTGATGGACGGCCTTCTGACTGGGCGGAAATCGAAGGGCCTGCGGGCCTCTCGCTGGCACCCGGCAAGAGTGCGAAGCTGACCCTCCATTTTCATTCGCGTGCCCACCCGGCCTCCGTTTATTTTGCCCGCTTGCGCATCACATCGAATGACCCTGTGCGCTCTGTTTTGGACCGTGAGCTCAGTCTCACCACACTCGCCGCAGCCATGCCTGTGGCGGATCCCTTGAGCTATGAGAAGACGTATGTGGGAGAGTCGCGGACCCAGACACTCACCCTGGTCAATGCGGGCCAGTCTGAGATGGTGCTGCGCAGCGTGCGCGGGCTGAATGCCGCCTTTAAGGCTGATTTCAAAGGACCCGTCACCGTTGCTCCAGGTGCCGCCTTGGACATTCCGGTGACTTTTGCCCCGCGCAAGTCCGGGGATATCCAGTCTTCCCTTGTCTTCGCTTCCAACAAGCCAGGTCCTGCCTACCGCATACCGGTCTCCGGCATTGGAGCCCGGCATCCCAGCATCCGCGCGACGCCTGCCAAGTTCACCGTCAAGACTGTTCCCGGTGTCCCACAGACCCGCATCATCAAGCTCACCAACAAAGGTGGCGAGGTTCTGAACTGGAGCCTGCAGCCTGTCGCGGGCAATGCCGGGTGGTTAGGCCAGCAGCCATCTGCGGGCAGCCTTGATCCCAAGGCGAAGGGGCAGATCACCCTGTCCTTCTCCACGGAACAAATGCCTGCGGGTGACTACACCACCCTGGTTAAAATCATGACCAATGATCCGGAACGCACGCTGGTCACTGTGCCCATCGCGTTAAAGGTCTCCAGCCACGCTGTACTCCAAGCCGCACCGGCGGAGCTGGACCTGGGGGAGGTCTGGCTGGATCATTCCGCGCAGGTCCGTTTTGATCTTACCAACATCGGCAACCTGCCGCTGGATCTCACCAAAGTTATCTCCAGCTCCAAGGACATGGTTTTCCCGTTTAATGCGGGTTTGACATTGGCTCCAGGGCAGTCATACACCTTGTTAGGCGAGCTCGCTTCCTCCAAGTTCAAGCCTTTCAAAGGTGCGGTGACTGTGAAGTCAAACAGCCGTGTCAAACCAAGCCTGCGCCTCCCGGTGACCGCCACGGTGAGCGAGCCTCCCACCATGAGTGTGGATCCGGCCCTGCTGGCCGAAACCCTTGCGCCTAACCAGGAGTTGGAAAAGGTGCTGAACATCGCCAATGAAGGTGGCGCCGGGCTTCAATGGCAGGCGGCTGTTGTGGCTGCACTTCCGGCAGGGCCTGCAGATCCCGAGGAAGAGCCTGTGCCGGATCTCTCCTGGCTGCGGCTTGCTGCCACGGAGGGCACGGCTTCTGCTGGAGGCTCGTCACCTTTGGCGGTCACCCTGGATGCACGTGGGCTTCCTGCGGACATCTATGAAGCCCGTATCCGTATCACCAGCAATGCTCCCGATGCTCCCAGCCTGCATGTCCCCGTGACCATGACGGTGCCCAGTGCCGCCATTCTGTCGGCAACTCCCGCTGGCATCCAGCATGCAGACACACCGGCCAATGGAACCTCCTCTCAGACGGTCACCTTGCGCAATGATGGCAACCTGGCTCTCACATTGCAAAACATCGCCAGTTCAGACAGCGTGTTCCGCATCGCCACAGCGCTGGTTTTCCCCCTTGTTCTGGCCCCTGGTGAAAGCACCTCCTTCCGTGTGGACTTCACACCGTTGGAACCGCGCCCTTATTCAGCGCAACTGGCCATCACCTCCGATGTGGCAGGACATGAGGAGACCCTGCTGCCTGTGATGGGCACCGGTGTGCCGTCACCGCTGCTGGTTCTCAACCCCAAGGCCATTGTGCTGACCACAAGGCCCGGAGTTCCCGCTACGCAGCCCATCACCCTTGAGAACCATGGAACCGCTCCTCTGGACTGGAACATTACCGACAACCTCACCACCGGCTTTCTGAGTGATCTGTCCGGTACGGTGGCTCCTGGCGGCAGCCAGGTTATCACTCTGACCACCTACAGCACCTCCTCCACGCCGCCTGGTGGCTCGGTGCAGAGCATCACCTTGAATTCCAATGATCCTGTCCAGCCGGTCATCGGCATTCCTTTCACCCGGAACATCCTTGCTGAGCCGGTCCTTCTGGTGACTCCGTCGCCGGTGGATTTTGACACCGTCCTGTTGCCAGGCTTCGGCCAGCGGCAGGTCACTCTGAGGAATGCCGGCAATGCCAATCTGGTCATCTCCGGGATCGTCTCGCCGTCTGATAAACTGGTGGTGGCCGCTGTGGACTTCCCGCTCATTCTTCCGCCCGGCAGCACTTATGCGCTGGGTTTGCAATACAACCCGGACACGCCGGAAGTGCTGGGCGGCAGCCTGGTCTTCACGACGAACAATCCGGTCACCCCGGAGGTGCAAGTTTCAGTGACCGGCATCGCTGCCTATCCTCCCACCCTTTTGGTTAATCCAGGAGCTGTGGATACGACGGTGGAAGAAGGCCGCAATTTCAGCACCACCCTTACCGTGGGCAATGAGGGTGGCTCCTTGCTGAACTGGAGCGCCACCATTACCCCGCCCAGTGCCAGGTCATGGCTTTCGTTGGGACAGTCCACGGGCAGCACGCTGGTTGGCGGTGTTTCCAATGTCTCCGTCCATTTCAATGCTTCCAGTCTCCTGGTTTCTTCACGCTCGGCCAACATCACCTTCACCAGCAATGCCGTTGAAAACGGAACGGTCATCATCCCCGTGACTTTGGCTGTTACTCCTGGGGAATTTAGCGTCACGCCAGCGGCCATAGAAAGTGCCACGGTGAAAGGCGCCGCTCTGCCGGAGTCCGCCTTTAGCATCATCCCCCGTGCAGATGCGTCTCCCAGCTGGACCGTTTCTTCCAGCGTCTCCTGGATCACTCCATCCGCCGGTTCCGGCAGCGGCGCGGCGGACATCATCCTGAGTTATTCCGCCACTTTGCCGGAAGGCACTCATGCCGGCCAGGTCATCGTTTCCTCCGGGGGGCTTAACCGTGTCATCCAGATCACCCGCCATGTGGTGAAGCGGCAGTTCAGCCTCATGCAGACGGACAGGCGGCATGACCGCATTTTGGGGCTGGTGAGAGGCACGGCTGGCAAGACTTCTTTCCTGGTCTCCCTGCATCCCGACAGTCTCGCTTTGCAGCAGGTGCTGCTCCTGCCCACGGACATCACCAGCATGGATCTCACCACCGATGAGCGCACGCTTTATGCCATCAGCTTTGCCGGGCGGTCCATCAGCCGCGTGAATCTGGATGACTTCACTTTGGTCGCCTCCAAAAGCATCCCTCTGAGCCAGGATACCGGTAACTTGTATCAACTGCAGGCAGGACGTGAAGGCAGGGTGTATTACACTGACGCCACCTCGAATCCGGCATTGCACATCTATGACTTCGAGACCGGAACGGATGTGGACACCTTCCGCCTCAGCGGTCTCCAGGGCATCGGCAGTTTTGTGGTCACGCCGGATGCCAATTTCATCTATGCGCGTTCGCAGACCGGAGGCGGCAGCAACGCCACTTCCTTCCTGGCGCAGGTGGAATGCGCATCGGACAACCTTACGCAGCTCTCTGCCACCAGCGCCACCTTGGAGCAGGATCCTTCCCCCCATCCGGTCCTTTTGGGTGCAAATCTGGATAACGTCATTACGCAGCGAAATTTCTTCACCCGGGTCAATCTGGCCGGAGGAGTGCAGGGGACGCTGACGCAGGATAAGATATACAACGCCTCGGCCTATCTGGATGTGTTTGTCACGGCCTCCCAGATCATCGGAGCAGACGGGGGCGTGGTAGCAGACCTTCCGGTCACCACGACCGTCACGGCTTTTGCGCCGGACCAGTCCCGTCTCATCTATCAGGATCCCTCGTCAGATGTGCAGGGCAGTGTGGATACCTCTTATCTGCCGGAGATCTTGGTCGCGCCGGACATTGCTTCAGGCTCGGTGCAGAATGGCACTTTCAACACGCTCTCCTGGTCGGGAGATCCCAATGTGGCCACCTATGATCTGTATTTTGGCAGTGATTCTGCCGTGGTGGAGTCGGCCGTGTTTGGGGGCGGGGGCGCTTTTCTGTCTTCCTCTTCCACCACTTCCTCCTTCCTTTCGCCCAGCCAGGTGCCGCTGGGACAGACGCGTTACTGGAGGGTGGATTCGAAAGGCCTGGACGGCACGGTTTCCAAAGGGCCGGTGTGGAATTTCCGGATGGCCCGCGCGGCAGCCAGCCCTGATCATCTGACGGGATACGCCATGCCGCCGGGTGCGGCGGTGCAGGAAAAAACACTGACCATCACCACCGCCTCGCCGGATGTCTCCTGGACCCTGTCCAGCGATGCCACCTGGGTCACACTTGGACAGTCGAGCGGTACGGGGCCTGCCACGGTGACTGTCAGGCTCAATCCTGCACTGCTGCCTTCAGGTCCGCATCACGCGGCGCTCACCCTTACCAGCGGCGCGGATGCCGTCACGGTGACGGTGCGTCTGGACGTCATGAGTCCTGTGAACATTGTCAAAATGAAGGCGGATCCAGTTCTGCCTGTCGTTTATGCGCTGCACCGTGAGACGGTGGCTCCTTATCTTTCCTGGCTGCTGTGGGTGGACCCCTTGACCCTGAATGTTCAGCGGGCCGTGATGGTCGGCAATGCCGCCCTGGATTTCGTCCCTCATCCCGCAGATGACCGGGTCTATGCTCTGGTGGAGGATGGCAGGAAGATTCAGACAGTGGAGCGACAGGGGGCTAATGCATTGCTCTCTTCTTATTCCCTCACCACGCCTCACGCCGCCGTCCATGCCGGAACGGCGGGCAGGCTTGTGACCCTCAGCGGAGCCAACGTCTTGCAGTTGCGCAACTCTGCCTCAGGCATGGCCATCGGCTCTTCTGTTCAGGTTCTTGGCCGTAACAGCCTCACCGTGGCCAGTGCGGATGGAGCCAACCTTTATGCAGCCGTGACGCAGGGCAGTTCCACGGTTGGGCTGGTGAGGTATGCCGTGACTGGTGGCGGCATCAGCTTTGTGACGGCGAATTATTTTTCAGGCACTCTCGAGTCTCCTCTGTTGCTGTCAGGAAATGGAGCGCATCTGATCTATGGCCGCCAGTCTTTCTCGGCTCCAGGTCTTACGGCCACCAATAATCTAGGGCAGCGCATTTATGCGGTTTCACCTGACGGCAGTTGGGTGGCCTCCAGCAGCACCCTGTTCTCAGCGGGTTCTCCGGCTGAAGCCCAGTTCCCTCTACCGACGACGACCACCCAGATGGCCATCACTGCGGATGGCGGCACGCTTCTCCTGTTTGCCCCGGCCTCCCATTCGTTTGTGCCGGTGGAGATGCCGTGATTTAAAGGCTGGTCAGCAACGCTTGCACATGGACCGCAAGTAACCAATATTCCTCTCGCTGACGTAATGACCTTGCCTGTGCTGATGCAGGCTGTCCGGTTCAGCTTAACGTCCGCTTTCTGCGGGAAGAGCCGCCGAATCCTGCCTTGTCTCCCATTCTCCATCCCTTGCCACCCTCCATGCGTTTTCTGACTTTGATCGCGGCTGTTGCCACCACCTGTTCTGTCTCTGCGGCGGAGGTTTCATTGCACCTGTGGTCAGGTGATTTGAATGTGCCGGATCCGGTGGCCTGCTCGGTAGATGAACAGGGACGGGTGTATGTGGTGTCCACCACACGCCGCAAGGTGGGGGATCTGGACATCCGGGAGCATACCCAGTGGATCCCCGATGATGTCAGCTTCACGAGCGTGGAAGATAAACGTGAATTTTACCACCGTGAACTGGCCCCCGGAAAAATGCGCCGTCCGCGCGGCAGCCTGAAGGACCATAACAAGGACGGCTCCATTGACTGGAAAGACCTCACGGTGCACACCGAGCGCATCTACCAGCTTCGGGACACGGATGGCGATGGCACGGCCGACAAGATGACGGTCTTCGCCGAGGGCTTCAATACGGAGGTCACGGGCATCGCCGCCGGCGTGCTCTACCATGACGGCTGGGTTTATGCCACCATCGCCCCGGATCTATGGAGGTTAAAAGACACGGATGATGACGGTGTGGCGGACATCCGGGAGGTCGTGGCGCACGGCTTCGGTCTGCACATCGCTTATGCCGGACATGACATGCATGGCCCACGACTGGGGCCTGACGGGCGCATTTACTGGAGCATTGGTGACAAAGGGCTCAACGTCACGGACAAGACCGGTAAAAATTGGTATTATCCTCATGAAGGAGCCGTGATGCGGGTGGAGCCGGACGGCAGTGGATTTGAAGTCTTCGCCCATGGCCTTCGCAACGTCCAGGAAGTGGCCTTTGATGAATATGGAAACATGTTTGGCGTGGACAACGATGCGGACATGCCAGGTGAAAAAGAGCGGTTTGTTTACATCACCGAGCGCAGTGACAGCGGCTGGCGCTGCAACCACCAGTACATGAAATCTGACAGCCGCTGGATGCGGGAAAACATCTGGATGCCCGGTGCGGTCCAGCCTCTTTTCATCACGCCACCACTGGCTTATGCCGGGAACGGTCCGGCCGGTTTCCTCTATGAACCCGGCACCGCGCTGGGTGAGCGCCTTCGCGGGCACTTCATTCTGAACCAGTTTCCGTCGGGTAAAATGGAAGCATTCAAGGCCACTCCGAAGGGGGCCGCCTTTGAGATGAGCAAGACGCGTCTCATCAATAGCGGCGTCATGGGCATCGGCATGAGCTGGGCGCCAGATGGCTCCTTCTACATGGCTGACTGGGTGGGCGGTTACCCGCTGGATGAAAAGGGCGCCATCTGGTCAGTGGATGAAGAGAAGGCCAAAGGCAGCCCTGCACGGCAGGAAACCCGGAAGCTGCTCACTATGGGCTTTGGAAAAACGTCCGTCAATGATTTGCAAATTTTGTTAGGCCATGCCGACCAGCGTGTGCGCGTGGCTGCCCAGCTTGAGCTGGCGAAGCGGGAGGACTGGAAAACGCTGGCCAAAGTGGCGGGGGACACAAAGGCGTCCCTATTCAGCCGCATTCACGGCGTCTGGGGATATGGCATCGGCTTCCGGCGTGGCCAGACGGATGATGCGGCCCTGGTGGCCATCTTGAAAACAGAGACGGATGCCGAGGTGCAGAGCCAGATCGCCAAGGTGCTGAGTGATGGCAAGCCGGGGGATGCTGCAAAGGAGTTGGTGATCTCGCTGCTCATTTCTGAGTCACCACGTGTCCGTTTCCATGCAGCCATTGCCCTGGGCAAGCTTGAGGTCGCCTCAGCGGGGGATGCCCTTCGTCAGATGGCGGAGAAGGATGCGGAGGATGCCTGGCTGAGGCATGCCGTTGTGACAGGCCTGGCAGGCTGCGTGAAATCTGAAGATCTGGCTGCACAGACGGCCTCAGAGTCGAAGAACCTGCGGGTGGCCTGCACCCTGGCGCTGAGCCGCCAGCGCTCGGCTTTGGTGGCGGGTTATCTGGAAGATGCGGACCCTGCCATCGTGAATGAAGCCGCGCGGGCCATTCATGATGATATCGGTGTGCCTGAGGCCCTGCCACAACTGGCCGCCATGCTGGATGAAACGCATGTCCTGGAGGAGCCGACGCTGCGCCGCGCCATCAATGCCAGCCTGCGCCTGGGCGAGCCTGGGGATGCGGCCCGCCTGGCCAAATATGCTCTGGCGGACAAGCCGCTTTCCCTGGAAGCCTTTAAATCGCTGCTGCTTTTCACTGCTCCACCCCGTCTGGACCCGGTGGACGGCGTGCACAGGCTCTATCCGGCCCGTGATCCTGAGGCCGTGGCAGATGTGATGCAGCCTCATGTGCAGGCCATGCTCACTTTGGCCAGTCCCGATCTGAAGGCTGCTGCGGTGGAGCTCATGATCAATCTGTCATTGGAAGTCGCCGCCCCCGCCTTGCAGCAGATTATTTCGGACAGTGCCGCCAGTCCGGCGCTGCGCGTGGGCGCATTGAGGCTCATGGCCTCCCAGCATTCCGCCGCCGCTGAGTTTGCCGAAACCCTGAAACAGTCCGCCGCCAAAACGGCTCCCGTGGAACTGCGCATGGAGTCTCTGGTGCAGACCTATGAGCATCAAAAGGACCGCTTCATGGCTGAGGCCTCCCGCGTGCTGGAGCAGGGGACCCTGGCGGAAAAACAGGCCGTCATGAAACTGATGGCGGCCAGCAAAACCAAGGCCGCCAGCGACCTTCTCGACGGCTGGATGCAGCGCCTTGCCGCAGGCAAGGTGGAGGCAGGGCTGAAGCTGGATGTCATGGAGGCCGCCCAGGCCCATGAATCCCTGGCAGAGCGGGTGACCACTTATCAGCATGCCCGTACCACCGCACCACGGGATGACCTGGTCGAAGGCGGAGATGTGAACAATGGCCGCGAGATCGTCACCAACCACCTGGGGGCCAACTGCCTGGCCTGCCACACGGTGGAAGAAAAGGAGGGCAGCCAGGTGGGGCCCATCCTCAAAACCATCGGCAGCCTGCGCACGAAGGAGAATCTTTTGGAGTCCCTGGTCAACCCGGTCGCCCAGATTGCTCCCGGATATGGCCTGGTTTCGGTCACCCTCAAGGATGGAACGAACCTGGCGGGCGGACTTTTTAAAGAGGACAAGTCCAGCATCACCATCCGTCTGGCGGATGGCACGGAGAAAAAGCTCCCTCGCAACCAGATCTCCATGCAGACGCCGCCAGTCTCCATGATGCCGCCCATGCTGGGCATCCTGACCGCCCGGGAGGTGCGAGATGTGGTGGCCTACCTCGGCGGCCTGAAGGCAAAGAAATCCACCAAGAAGTAAAACCGGCGGGAGATGACAAAAAGGTTCCGGCGGGCGGCTGACTTTCCAAGGCCAGCCTTGCCAGCTTTAAAACGCGGCCTAGTCTGAGCCTCACATGGTGGTGCGTATTTTTGACCGATATCTGGGCAAGCAAGTCCTTGCAGCGACGCTGATGGGCGTGCTGCTCCTCAGCGGGGTCATGGTGCTGGGGAATGTCTATAAAAAGCTGGATGAGCTGCTGGGCGACACCCAGTTGCCGATGGGTTTCATCCTGGAGTTCATAGCGCTGATCATTCCGTTTTCGCTCATCTTCACCATTCCCTGGGCTTTTTTGACAGGCATCCTGCTGGTGTTTGGCCGTCTTTCGGCTGACAACGAACTGGTCTCACTGCGCATGACCGGCTGGTCCATGTCGCGCATCTGCGCAGCCGTTTTTGTCCTGGCCTTTGCCCTCTCCAGTGTGTGCTACTGGGTGAATGTGTCCGTCTCGCCCATGGCCAAGGACCGCATCAAGCGCATGTTCTTCGAAGTGGCCATGGACAATCCGGCCGCACTTTTTCAGGAGGGCCGGGTGCTGGACAAGGTGCCAGGATTCCGCATCTACACGGGCAAGCGCGACGGCAATGAGCTGCAGAATGTGGAGATCGTCGAGATCGAAGGCCGGCTGGCCCAGCGTGTCATTCATGCGCGGAAGGCCACGCTGGAAATGCAGCCTGGTGAGCTGGATTTCATCATGCACCTGGAGGGGGCGGAGATCGAGAGCATGACCTACAACGAAGATAAATCCGTGAACAAGGTGGAGTTCGTCAATGCCGCCACCACGGCCATCGTCTTTCCGCTCTCGCGTCTGAAAGCGGACAGCGTGAAAGTGAACGCCAGCATGAAATCCACCGCCATGCTCTGGGATGAGGTAGGCAGCCGCATAGACGGAGTCACGGAAAAAGCCATGGATGACAAAGACCACAGCCGCTCCCTCACCGAGCTGAGCAAGCGCTACAGCTTCTCCCTGGCCTGCATCACCTTTGCCCTTGTGGGCATCCCTCTGGGAGTGACCGCGCAAAGAAGGGAAACTTCCAGCGGCTTTGCCCTCAGTCTGATCACCGCCACCGTTTATCTTGTTTTCATCATCCTCGCGGATACGCTCAACAGCCAGCCTTCGGCCTTTCCGCACCTCATCATGTGGCTGCCCAATGTGCTTTTTCTGGGCATTGGAGGCTTCCTTTTTTACCGGCTCAGCCGCCGTTGATCCTGCTTTTTGTGTATGAAGAACCGCCGTCGCATCTGGTTAATGGGTTTGTTTTTGTGCCTGGGCATGATGACAGCCTGCAAGCGTGCGGCCCGGCCTGAGGTGGTGGAAGATTCCTCCGTCGTTGTCTTTCTTTCAGCCCATGGCGACCGCATGTACGAAAACGGTCAGCGACTTTTGTTCGCCCGTTTGATGACTCAGGATCCGCGGTTCCGGCTCCAGACGCTGGATGCCGGCAGCCAGGTGGAAACGCAGGTTTCACAGATGAAAGCCGCCCTCCAGGAGAAACCCCTGGCGATCTTGATTGATGCCCTGGATGCCAGGTCCCTGAAGACTTTGGTAAGCGATGCCCTGTCAGCGGGTGTGCTGGTGATCGGCCTGGGGGAAGGCTCGGCAGACCTGGACTGCAGCACCGTACTGGTCGCGGACCAAAGGAAGCTCGGTGAACTGGCGGGTCAGCTGGCCGTGAGGGCGCTGCTTTTAAAGAACCAGGAAGAAGGGCGCAATGAGGCTGCCGGACGGGTGATCGAGATCCGTGGAGATGATGAAAGTGTGCAGTGCCAGCAGCGGCATGAAGGTTTTGAAGCTGCGCTGGCTGAAGCTCCCGGTGTCATTTTGGTCCATGATGCGCCAGGCGGCTGGAGCCTTGCCGGGGGCAGGGACCGCGCCCTGGATGCCCTGCGCCTGCAGCAGTCCTATGACATTGTGTACGCCCACAATGATGTGATGGCCTTCGGGGCCTCCCTGGCCCTGGCTCAAAAGGAGGTGCGCAATGAGGTCATGGTCATCGGCACCGACGGATTCCGCGGTACGGAAGGCGGCATGACCCTGGTCGGTGATGGGGAGATTGATGCCACGCTTTACCAGCCGCTGCTGGTGGACTTCGCCTGGGTGCTGCTGCGCAAAAAACTTGAAGACCGGACCTTCCGTCCCAAACCCAGGTACGACATGCCGCTGCGCACGATACAGCCCAAAGATCTGGATGAAATCCGTCTTAACGGGCTGCCTCCGCATCCGGAGCTGTAAGAACCGCCGCGGGAAAGATCAGCGGGCACCTGCCTTTAGGACTTCCTGGAAGGGGGAGGTCACTCCCATGGTGCTGAGAATGAATTCATCCGTACGGAAAGGACTGGCTGGCAGGCCTTCAGCGTTGATGAGGTTGGCACCTTGCGGCCAGGCTGCCCAAGCATATCTCACTCCGACAGGCGCGGGAACGTCAGGGCTGGAAACAACGAGCTCATTGCCTTCGATTTTGGCCTCTGCCCAAACCCATTTTTGATCCTCCCCGGCGATCTGGAAATGCTTCAGCGGCCCGCCGTCACGGCTTTTCAGCCCGCTTCCGGCATGGTCAAACTGGAGGCGAATTTTGCTGCCTTCAACCGTGCTGTTTTTGAAGAGCGGCCCGCTGGGCACCGTGCTCGTTTTTCCATAGTCACGGGCCAGAGC
Organism: Prosthecobacter sp. SYSU 5D2; assembly: GCF_039655865.1. NCBI lineage: Bacteria > Pseudomonadati > Verrucomicrobiota > Verrucomicrobiia > Verrucomicrobiales > Verrucomicrobiaceae > Prosthecobacter > Prosthecobacter sp. SYSU 5D2. The sequence goes on along the minus strand of NZ_JBBYXL010000012.1, from coordinate 222,285 downwards.
CCAGAGGGCGAGACGACGCCCCACCTCCTGTTTGTTCTTGGGATGGATGTCCTTCTCTTCGCCGATGTCATTGGTGACCGCCAGACCGGTTTTGGGCAGGGTGATGGTGGTCAGGTATTGGGCCTCCTGGAGCTCTGCCCAGGTATCAGGCACGCCAGGTTCAGCGGTCACCGGCAGGCGGTTGCCGTAGCTGGCGAGCTGCACAATGTAAAAGCTGAACTCGTCATTCCAGCGCGTGCGCCAGTCGTTGATCATGTTGGGCAGCAGCTCCTGGTATTGAAAAGCGCGGGTCTGGTTGGACTCCCCCTGATACCAGATGGCTCCCTGAATCGTGTAGGGGATGAGCGGAGCGACCATGGCATTGAAAAGGACGGCCGGATAATGCGGGGTTTTATTGGGATCATCCGGCGGACGGGGAGCCGGTGGCAGAGGCTTCCTTTCTGCCTCTGGCAGCTTGAGATTGGCCTCCTTGACGGCTTTCACCTGAGACTGCCACTCTGCCTTGGCGACATCAAATTTCGCATTCTCGGCCACCGGATTCCAGCCGTTGCGGATACCGTTCCAGTCACTGAGCAGTTGCGCGGCGCAAGGGCGGTCATTCAGCGATTCCATGCTGGTCCAGGCCTCGATGCGGGTGCCCCCCCAGGAGGTGTTGATGAGACCGACGGGCACCTTCAGCACCTGGTGCAGGTGACGGCCGAAGAAGTAGGCCACAGCGGAAAACTGGCCCGCATTGGCCGGGCTTGCTTCCTTCCAGGTTCCCTTCACATCCTTCGCCGGTTCCATGGCCGTTGCCCGCTCGACGCTGAACATGCGGATCTGCGGAAAGTTTGCCGCTGCGATCTCCTGTTCTGCATTGGCAGACTGGGCCACCGTCCACTGCATGTTTGACTGGCCCGAGCAGACCCACACCTCACCCACCAGGAGGTTTTTCAAGGTGATGCTGTTCTTGCCGGTGACCGTCATCTCTGCCGGGGTGGCGCTGGCTGGCATGGGGTCCAGGGTCACTTTCCATTGGCCGTCCAGGTCTGCCTGCGTGACTTTGGTCTGTCCGGCAAAGTTGATCGTGACATCTTCATCCTCCCCCGCCGTCCCCCAGATGGCCACGGCTTTGCCTTGTTGAAGAACCAGACCATCGCTGAAAAAAGCAGGCAGGGTGACATCGGCCATGACCGGCAGACCGCTGAAGATGAGAAAGGGGGCAAGGAGACGCTTCATGACAGGTGGGGGCAGACTGTTACAAAACGTCAGCCTGTTAAGGTACGTAACAACGTACTTTCAAAACGCACAAGCGCTGAACGCGCTGCTTCTGCAAGGTGGCTATTGCCAGGTCAGAGGGGTCCCAGCGGGCAGGAGGCGCACCGCATAGGCGATGTTCCAGTTGGTCATCCTGAAACCGCCGATGCTCTCCTGTCTGCGCATGTAACCGGGGATGCTGGTGCCATGCAGGCCATAGGGCAGGGGGGCGGGATCATTGGCCTTGGCCAGGTGAATCCAGATGGGGCCGACGGGGTTGTTCGGACCGGCGGGGAGTACAAGCGGTGAGCTGAAAGGTGCCGCAGGATCTCCCAGCGTGGTCATCTGCGGGCGGGGGATGGCTTCCAAAATCTTCCAGGTGCCGCGTCCGCGCAGTCCGGGGCGCGCCACGGCGATAGGCAGATTGGCGATGAGCTTGCCGCTGCGGCGGATTTCCATCCGGTTGTTGCTGACGATGGTGGCGGTGACGGGTTTGGCCGGATCGGCAGCGGGCTGCAAGGGTTCATCCAGGGCCGTTTCAATCTCAAAGGGGATGACATTGGGAACAAAAAACAGTGCTCCAGCAGACACTGGAGACTTCAGTCCGGAGTTGATGCGGCGCAGGAATGATTCCGAGCAGTGGAAGCGCTCGGCGACAAACTCCCAGACATTGCGATAGGGGAGGAAGGTGCCTGCGGTCAGGCTTTCCAAGGTGACGGCTGGTGCGGCCGGGGCCGGGGTGCGGGACCGAGATGGCGGTGCCTCCGGTTCCGGGGCGATCCAGCGGAAGTCCTCCCGTTTTAGCTGATAGTCAATGAAGGCTCCGCCCATCTGGGTGAGCACAGCCGGAACCTGGCCCATCTCAAAGGTCAGCACTCCTGGATTGGCGGTCTCATAAGAGCGCAAAGCGGCATCATAAAGCGGGCCGTCCGTGCCATCAATGGGGCCTGCTGAAAAGCCCTGGCGGTCCAGGTAGGCCTGCATCAGCACCACGCGCGCCACGCTGCTGGCGGCGGAGGGCAGGGGACGCTTCAACAGGGGTTTGACCTCCGGCTCATCCTCAGGCACCGGCACGGCTTTCACTGGCTGGCCTGGCTCCACTTTGGGCGGGGGCGGCGGCGGCGGGGCCATGGCCTGGATATCGGCCAGACTGGGGATGCGCAACGTCTGGCCGATGTTGATGAGGTCCCGCTTCATCCCGTTGAAGGCTTTCAGCTGGTCCACGGTGACGCCATACCGGCGGGCGATGACGTAGAGGGAGTCTCCTTTGACGACCTGGTATTCCAGGGTGGTTTCAGGAGGACCCTGTGGCCGCGCGTTGGCGGAGCCGCCGGCGGCTGCGGGTGAGCCGGGTTCAGGTGCAGGCGGTGCGTCCAGAGAAAGGCCCCAGGCGGCGGCATCAGAGGGCTCCGGGGTCCAGCGCCATTGCACCGCCATTTCCATGCCAGGCTCCACGGTGGCCTGGGCCGGAGTTTGGGCGGAAAGGGACAGAGCCGAACCGAGGAGAAGAACTGTACTCTGAATGAGCAGCCTACGAACCGCAGTGGCATGGAACAAGGTATTTTTCGCAGCCATAAGATATCAAAGCTGAGAATGGGAAGAGCACAAGCGGAGGTTGGAAGAACATCGGAATGGAGCGGGCAGGTTCACCCCTGGAATCGCAGTCCGGGGCCCTTCCGGCTCCACTCAAAATTTGAATTCCTCAAAAGCGCCTCCTCCGGGTGGCCAGAGTCATCAGGCCCAGGGCCAGCAAAAGCATACGCCCTGGCTCAGGCACGATGGTCACCGTCAGTGAGCCGCCGTCAACCAATGGAGTGATGTCCCAAAGCAGGCCCCAGGGGCTGAGGTCAGGGAGGTCGAGATTCCCTTCATTGCCGGCCAGATTGCCGCCGCTGCGGTTGTTTTCGCCTACGGAAAAGCCGTTTGCCTGGAGCAGTCCGGCCCAGTCCAGCAGGACCCAGCCGTCACCAGAGGCGGGGACATAATCATCATCCAGGGTGACGACGAAGAAAGTGCTGCCATTCAGAGTGAGGTCGCCGTTGATGACGATCTGATCAGCACTGCCAGCATTGAGGATTTGAAAGGCGGCCATGGTGCCGGGGGCAGACGGGGTGAAGGCGAGGTCTCCGGAGATGGTCAGACTCCCGATGCCGTCACCTGCCGTGGCAATGGCGGCGGCCTCGGAGGTGCTGCCGGGACGGATTTGGGCGCTGCCGCCCAGGTTCAGTCTGCCGTTCACCGTGCCGCTGCCGCTGATGACCGGGGTGCCACTGGCTGGCTCATAGGTAAACCCGCCGCCGAGGGCGCTGACATCCAGAATGCCGTCCAAATCCAGCTGGATCCAGGTGCTTTCGGCGATGCTGCCGTCGGCATTGAGCGTCAGGCGGCCGCCACTGACGGTAGTCTTGCCCGTAAAAGTGCTGGCTGCCGTCAGGCGGAGGATACCGTTGCCGGTTTTCAAAATGCCCCCCGTTCCGATGAGCGGCACGTTCATGGTGGTGGTGCCCGCATTGATGGCGAGCTGACGCACTTCAGTGCCGAGGTTGATCTGGGCCACCCCAAAACCACCGCTGCCGCGGTTGAAGTTGTTGGTGCCGGTGGCGGTGAGGCTTCCTTCGAGGATGAGCTCGCTGCCTTTGTTGCTTTCACTGGTGGCGGGGTTGAGTGAGATAGTCTGCCCGCTGAGAGTCATGCCTCCGGCACCGATGGTGAACGTGGTCACACGTGCGGCGCTGTTGCCGCCGATGTTCAGCACCGTACCGGAAAAGCCTGTGGCATCCAGTTCATTGACGGACATCCGTCCGCCGCTGTTCGTCGTCATGGCACCACCACCGGACAGAGTGGCCTTGCCGGTGATGGTGACGATGGCGGAATTTCCCGAACTGGAGGAAATGCCAGTCCCGCCTGTTTGCACATAATTGGCAAAAGTCTCATTCCGACCGCCAAAACTCAGGGTCGGGCCGGAACTGACCGTGATGGTGGCGGTATCAGGGACCTGATCCGCAACCAGCCAGCGCAGGGTGCCTCCATTGACTAAAATGTCGCCGCCCACCGCATCCACACCTGCGCTTTTGCTCAGGCTCAGCGTTCCTTCGGTCACTGTCGTTAGGCCGCTATGGGTATTCGAAACTCCGCCTCCCATCACCAGGATGCCTTCCCCGGTCTTGTTGATGCCGCCGGTCCCGGCCGTGGGCAGGCTCACGGTAGTCGTTTCGTCCAGGACGTTCCAGGTACGGATCTCCGTGCCCAGGTTCAGCTGGTTCACCGCGCCATCAGGCAGCACCCCGCTGCCGCTGGTGGAAATACGGCTGAGGCCGGAGGAAGTGATGCCGCCATTCAGGATCAGCTCATTGCCACGCCGGCCCGCCGTGGTGGTGCGGTTCAGAGTAATGGTCTGGCCGGTCATGGTCAGACCGCCACTGCCGACGGTGAGGCTGGTGACCACATCGGCACCATCGCCACCAAAAAGGATCGCATTACCCGTGGAGGTAAAACCGGTCAGATCCACCGCATTGGCCGCCCACCGGCCTCGGCTGTTGAGCGTCAGTGGCGTGCCGCCGGACATGGCCAGGGTTCCGGTAATGGTGACAATGGCCGTATTGCTGCCAAGCTGCCCGCCTGCGGTCTGGGTGTAATTGGCAAAGGTCTCGGTGCGGCTGCTGAAAGTGATCGCTCCGCCGGAGACGGTGATGGAGGCTGTGTCTGCGAGCTGGTTGTTCGCCCCCCAGATGTAGGTGCCGCCCGTGGCCACTTCCACATCCCCTGCGATGGCCGTCACACCGGAGCTTTTGGCCGTGGTCAGCGTGCCGCCGGAGATGTAAGTCAGCCCGGTCAGCGTATTGGCCGCACCGCCGCTGAGGGTCAGCACGCCATCGCCCGTCTTCGTCATGCCCGCCACTCCTGCGAGGGAAGAGCTGATGGCCGCCGCCACATTGGCATTAATGATGGGAGTTCCGGCCAGGGTCAGTACATTGCCGCTGAGCGTGTAGCTGCCCGAGCCTGTGGCATTGAAGGTCAGCCCGCCAGCGGTGATAGCACTCTCCAGGGTGACTGTCCCGGCGGCACCCGTGCCTGTGCCAAAGATGGCAATGTCTGCCTGGTCATTGTTCCAGACCTGGTAGCCAGGTGGCATCGCTGCCGGATTGAACCACCGGTCTGCGGCGGTGGTATTCCAGGTTCCTGGGCCGTCTTGCAGCCCTTCTTCGTTCACATCTCCATCCCAGGAAAGAGGGACGGCTGAGAGGGCTGCTTGTGTGCTTATCACAGCCAGGAAAAAAAGGGTCCTTAGGGTCACAATCAAAACAAAGGTGGGGGGGAATGAAACAAACATTCCCATCAAGCAGCTTCTCTCCCAAAAGATAACAAATTCGTGGATCTCCAAAGAATTAGCCGATCCTTTATCCGCAGTGGTCGCGCTCCTGTCAGAACGCCTCCAGTCCATTGTGGTTGCCCTGAACTGCTGGAAACAAGGTGGGTGCTTTTTGCATCAAAAACACGGGTAAATAATATTAAGATGTCAAGTGGTTAGTCCTTGCCTTTCCCAAAGTGATTACTTGAGCGGGAGCGTTTCTGCTGCGCGGCCTTGATGGGTAAATAAGGTATTCCTTTATCGTGGGAGCGTTCCGCACTTTTCTATCGCATCCAATTTCTCTTCGTGATGAATTCGGGTTTCAACCCCTGTGAAGTAATGGTTTCAGCTCGCAAATGGTAAAGGGTTCTTTCCAATTGCGGGCAAACGCCGGGTATTTCGCCGGGGAGAATGTCTTTTTGGATCTCTACCCGTCTCTGTGAGTCAAGCAGAAGCCATGCCACTGTTCAGCCATATCTTTGCCGTCCCATTAGCAGGATGGTCCCTCGTCATGCGACTCTGCTCTTCATGGGTTAAGCGCCATGCCTTCTTATCGGCGGAGGATCTTTAATCCCGCCTGCTTTTCTGTTTACCAGCCCTCTTTTTTCCAACCTGCTATGCCTCAAATCCCTATCTCAACCGTCGCCAAAGAGTCCCGATTTGCAAGCTGGCGATGGGCCCAAGCTTTGTTGACCTCTTTTCTTGTGCTTGCAGGGGGGCAGGTCTCCGCGCAAACGCCGGTCAACTGGGTGGGGCAGGGGACTGGCGGCTTTGACTGGCAAAGCGTGCTGAACTGGGACACAGGCACCGTGCCCAATGCCATTGGAGCCGGGGCTGTTTTGGGTTTCACACCCGGCGGGACGCAGACGATTTCCCTGAACGGGGCGGTGACGCTTGGCAGCCTGCAGTTCAGCAATGAGCGGGGAGGTCGTTTTGTTCTGGCCCCTGGCACAGGCGGGTCTTTGGTCTTTAACAGCGGTACAAGCACCGCCACCCTTTTGAAAACGGGTAATGGAACGAGCCAGATCAGCGCTCCCATCAGCCTCACCGAAAATCTGACGGCGCAGATCAATCAGGGGACGATGATCCTCTCAGGCGTCATCAGCGGCACAGGCTTTGGTCTGGTGAAAAACGGCGATGGTATGCTGGTGCTGAGCAGCGGGAACACCTTCACTGGCGGCAACGTCCTGAATGGCGGCATCACGCTGGTGAACGTCGCGACGACGGGTCTGGGCAGCACGGCGCAATCCACCGTGGTGAACTCGGGGGCCACCCTGGCGCTGAGCACGGCCACCGGGGCGGCGGGGATGAACATGGGCAGCAAACCCATCTCGATCGAAGGCAACGGCTACCTCGGAATGGGGGCCATCCGCAACATGCTGGGGGTCAATACGAATACCGTGGCCGGTGCCATCACGATGCAAGGCGCGGCCCTGATCCAAAGCGATTCCACCGGTGGCGCCATGACCCTCAGCGGTGCGCTGGGGGTGGACCATGCCCTGCGGCTGCATGCTTTTGCCTCATTGAACTTTGACAGCCTCATCTCCGGGTCGGCGGACATCACCAAATACGGGATGGGATATCTGCGGTTCCAAAACGCGGGCAACACCTATTCGGGCAGCATCTCTGCCACGCTGGGGGAACTGCGGAGCAAGAGCAACGGTGCTGGCGGCTACAATTCTGTCTCCGCCTTTAACATGACCAACGGTCTGCTCTACGTCCTGCAGGAAAGCGGAGCTGCGATCAACAACGACCGTTACAGCGACACCAGCACCATCACTCTCAACGGCTCCCGCATCCGCATGCAGACGGTGCAGACCCTGAGCCACACGGAAACTCTGGGACCGGTGACCTTTCAAAACGGCGGCAATGTCATTGACATGCGCTCGGTCTCCAATGGCCAGACCCAGGAGCTCATTCTCACAAGCCTGACACGAGGAACGGCTGGATCCACGATTCTCTTCAACCTGGACGGCGTGACCAGCGGCGGGCAGCAGCTCGGTGCGGGCACCCAGTCACGTATCCTGGACCTGGGCGCACCTGCCATGACCCATGGCATTCTGGGCGGGTGGGCGACGACGCGCCTCACGAATACCGCCGGCGAGTTTGTCAAATATGGGGCCAACGGATACACAGCGCTGGTAGCCGGGGACTACAGCATTGACACTGCGCAGACGGGCTGGGCAAGCACTCAGAATGTCAAGCTCACGGCTGCCGCCACGCTAACTGGCGACCGCACCATCAACTCGCTGAACATGTATTCGGATACGGGGCGCACACTGGATCTGGGCGGCAACACCCTGACGGTGGATTCCGGCGGTGTCCTCATCAGCCGCGGGGCCTCGGTCACGTCCACACACACCATCAGCAACGGCAACCTGACGGCCGGTCCCGGCCCAGGGGCCACCTATGAGCTGTTCCTCCATCACTCCAATGCCAGCCTCAACCTCAGCGCGGTGATCGTGGACAATGGGGCCAATCCGGTGAGTCTCGTCAAAACCGGCCCCAACCTGCTCTCCCTTCTCAATACCCAGCTCCATACAGGCAAAACATTCATCAATGAAGGCCAGCTTCGGGAGAGAATCGGTTATGCTGCAGACAACAGTGCTTACAGTGCGCTGGGCGGTGGCAATCTCCATATCCAGGGCAGCGTCATCGGACAGTCCACCTTTGATACGGACCGGGATATCCTGCGGGCGCTCGGCAGCGGTGCCGGCCAGGTGCAGATCACCGGCGGCTCTGGGGGCGGATTCGGGGCTTTTGGACGGGCCATCCAGGTGAACTTTGGCGGTGCGGAAGAGGCGGTCGTGTGGGGTAGCGCTTACTTTAATCCGAGCATGTTTACTTTAAATGGCGGCACAGCCACCCATGCGCTGACCCTGGTCAACCCCCTGGATCTGGGGGGGCAGCAGCGCTACATCCGCCTGGACGGGGCTGCCTCGGGGGCGGGCCGCGGGGCAATTGGCCGGTTTGAAAACGACGTGTATAACGGCGGCATCGTCAAGCGTGGCGGCGGCACCCTGCTCATAGATTCAGCCAAGACTTACAAGTCCGGAACATTGATTGATGAGGGGCTCGTCTGGGTACGGGGCAGCGGTAATCTGGGGGCGGACATCGTTGGTAATGACGTGCAGGTGGGAGCGGCCGGGGCGCTGCATCTGGAGTCTCCCGGCCACATTGGCGTCAATCAGCGCATCTTTCTGCAAAACGCCAGCAATGACAATGCCTCTGCCATCGGCTTTGGCGCGGGTTATGGCGATGGCAGCGGCATCTCTTTCCAGAGCTTCACCGCCACCGGCGGCGGGCTGCAGGACAGCGGCGGAAACAACATCTTCATTGCCAATAACCAGGCCGGTAACGCCCGCAATGTGGCCGTGCAGATGAATGGCATGGGGCCGACGAGTGTGGATTTTACAGGCATGATCGCTGCGGTCGCCCCCAACGTTCGCGTGTGGTTCGGTGCCACCAGTGCCAATGGCATTTTCACGGGAGATACACTTTCCCCTACCGGCCACGGGGCCGGTGACCTGGCCTTCCGCCTGGGTTCCGGGGGCGGCACCCTCACTATCCAGAAAGCGAATGTGCTGAATGGTGCCCTGCCGCTTTTCATTGGTGCCATAGACCACAATGCCCGCAGCAACATCGGCGGAGCTGTGTATCTGCCTGAAGCGCAGAATTATTCCGGCCAGCTCACGATCGGCAGTGGTGGCCTGCTCGTCGCCGGCAGGAATGGAGCTCTCAGCACCGGCAATAACACCATCAACCTGAGGGCCGGGGAACTGCGTGTCTCTGTCGCAGCAGGTCTTTATTCCGGGATAGACAACCAGTATGCCGCCCGCAATATTGATGTCTCCGGCGGCAATGCCATCCTGAGGGTAGAATCCCTGAACGGGGCAGGCGGCAGCCTTGTGTCCATGGGGACCTTGCGAATGGACGGCGCGGACCGGGTCCTGACCGTGACCTCCACCACCACCCGCCAGAACGGTGTCCTTTTCCTCGGCAAGACGACCCTCAATCACACGGCGGCGGGCAATACCCTCTTTGATGTCGGCATTGACAATCAAGGCTTCAATTCCGGCTTCCTATACCTGATGGGCGAAGTTGAGCAGACCGGGACGGGCAACCGTGCGCTGGTCAAGCGCCTGGGCGGCACCCTGGTCCTAGGCGCGGCCAATACTTATGCCGGCATCACCCAGCTCCAGCAGGGGAACCTCGTCCTTTCCCACACCTCCGCAGCCGGCCTGGCCGGAACCATCAACATGGCCGTCAATTCTGATCGTACGGCCCGCCTGCAGTTCCTCATCAACGGAGCTGGACCGCATCATTATAACTATGGGCTCAACTTCACGTCCGGCACGAACAACAGCAACCGCATCGTCACGGTCGGGCCTGCTTCTCTGAGCACGGGCAATGCCAACCAGGAAGTCCAGGTTTCCTCCATCACCTGGGCGGCCCTTTCAGGTGTCACGAACTTTGATCTCATCACCGACGGGTCCCACGGCTACCGTTTCACTGTGAACGGCAATGTGACCCTCAGCCGGGACATCAACTTCCGCACACGTGGTGCTCTCACCACCATCAATGGCCAGATCACCGGCGGCTTCAACGTCCTCAAGGGGGATCAGGGCACCCTGTGGCTGAAGGGAGCCAATACCTACACCGGCAGTACGACCGTGAACAACGGCTACCTGGTACTGGATAACGACAACGCCCTGGGCGGCACCAGTGCCGTCACTTTCGGCAGCACGGCCTCTTCGCAGATCCTGCTTGCGGGTGAGCGCACGCTGAGCCGTAACATCACCAACTCCGCCACCGGCGGTTTGCAGACTCTGGGCGGTCTGGATGCCGGGGCCAAGACCTTCAGCGGCAATGTCGTCACCACCCGCGCCGTAAACGTCAGCGCCGTGACCGGGGGTGATGTCAGCTTCACCGGCACCGTCAGCGCCGCCGGTGGCATCAACAAGGTGGGCAATGGCAAAGTGGTGCTGAATCCTGCGGCAGGCACCGGCAACACTTACACCGGACCCACTGTTGTCACCGCAGGGACTTTGATCGGCAAGGCGCAGGCTACGAGCGGCAGCCCGTTTGGTGTCAACAGCGCTTTCACCCTCGGCAATGGCATTTTACAATTTGACGGCCTGGCCGGGGCCAATGGCAGTGCTACCAGCACGGGTGCGCTGAACATTGCCGGCGGATCCCGCCTCGTCATCAATGACCAGGCCAACGATGCCTTCACCACCACGCTTGGGTTTGGCTCACTCACCAGGGCAGGGGGCGGCACGGTCACCTTTGTGCCGCAGCTGGGCAATTTGGGCACGCAGGAAAACATCACCTTCAGCAGCGCCCCTGCGCTCACCAACGGCATCATCGGTACCTGGGCGGTGGCCGCTGCCAGCGGCAGCAGCAATGCAGCGGACTACCTCACCACCACGGGCTCCGGCCCTTACAGAGTGGTCACTGCGACCTATGGCGGAACGGGAAATCTGGACACTGCCACTGGCTCCACCCAAGTCTTCAATGCCGGGACCACTCCCAGCACGTTGACGGATGACCGCGCTGTCTATGCTTTCCGCACCGATGCCAATGTGAACCTGGCCGGTTTCACCCTGAATGTAGGCAGCGGCGGCCAGGCGGGGATCATCCTCAATAACGGTGCCAGCATCACGGGCAACTCCGGCTCGGCGCTGAATTTTGGCAATAACCTGCTGAGCCTGTATGTGGATGATGCCGCCACTTCATCCATCTCTGTGGCGCTGACCAATGTGCGTGATAATTCCACCAATGTCTTTTCAACGAATGCCGAGCCGGCTGTCAATACCGCTCCGGTTTTTGTGAAATTTGGGCGCGGCACGCTGGAGCTGAATGCAGCGGCCAGTTTCCAGGGCGGCATTCTGGTCAGTGAGGGGACCCTGCGTGCAGGCGCAGCCAATGTCTTTCCCACCTTCCGCAATCTCAATGCCAGCACCGGCTCCATCGTCACCATCGCCCCCGGGGCGACAGTGGACCTGAACGGGTTTGACCAGGAGTTTGGCAATCTTTCCGGGCCGAGGGCCGGGGCTGAATTTCAGTTCAGCGGCGGTACTTTGGACCTGGGCTCGGCCACTCTGACCATCGGTCGTGAATCCCCCGGCACCACCTCCACCCAGACGTTCTCGGGCCAGATCATCGGCGGCGTGGATTCCAAAATCATCAAAGTGGGTACCGGTCGTCTGGTGTTTGACAACATCAACGGCAGCCTGCCCAACTCGCTTGAAACGCTGGAGATCAGCCAGGGCATCGTCCGCACCTGGCTCAATGACCAGTCCTGGGCCACGCCCACCTCGGTGGCCTCTGCGCTGCCTTCCAGCACCACGGTTTTGCTGCGCGGCGGCGAGTGGGAGGCCTGGGCCATCGGCGACAGCACCACCAATCAGCAGACCATTTTCATCGGCAACAACGTCGTCCATCAGGGGGCGGATTCCATCCTGGATTCCAACCGGCCCACCGGTGCCGGCGGCAACAAGCTGCTCATCATGGGCTCGCTCACTCTGGATTTGCAGCGCTTCCTGACCACCGGCGGCAATACCTACATTCCGCGCTTTGACGGCCAGACCACCCTCACCCACCATGCGCGCATCCAGACGGATTCCCAGCTCGTGCTCGCCGGCGGCGTCAGTGACGGAGGCTCTGGTTATACGATGAACAAAACCGGTGCCTCCGATCTCACCATTGATGGCGACAACAGCGCCACCTGGAGCGGCGGCCTGGTCGTGACCCAGGGCACCGTTTACTTTGGCACGCGCGGCGCGGATGAGATCCGCTCTCCCGGTGTGACCCTCGCCTTCAACAGCCAGGCCAATGCGGGCACCGGGGACATCATCATCAACCAGGGATTCACCACCACGACGGCCATCCGCCTCATGTCGCCGGACAATGTGCTGACCGCGCAGGGACAGCGTGTGCAGACCTTTGGCAGTGAAGCCTCCGGCACCATCCGTATTGACATCGGCACGGATGCCAAGGTCTCCGATTACGGCCTGCGCTCCACCACCAACGGCAGCCTCTCCCTGGGTTTGGGTGACGGTGGCCTTTACACCCACGCGCTGGACCAGGCGGCCATGGGCAGCGGTCGCTGGGGCATCTCCGCCTTCCAAGGCAGTACCTATTACATGCCCTCCACACTGGGTGCCGGCTTTGATGATATCTACCGCTTCAGCGGCACCAATGCCGGGATCCTCTCACTGCTGACGCCGAACCTCCTGACTGGTGACAATGCTGTGGTGCTGGGCCGCAGCCCCGTGAATGTCGGCAACGTGCCCACGGGCTCCCAGTCCCAGGTGCGCACATACGGCGGCCAGAACTTCACCGGCAACACCATCATCCACCGTGGTGCAGACTTCGGCTCCGTGGGCAATCTCCTTTCTTTTCACGGTGACTATGCCACGCCCGAGTTTGAGGTCTATGGCCGCCTGGAGGCACGCGGCGACGGCCGCTTCACCAACGATGCGGGGGATCAGGTCAACAAAGTCATCCTGCGGCCCGGCGGGGCGCTGCGGCTGGATTACCTTATGGATGTGAACGACCAGTTCGTCGTTTCACGCCAGGACAACAGCAACCTGGGCCTGTATGAAAACAAGTGGGGAGACACCACGCCCATCATCCTGGACGGTGCGCAGCTCGGCCTTATCAACCACAGCGGTCGCGTGAACCAGGAAGTCGTCGGGGAGATCACCGTCAAGGGCGGTGCCGGGATCTTGATGGAGCGCTCTGGCACCAATGGCCAGTCCATCCTCATCACCAATGACGGCATCGAGCGCTCCGGGCAGGCCCTGCTTTCCATCCGCAACACCACGGCTGCGGAGCTGGGGTCAGCGGCTCTTCAGTCCCAGAAGATCTTCATCAATGATCCGGCCTGGGTGACTGAAAATATGAACAACGGCATGTTCAATCCCTGGATGCTCAGCGTCAGCAACCTCAGTTACCTGGGCTACAACAACGATACAGGACTGGTCAATGTGCCCTTCACGACCGGCACAGGAGCCACCTTCCTGGCAGGCCTCACCAACACCTCCATCGCCCATTACAGCACTGCCGGAAACGCCACGCTCACCGGCACTGTCAATGCCTACGCCCTGCGTCTGACCGGCACCACCACCCTCACCGGCCACCAGATTAACATTCATAGCGGCGGCCTCATCACCAATGGCGCTGTCACTCTGGCCTCCAATTTGTACTTTGGCAGTGGCAGCGCTCCGGTGGAAGGGATCATATTTTCTGCGGACAGTACTCTCACGGTCAACGGCGTGCTCACCGCCGCCAATCTCACCCGCGGCGGCCCCAGCACCCTCACCCTGGCCAACACTGGCAACAACATCACCGGGAACATCCAGATCAATGGCGGCACCCTCATTGCCAACGCGCCTGGCACGCTCGGCTCCGCCAGCACCATCACCCTGCATGCTGACTATTTTAACAACAACAACGGCTCGCAGATGCCCCTTCTCAGCCTGCGCACGGCCAGTGCCAGCGGCACCTACAACCACAAGGTGGTGGTGGCGGAAAATGTGCCCATCGCACGCATTGAGCTGAACCGCTCCAGCGGCTCCGGTAACGGCACCATCAGCATTGGCAGCCTGGACATTAAAGGGACTGAAGGCGCAGCGGGCACCCTGCTGCAGATCGAAAACGCGAACAGCTACAACTTCACCGTCAATGGTGCCACCACGGTCGGCGGCACCAGCGACGTGGGCATCCGCGTCAGCGCCGGCACCGCCCTCCTCACAGGAGACTTCAGCAGCGCGGCAGGCATCACCAAGAGCGGTAACGGTACGCTGCGGATGAACGGCAACAATGCCGGCTTCACGGGCGGCATGACGGTGAATCGCGGGGAGTGGTACACCATGGGCAACACCTCTGATGCAGGCGGCTCCGGCGATGTGGTCTCCAATTTCGGAGCCATCCGCATGGCCAACACTTCCGGCACCGCGGGCTCACGTTTTGATGCCGAAGGGCAGACGCTCACACTCAATGGTCAGACCACCCTAATTACCCAGCGCGTGGGCTCCACCAATGCCCACATCACCATCGGTGCCGCGAACAATGGCAACGTCCTCACCACTAACAACAGCCCCTGGATCATCTTCCAGTCCGCCAGCTTTGGGGACCAGATCAACATTCACAGTTCTGTCGTCATCAATGACGCTCCATGGCTGCGCGTGGACAGCGCCTTCACCCTTCTGCGCAATGGGTCCGTCGTTTCGGGCGAAGGCAAGATCAACAAGGCCGGCAACTACCTGCTGGGTTTTGACAACAATGCCGCCAACACCTACACCGGCGGCACCGACATCTGGGCGGGTGAGCTGAATGTGCGCCAGATCAATGCCACTCTGGGCACCGGTGCCGTGCGCCTCTACCCCGGAGCGGCCCTGTCCGTGCGCAATGTGGGCAACCTGGGAACGGCCGGTCTCACCCAGATCGTCACCAGCGCCAGCTCCTTCTCTGTCTTTGCCGTGCGCAACAATGACGGCGGCAATGCCCAATTCGATGCTGTGACGGCCGCTGCTGCGATGGCAACTATTCATGGCAACGGTAACGGCGTGCTTGCCCTGGGTGGCGGGCGCAACTACACGGCCGACCTGGACATGGCCAACCGCGATGGCGGCGCTTTTGCCAGCTGGTGGCTCGGCGGTGTCGAAGGCAGCGGCACCATCAGCTCCAATACCCTGAGCGCCTGGGGGCCTGGGGGAAATGAATTCCGCCTGGGCGGCGGCCATAATGGCACCATCACCATGAACCCTGTCACTGGGAACTCCGACCAGCTATCAGGGGCTGGCAACCGCCTCCTCATCGGCGGCGGCCAGATCACGATGGCCTACGGCACCGTAACCTTGGGTGCGAATTCCAACAACACCTTCGACGGCGGCACCCTGATCAGCCGCACCCGTGACAGCGGCGGCGCCTTTCGTGGAGCCGTCCTGAACATCCAGGCCGGCCAGGTCAATGCCACGACCTATCGCACCGCAGTGGGCACCGGTACAGTGGATGTTTTTGGCGACCTCCGCATTGAGGGCAGCAACGGCACCGCGCGCAACTCCGATACGGGCAATGCCAACGCCTACGTCTTCCATCCCGGTTCACGCATTCGCTTTGACAACGGCACGGCCTTTGGCACGGCTGACACCCAGGGACGCTGGGCGGACAGTGCCGGCATCGCGCTGAACACCTCCGTTATCGAGATATTTGGCGACGACACCAACAGCGTTTACAACAGTGAAACCATCGGTGCCATCAGCGTCTCCGGCGGTTCGGAAATCGTCCTCCGCCGCCGCGGTGCCAACTGGTCTGAGTTGAGCACCGGCGACATCACCCGTAGCGGCAGCGGCACCCTCATGGTCACCACCATCGTGGATAACACCACCACCCTCGGCATCCTCGGCACCGCCGGCACTGCCAGCGCCACCCGTCTCCTGGCCGCCAACGGTGCAAGCCTCATGGACAACAACATGGTGGTTCCCTGGATCACCAGCCGCACGGACGGCCAGTTCCTCAAATACGATGCCACGCTGGGCTTCCAGCTCATCACTCAGGGAGGTGCGCCGGACAACTACCTCGCCGTCACCAACACGACCCCCACCCTGACACCCGGCAGCGTCATCACGGAAAATGACGGCACCGAAATTCTGAGCCTGCAGGGCTCCAGCAACTTCACCCTGGGCGGCGATCTGGACGTTTACGCCCTCCGCCTGGAGCGGGACATCAACATCAATGCAGGCTCCGGGTTTGACCGCATCACCATCCGCAGCGGCGGTCTCATCCAGGTTGCCAATACACCCACCATCAATGCCGATCTCTACTTTGGCCCTTCTGTCGAGGGGGATGGCGATGGCGAGGCTTTCGTCTCCGCCAGTAACAACACCCTCCAGCTCAACGGCAGGATCTACGCCAGCCAGTTCACCAAGTCGGGCTCGGCCTTTGTGAACATCCGTTCCGACCAGTCCCAGTTCACGGGCGACTGGGTGGTCAATGGCGGCGGCATCCAGTTCCTCACCCCCGGCGCGGCCAGCACCGGGGAGGTCATCCTCAACGGCAGCCGGGCCAATGACCGTGACAATACCTTCAACACCACCGAGGTGCGCTACAACTTCAATCCAGGCTCGCCCGATGTCTTCACCTGGAGCGGGGGGGACATTACCGCGTATGATTTCAACCGTATCTACGCCATTGCCGGCAGCGACCGCACCATCCAGGTCCCGGCCATAGACCTGCGCACCACCAATACCGTTGCCGGCACCGGCCAGGAAGGCACCGTCATCCTGCGGATGGACGGCTTGCGCAGCACCATGCGCACCGGCACCGTGACTCTGCACGACCATTATCTGCTGCATGTTGAAACGGACCGCGCCGCCCCTGGAGCGACCACGGGTGTGCAGCTCGGCCATGGTGACGGCACCGGCGGCCTGAACAACCAGGGCCTGTATGATGTCCGCAAGACCGGCATCGGCATGCTGACCCTGGGAGATAACAGCGCCACCTTCACCGGCTCGCGCAGCTTTACCGTCGGCGACGGCGGTGTCCGCGTCATGCACAACGGTGCTTTTGGCAATGCCAGCATCAATGCCACCATCAACCCCACAGGCACCCTGGAAATCGCCGTGGCCAACTGGTCCCCTACCGCCACCCTTACCCAGGCCTGGGGCTCCACGGAGCGCTGGGCCGTCAATGAAGCGCGCGGCAGCGGCGATTACAGCCTGCCATCCGGCGTGCATCTTCAGATCATGGCCAACCAGACCGGCACCCGCACCATCAATCTGAATGGCGGCTCGATCATGGGCTACCTTCCGCTGGACTGGGAGCAGGTCGCCGTCAACCACACCCTGGGCAGCGGCATCACCGTCAATTTGACAGCCGATTCCTTGCTGGGCCAGCTATACCCCGCTGGCACTTCCAACGCAGCCAACCATTTCCTTTATGACATGGGCAAGCTCAACACCACCACCAACCTGAATCCCAACGATCCGGGCCTGCGCGGTTCCTACCTCCACATTGATGGCAACATCACGGGCGACCATGACCTCACCAAGGTCGGTCAGGACATCATTCTCCTCAATGGCAGCGCCAACAGCTTCCGGAACACCAACATTGAAAATGGCATCCTCCAGATCGGCCGGAACAATACCCTCCCAGTCACCACAGAGCTGACGACCCGGTTCTCCGGCATGTTTGATCTCAATGGGTATGACCAGGAAGTGGCGGCCCTTCAGGGCACCGGCGGCTCCGTTCACAACGGCGGTTTTGATTATAACACCCTCACTGTCAACCAGGCTGGCGACACCACTTATGGCGGTCAGATCCATGGCTCCACCCATCTCGTCAAGAGCGGGGAAGGTGACCTCGCCCTGTCCTCCGCCAGCAGCTCCTATGTGGGAAATACCTTCATCAATGCCGGAAGGCTTCTGCTCACTGGTGATGGCGCGGTGAACGAGACCCCCTGGATCCGGATGGCCGCAGGCACGGGTCTGGATGTCAGCGGCCGCACCGGTGGCTCCTACGAATTTGATGGCGTCATCAGTGGTGGCGGCGTCGGTGCCCAGCGTGCGGACAATACCAGCCGCGGCATCATCACCGGCTCCCTCGTCGTCAAGGATGCCGTCGGGCTTGCCAGCCGCAGTGGCCGCCTCGCTCCGGGTCTCAGCTCCACCTCTGGGCTGGCCACGGCCGGGGACATGATCGGGCATCTCCAGATCACGCAGAATCTTACCCTTGCCGCAGGAACTGCCATCCTGCCGGTCGAGCGCCTCACCTTGCAGCTCGGCGGCTCCACCACCACCCTGGCCGCCCTCGGCTGGGCAGGCGGTGATGTGGAAGCCTTCTTGCAAGGGCTGGCCACGGGCACTGCCGATCAGATGGGCGTGCTGGACGGCACTTTTGGCGATCTTAGCCTGCACGATTACATCAATGTCGGCGGCACCCTGGAGTTCAATCAGCATGGCACCATCCGTGTGGACTTGCTCACCGGATATTCTCCCGGCGATGGGGCGGTTTTCAACCTTTTGGACTGGAATGCCGTTCTCAATTCAGGTTTCGATGCTGGCACTGGCAATCGCGCAGGTGGCGGGTATGAAAATACCGACCTCTACCTCCCCACGCTTGGCGAAGGTCTTTTCTGGAACACCAGCCTCTTCACGACCCATGGCATCATCGTCGTCGTGCCTGAACCGGGCCGCGTCCTGCTGCTGATGGCCGGTCTGGGCGGTGTCTTCTTCCGCCGCCGGCGGAAGTAAGGTCTGGCTGGCAAAATCGGCCCGCACCGGTGAGCACCGCTCCCGCTGCGGGCCTTTTTGTTCATTGACAGACCCGCTCTCCCGCCCCGGTAGAAGCTGCGCTTTGCTGCGTGTTGTCCTTGCACCCGCCCGGCATCCTGCGCCATCATGGCGGCACAATGCTTCCAGAAATCACCCAGCTTCTCAAACTCCAGGAACGGGACCAGCGCATCCGCTCCCTCCAGAAAGAACTCAAGGACATCCCGAAGAACGAGGCCATGGCCAAAATGCAGCTCGCCGGGGATCTGGCCGCCGTGGAAGCCGCGAATCTGCATGCCAAGGAAACCGAGGTGAAAATCAAAAGCGTGGAACTGGACATCGCGACCCGTCAAAATTCCATCAAGCGCCTGCACGATCAGCAGTTTGAGACCCGCAAAAATGACGAGTTCCAGGCGCTCGGTCATGAGATCAAACGCTATGAAGCCGATGTGCGTGCACTGGAAGACACGGAGCTTGAGCACATGGAAACCCTGGAATCCGCCAAAGCCGTGCTCAAAGCAGCACAGGCCAAGCTGGCCATCACCCAGGAGCGTGTGGATGAGGATCTCAAAACCCTCGCCATCCGTGCGGAAGGGGTGAAGACCCGCCTTGCCGCTGAGGAGGCCGAGCGCAGCACCCTCGCCACCCCGGTGGACACCCCCGTGCTGGATCTCTACAACCGCCTGTTTAACAAAAAGGGCGATTCAGCTGTCGTCGCCCTCATCAACGGCATCTGTGCTGGCTGCCACATGAAGGTCGTCATGGGCACCATTCAGCAACTGCGCGCGGATGAAACCATCACCCAATGCGAAAGCTGCGGGCGCATCTTGTATCTGGTGGAGTAACCACCTTTTATGAACTGGGCCATTGTCAAAGCGGTCTGTCTCCTTTCAGTCGCGAATGTCTTCATGACCTTCGCCTGGTATGCGCACCTCAAGGACATGAAGGCCAGGCCGTGGTTCATCGCGGCCGTTGTGAGCTGGGGCATCGCCTTCTTCGAATATGCCCTGCAGGTCCCTGCCAACCGCATCGGCAGCACCGCGCTGAACCTGCCCCAGCTCAAGATCATCCAGGAGGTCATCACGCTGACCGTTTTTGTCCCCTTTGTGTTCTTTTACATGAAGCAGCCCCTGAAGTGGGATTACCTCTGGGCGGCGCTCTGCATGTGCGGGGCGGTTTATTTCATCTTCCGCAAGTGAGGCTGTTTATACGCGGCGGCGGCGGAAGGTGCAGGCGGCAAGGGCGATGAAAAGCAGCAGCATCCGGGATGGCTCAGGCACCACCACGAGCACCCCGTTGCTCAGGAACAGGCTGGTGTCCCATTGGAGGCCGGGGGTGAGGGTGAAGAGGGTGAGGTCGTGACCGGTTTCGATGCCGGTCTGATAGCGTGGGCCGGCATCAAATCCATTGTTGGTCAGGCCGGCCAGGCTGCTCCAGTCCAGGAAGTTAAACACATCGCCAAACTGGCCGCTGTAACCATCGTAGTCCGTGATGGTGATGCCGCCGTTTTCATTCAGGGTCAGGCCATCGGAGATGGTGATCAGGTCGTGCCCGCTTCCTGCCCCGGTCATAAATGCGGCGAAGTCAGCCGGGATGTTGTCCACCCAGGTGGCCAAGTTGCCGCCATGCAGGGTGTCGAGAGTGGCTGCCGCATTCCGGTCGGTGCTGCCGGCCTGGAGCACGGCGCGGTCCACACGGACGGCATTCCCGCCCAAAACCAGAGCGCCTTCGATGTGCAGGGTGCCCGTCAGGTCACCCACGGTAGCAGCAGAGGCAGCAGTGCCGATGGAGCTGGAACTGCCCGGCTTGAGCACGCCGTCAGCATTCACACTGCCCACGTTGCTGCCGATGGTGAAGCTCCCGCCGGTGGCTTTCAGCGTGCCGGTGCCGGAGATCACCGCATCACTCGTATAGGAGGAAGCCGTGCGTGCGGTCACATCCAGGGTGCCAGCCGTGCCCACGTTAAACCAGGCCGCATCATCCATGCTGCCGCTGCCGTGCAGTGCCAGGCTGCCTTCGGCGATGAGCACATTGCCCAGGTTCGTATTCACTCCATGCAGCGCCAGGCTGCCTTCCCCCTCCTTGCTGAAGGAGCCCGCACCCGTCAGGGCGGCGGCGCTTTCAAAGGTGGCAGTGCGGTCTTCATCTACCTCATAGGTGCGCAGGGCGGGGTTGTTTGCATCCCCGCTGCCGTTGAGGGTGAAGTTCACATTTTCATTCGTCTGGTCCGCGCCGCTGATGTTTTGCAAGGTCCCGCCCTGCCAGTTCCAGACGGCGGTGCCTTTCCCCCGGCTCAATTCCATAAAGCGGAAGACTGCATCGCCGGACTGGTTGATAGTGCCGATGGTGTTGGCGATGTTGTTATCCGTTCCGGAGGAGTAATTCGGGTCCGCCATGAGAATGGTGGTGGCTTCAATGAGGCCCGTGTCAAAGCTCAGCGTGCCCCGGCC
Organism: Prosthecobacter sp. SYSU 5D2; assembly: GCF_039655865.1. Classification (NCBI taxonomy): domain Bacteria; kingdom Pseudomonadati; phylum Verrucomicrobiota; class Verrucomicrobiia; order Verrucomicrobiales; family Verrucomicrobiaceae; genus Prosthecobacter; species Prosthecobacter sp. SYSU 5D2. The sequence continues at coordinate 200,974 of NZ_JBBYXL010000012.1, read as the reverse complement.
ATAACCGCCAGAGGTGTTCGCGATACTCACGCGTCCCAAAATGAGAAGATTGATTTTAAGGTCCACCAGGGAGGCTCCCGTCAGTGTCAGGGAAGAGACATTGTTTGTACCTGTGGAGCCGTTGGAGTCATTGTCGCCAATGAAAAGATTGGCCCCGGTGCTTCCGCCTTGCTGCCCCCGCAGGGTAAAGGAGCCGCCGCTGCCTAGCGTGATGGTGCCCGCCGACCGGCTGCCGCCGATGACTAACGTATCCGTATGAATGGTGGTGGTGCCGGTGCCCAGATTAATGCTGGAGGCCGGACTCACGTTAACGACGGAGGCTGGACTGTTGCCCAGGATAATTTTGCCGGCGGTGATGTGGTTCAGCGTATTGGAAAGCAGCAGGCTGCCAGAGCTAGTGCGGCTGTTGGGCGAAGAGACAGCTCCATAAAAGGTCCCCAGCTCCAGGCTGCTGACATTCAGGGTCACGGAGCTGGCAGCGCTGAAGTCCACGGTTCCCGTCGTGAAAGAGGTCGCCACACCGGCGGTCGTGTCACGATAGCCGATGAGGACGAAGTCATCGCCTGCGCCGCTGCCGATGTTCACCGCACCGCCATTGACGGTGAGTGTGGCGGTGACGCCTGGAGTATTGACCCCGGGATTGCCATACACACCGGCGACAATGAGCTGCTGGACATTCAGGCCATCCTGAATGGTCGAGCTGAGGGTCGCGCCTCCATTGCGGCTCGCCAGGTAAAGACCCTCCATCGTGCCAGGGGCGATGGTCTGGAAATTCATGGCCCCTTCGGCGATGAGCGTCGTGCCGGTGTAGGTGGGCGCACTGTTCAGCGTCAGGGTGCCTGTGCCCATTTTGGTCAGGCCGCCGTAACCGTTTTCACCGATGGCAGCCGTGAGGGTGACGTTGTTGCTGCCCACATCCAGGGTGCTGCCTGCAAAGAGGATGTTGCCGCCGGTGCTGGTGGTGCCTGCGGAGCCGGGGGTGAGGTAAACAGATGCCCCCAGTAGCTCCACACTGCGGGCTCCGGCGGTGATGTCCGTGGTATTGCCGGCTGCCCAGCGCAGCGTCCCGCCCGCCAGGCGCAGGCTGCCGCTGCCCAGGGTGCCGGTGCTCTGGCCAAACTGCAGCACGCCTTCATTCACGGTGGTGGTGCCGGTGTAGGTATTGACGCCGCCAAGAATGAGTGTGCCGGCTCCGGATTTGGTCAGGCTGGTGGCTCCGCCATTGTCGGCAATGCCGCTGTTGAGCGTCAGCGTGGCCCCGGCAGCCGCACCTGCGGAGGAGGTCACGAAGACCACCAGTTCATCATCCGTGCCCGCGCTGTTGCCTGCCAGGATCTGGCTGAATCCGTCCACTGTCGCATCATTTTCCGTCGCCCCTGCATGGAAAAGCAGGCCGCCGGAGGTCAGCGTCAGACTGCCGGTGCCTGTGAGGGCGAGCGGGTCTGTGCCGCTGCTGTTGACCAGCCGCAGTGAATTGAAGGTCTTTTCAGCCAGACCCGTGGCACTGCCGCTGAGGCTCAGGTTGTCATCGGCGGCGGCGCTGCCGTAAACCGTGGCGTATTCACTTTCCGCCAGCGGCCGGAGGCCAAGGGTGGTGGCGTAGGTCAGGAAGGAATTGCCCACACCGGCGACATCGTTTTCCCCGATGCCAAAAGGCAGGATCTTCAGCGTCGTCACGGAGGAGCTCTGGGTGGTGGCCGTGCTGGTGCCGATGTGAGCTGCATTGATGGCGGTGGTGTTGGAAAAGGTGACCCGGGTGGCCACGGTGGAGGCGCTGGCGGTGCCGGCAAGGTTAGTCCCCCGCACCAGCATCGTGGCTCCGTTCAGGCGGCTGAAGGAAGGGTTGCCTGAGCCAAAGGCCAGGGTGGCCGTGGCGGTTGAAAAGGTGGCGGACGGCGTGACTGTGTTCTCCACCGTCAGGGTGTTTGCGCCACCGCCCAGGGTCAGCCTGCTGGAGGTTTCCGTGCGTGCGCCATTGACGGAACTAAGGATGTGCAGGCCGTTGCCGCTGGTGCCTTCCAGAATGACTGTGGCAGAATTGTTGATCTTGTTCGTGGCAGAGGTCGCAGACTGTCCGGAAGTGAAGGAGCCGCCACGCAGCCGCAGGGTGCTGATGCTGCCAAAGGCGGTGCCTGCACCGTTGGCCGTTATGGACCCGCCCTCGACCACGACCTCTCCGGTAAAGCTGTGCGTATTGACAGCCAGCGTCAGGGTGCGGTTGCCGCGCTTCGTGATCACGCCGGAGCCGGTGAACATGCCGTTGTAGGTGGAGTCCGCCGTCTGGTTCAGCGTCAAGGCACCGCCCGTGCCCAGCCGCACCTCCCCTGGTCCGTTGGAAAGGTAGGTGTTTTCTGCGGCGCTGCCGCCGGACAGGTTGCCGATGCCCTCACTGCCGCCGTCCAGGTCCAGTAGGGCGCCGTTTTCCGTCATGCTGCCACCGGTGGCCAGGATGGTGTTGCGATAGTCGTTGATGGCGTCGCCGCCGGAAACTTTCACATTCCCCTGCACATACAGATTGCCTGAATAGCTGTTGGAGCCGGCAAGTTCGATGACTCCGGCCCCGCCCAGGGTGATGTGCTGGATGGCGGAGAGCAGCGTATTGCTGCCGCCCAGGTTGGCACCCACGGTCAGTTTGCCGGTGGAGTGGTTGGTGATGATGAGTTCGTTGGTGGCGGTGACCGCGCTGTTGCGGGTCAAGATCTGGCCGCCTTCGATGGAGGTATCTCCTGTGACGTTGCTGCTCACAAGAATGGCTGAGCTGGTCAAAGTTAGAGCCCGGGCGTTGTTGTCCAGGATCAGCGCACCGCCTGCCGCCGAGTCCAAAATCAGGGAGGCCACCTCCGGGGTCACGAGAGCCCCTGTGGAGGCCGCGTCCATAATGATGTTTTCACCGGCACTCCACAGGCCTTTGTCATTCTGAACCGTTCCTGCCAGGGCGACGATTTCATTGGACCCATTTCGCGTGGCCCAGCGGCTGCCGTTGTAGGTGGCCCAGCCGCCGAGAAATCCATCCGCATTGTTCGCCGGCGTCCCGCCGACAATGAAGTGCGTCAGGGCAGGGGCGTTGCTCTGGATGTCCAGCACGCCTGTGCCTGTGCTGCGGCTCAGGTTGCCGTTCAGGGTGAAGGTCACCTCCTGGCCTCCCTGGCTGGTGAGGGCCAGCACGTTGCTGCCGTTGGTCACCGCCAGCGCGTTGGCCACTTCCGTGGTGGCGGCGCTGCTGTTGCCCAGCAGTTCCAGGTGTCCGCCGCGCAGGCTGGTGGTGGCGGAGTTGCTCAGCTTGTTATCCCCATTGTTCAGGCTGTAATCCAGGATCAGCTTTCCACGGTCCACGTTCGTTGCACCCGTGTAGGTATTGGCACCCTGCATCACCATGGTGCCGATGGACTGCTTGGTCAGCGTGCGGGCATTGGCATCGCCGTTGGCAATCCCGACGGTGACCAGCAGGTCAATTTCTGCCGTCGAATCATTGATGATGAAGTTGCGGTTGGCGTTCAGGGACAGGGTGGCCTCAAAGCTGCCTCCTGTGGACGTGATGATGCCGCCGTCGCTGGTGGCATGCACGTAAAGCGTGTTCGTGCGGTAGTTCACATCTTCCGTGCTGTTATCCAGCGTGAGGGTTCCAAACCCATTGGAGCCGGGCGCACCGCTGGCCAGGCCAAAGATGGTCTGGCTGTTGGCTGTGTTGGACTTGGCGATGACGACTTCTCCCTCCAGCAGGCGGATGGTCCCGGTCAGGCTGTTCGCTCCGGACAGAGTCAGCTTACCGCTGCCTTCCTTGTGGATGCTGCCGCTGCCTGAAATGGTCCCGGTGATGGCCGGGTTCAGTCCATCGGCCACGTCAAAGGTCAGCACTGCGGTTGAACTGATGTCCCCCAACGTGACCGGGCCGGAACTGGTGATGGCCAGCCGCCGGTTGGCCGTGGCGGTGATGGGGCCGGTAATGGCGAAACCGCCGGTGCCGCTGATCTCAAGCGTCTGGTTGGCCGGGCTTGCGAAACTGACATTGCCGGCCTGGGTGAAAAGCTGGTTGCTGAGGTTGCTCCAGGTCTGGCTGGTGTTGATGGCAACGGCGGAGTTAAGGGTATGGGCGGCAGCGCCTGCCTCAATGCTAAGGCCGGAGGTACCCAAGGTCAGCAGATGATCATTGAGAGTGCCGAGGGTGATGGCGGTGCCGGAACTGCCATTGAAGACCAGTCCCAGAAGAGTGGTGTCAGCCCCCAGGGTGGCAATCTGTGAAGGCACCGGAGCAAGGGCATTGAAGATGGCGACATCCGCTGCGCCTGGAATGGCTGTGGCGGCGGTGCTGCGGTTCAGGTCAGCCCACCAGTTCCCCAAGGTTTGAAACGAACTGCTTGCATCGCCTCCCCAATAGAGATCTGCCGCCGGGGCGGTGAACTGAAGACCGGAAACAGCTAGGGCGGATGTGAGAAGAGTGCGCAACTTCATGGGGGATGAAGACGAGGGTTAAGTTGGGGGGGCTCCTTCCATAGCGACATAATCTTTGTTATTCAACTCTTGTGAAGGCAGATGAGCCCTTTTGGAAGCGCACTAAAGGAACATCTTAGCCTGGATGACGGTAGCTGCCCAGGCCCGGGGCTGAACCGAGGGAATTTTTAATTTTTGCAAAGAGAAGTGAGAAAATTCTTGTCTTTTGCGCTGTCATGCTTGATAATCCAGTCCTGTTGAATTCTTGAGTTTGAGAATTTAGTATTCAGCAGGCCTGTTAATTTATGGATTCTATGGAATTAGCTTGCGCTTACCTTTGGAGTTGGTTACCTTTTTCAAAGTTATTTAAAATTTTCCCGACCAGCTAGACCTTCAGCTCCCACTTTATGGCCACCACTCTTCAACCTGAAATCAAAGATCACGCTAAACTTGCGGATTTTATCCTCTTCAGTCAGCGTGAATTTTTGCTTAATTTGTCCAAAGAGTTAAACCGGGACAATATTTCGTTCGCCCAGTTTTTCCTGCTGGGATATCTGGCCACCTCCAAGGAGCTGACGATGACAGACATTGCCCGGAAAATGGGCCATTCCACCGCCGCCGCCACCGGTCTGGTGGACCGCCTGGAAAAGCTGGGATACATGGAGCGTACGCACGCCATTGATGACCGGCGCAAGGTGATGGTCCGGGTGACATCGAAGGGCCTGGACCTGGTGAGCCGCCTGCGGGATGAGCTGCAAAGCCAGATTGCTGATGCGATGACGGAGACCTCAGCCACAGATGCAGCTTCCTTTATGACCTCGTACCGCACGATGGATACGAGCATCGCCAGCCGCTAACATTTTTTTGAGCCACGGTGTTGTTGTGACGGGCGCATGGAGCGAGTTTGCTCTATGCGCCCTTTTTCTTTTTCGGGCCTGATGTTATGAAAAAACCACTCTGGATGACCTTTCCGCTGCTGGAGGAACTGACTGAGTTCCGCCATCGCTTCACCCTGCGCCATCCGGCCATCCCGGTGGATGCGGAGCGTGCGGAGGTGGTGGAGCGGCTGTGGGGCTGGCATCGTGAACAGGCGGCTGAGCTGGGCTTCGCGGCGGAGGCGCTCTGCATTGCGGAGCAGGTGCACGGGGCGGGCGTGGCGGTGATTGACCAGGTGCCGGAGGCACCCATCGCCGGGGTTGACGGCATCGTCACGGCCACGCCTGGGCTGGTCATCGGCATTTATGTGGCGGACTGTGGGGCGTTGTACCTGGCAGATCCGGTGACGGGGGCGTGCGGCATTGTGCATTCGGGTAAAAAAGGGTCGGAACTGGGCATTGCTGCGGTGGCCATCCGGCTGATGGCGGAACGGTTTGACAGTGATCCAAAGGACATTCGTGCGCAGCTTGGACCCTGCATCCGGCCACCGGCCTATGAGGTGGACTTTGCTTCTCAGATCCGCGAAAGCTGCCTGGAGGCGGGAGTGCTGGACGGGCATTTTGCAGACTGTGGCGTCTGCACATCGTCGGACTTGCAGCGGTTCTATTCTTATCGCATGGAGAAGGGCCGCACCGGCCGCCTGCTGGCCCTTTTGGGCCGGGTGTCTGCGGGTTCACCTGCCTAACTAAATTTATTTGTGGAGCTTTCCTCACCTGCCAAGATCAATCTCTGGCTGCGCATCCAGGGCCGCAGACCTGACGGTTTTCATGAAGTCGAGACGCGGCTTTGCAAAGTGGCCGTCGCCGATACGGTAAGGGTTGAAAGTTCAGGCCGGGGCCGCTCGGTGGAATTAACGTGCAATGTGCCGGGCATTCCGCTGGATGAGACGAACCTGGCCTTTAAAGCGGTGCGGGCTTTTGAACAGCGCACGGGGTATACCCAGGCCTGGCGCATTCATCTGGAAAAGCGCATACCTTCCGGCGCGGGTCTGGGCGGAGGCAGCAGCAATGCGGCGGCGGTGCTGCGGGCGGCGAATGAACTGTCCGGGCAGCCTTTGCCCCTGGATGAGCTGCTGGAGATCGCGGGCGGGATTGGAGCGGATGTGCCCTGCTTTTTGCTGGATGCCCCGGCGGCAGACGGAACAGGGAGGGGGGAGCAGGTGACTCCGGCGGAGTTCCCATGGAAGCTGCCGCTGGTGCTGATCAAACCCGCCTTTCCGATCCCCACGCCCTGGGCCTATCAGCGCTGGAAGGACTCCAAGGAACTGCGCGGAGTGCTTTACGCGCCGCAGATCTGCCCGTGGGGCAGCATGGTGAATGGGCTGGAGCGGCCGGTTTTTGAGAAGCACCGTCTTCTGCCCGCGCTGAAATCCTGGCTGCTGGGGCAAAACGGAGTGGAGGCGGCGCTGATGTCCGGCTCCGGGTCCACGATGTTTGCCATCACGGAAACAGGAGCCCAGGCGGCGGCGCTGGCGGAAGAGGCACGCAGGTGGTGCGGGGAGACGGCCTGGGTGGTGGCGACCGAAACGCTGTCGTGAGTGAGTAGTTTAAACAAATTGGGGCCGGGCGGCTCCCGATTCCGCCCGACCCCTGTGTTTGCATCAACCTCAACACTGGCCTGCGTTTCCGCAGGGGTGATGACAACAACCAATCACTCTCAAGACCAGCTTTGGGGGACTTCTCCCGCCATCACTGTTGATAGGTTAGATTCCCCTGCGTCGCAGATGTTGAATCAAAATGATTTTTTTTTCATTTTTTTACCGCAGTTCTTTTTGGGTGCCAGTGGGCGGGGGAGATCTCCCTGCTTTTACCACCTTGAATGTGAGGATGACACAGCCATTGTTACTGCGCTTCAGAAATGCCCGTGAGCCATGAACTACCCTGCCAGCCTCACTGAACTCATCGGCTTTTTCGAGTTCCTGCCCGAGCCGGAGAGGCGGGAAAATCTGATCAGCTATGCCGAAGCGGCAAGCGCGTGCGTGCGCAGGGAAGGGGAGGTCTATGATTTGGAGGACGTGCGCAAAGATGAAGAATGCACCGATACGGTCGGCGTCTTTCTGAAAGTGGATGAGCAGGACCGGGTCACCTTTGCCATTGAACTGGGGCCCAAGGTGCAGACACTGACCCGGGCTCTGACCGCCATCCTTTGCCAGGGGCTGAATGGCAGCACCCTGGCGGAAGTGATGGCTGTGGCGCCGGAATTTGTACCGCGCATCATCGGTGCGGAACTCGTTCGTCTGCGCAGCCAGACTGTGTATTATGTGCTCACCCGGATGAAGTCGGCGGTGAAGATTTACCTGGACCGCCGCGATGCATCATGAATGTCACCGCTGGGCGGCCGCACGTTTCCGGGCAGGCAGCAGCGAGGGCTTGAAGGTCTTCAAAAAGGATTCCTCCGCCTCGATGCTGCCAATGAGGAACATGCGTCCAGACAATGGCAACTGGTAGTCTGCGGGCGGATTCAGCACTCTTTTTCCATTCTCCTCCACCGCGATGATGCTGCACCCGGTCTGCGAGCGCACCTGCAGTTCATGGATCTTTTTGCCCGCCATGGAGGCTGGGATCTCCGTGGGAAAGACGTTTACCCCTTCTGCCAGCAGGAGGTGGTCTGAGCCGCGCAGTACATTCAGGATCGTGTTAGCGCCCATGGAAGCATAGGAAAGCACCAGGTCCGCCCCGGCCCGCAGCATCGTCGGCACATTTCGGTCCAGCGTGCTTCGTGTCAGGATCTGCCAGTTGCTGCGCAGGCGGCGGAAGAAAATCGTCAGCGCCACATTCGTGTCGTCATCATGCGTGGTGATGATCAGCGTCGTCGCCTCGCGCGCACAGGCCTGTTTTAAAATATCCATTTCCATCGCATCTCCGATGACTGCCGAAGGAATGTGTTTGACCCGCTCCGGCAGTTTTTCAATCAGGCTGATGGCGCAGACATTCAGATCCATCAGTGCGTGATAGGTGGCGCGGCCTACGCGGCCCCCGCCAATGATGATGACCCTGGGCTTGTCCGGCACCTGGGTGCTGAAGGAGGCGTTGTATTGTTCAAGCTGGGCCTTCGTCCCCGCCACCACAAACAAGGTTTGGTTGGTGATCTCCCTTTCCGGCGAGGCCATTTCCAGGCTGCCACGATTCCAGGTGCCAATGACGCTCACGCCGGTGCGGGCGCGGATCTGGCTCTGCGCCAGCGTGCTGCCCACTAGCGCCGTCCCGGCAGCGGAGGCTTCTGCAATGACCAGGCCGTCCAGATTGCCGATGATGTGGGCATCCGAATCCCGGATGCTGACCCGCCGAGCCAGCGTATGGCCCATCACCTCCTCCAGCCGCAGCACCAGCGTCACCCCGGCCAGTTCTAAAACATCCCGTGTCGCATTGGAGCCGGCGGAAGCCACGATGGGGATGTTGGGGGCCAGTTCCCGTGCCGTGAAGGTCACGTTGGCATTGATCATTTCACTGCGCATCGTCACCAGCATCGCCGCATTCTCGATGCGCATCTTGCGGTAGGTTTCCGGATCATCGAGATCCCCCACCGCAGCCTTGATGCCGCGTTCATCCAGCTCCAGCGCCTCCGCCAGCGTCGGGCACAGCACCACATAGGGGTGCCCGTAGTTTTGCAGCATGGGGATCAGTGCGCTGGCCACCGCGTCATAGGCGGTCAGGATCACGTGGTGCTGCATCGTGGGAGGCAGTTCTCGCGGTGCTTTCGCCGCCGCCTGCGCCCGCATCCACGGTGCATAGAAGAATTCGATGAAGGTAAACGGCAGCAGCACCAGCATGAAAATCACCCCCGTCACCAGCACCACGATGGAAAAGAAACGGCCGATATCCCCAGCGAAGGTGATGTCTCCAAACCCCAGCGTCGTCATCACCGTCAGCGTCCAGTAGAGTCCCGTCACCCAGGAGTGATGCTGTCCCTCCCTTTCCATGAGGAGATGGAAAACCACCGTAAAAAAGAAAATCAGCCCTAGCAGCACCAGCAGGAGCTTCACCAGCGCCTTCAGGTTGGTACGGCTCGTACGGTCTTGCAGAATGGTGGCAAGGACAGAAATAAGACCCTTCATGAAGGTGCATCTTCCGCCGTGATTCCTGATCACGCAATGTCCGTTGCTTGGGAAGTCCGCACGGCGGGTGCAGTTCGTCAGAAAATCTATATAGATAAAGAAATAACTTATTGTTATTCATTTTGACTGACGTGCGATTAATTCGGTAAAGTGTCCACGTGTAAGTCAGTCATCTTGAATCTTCGTCTTATGAAGCAGTTCTGTATTTCCCTCATCCTACTCTTTTGCCAACATGGGTTCACCCATGCGCTGGAGGTGGAAAATGTGCGCGTCGTCCAGCGTGCGGAGACGAAGCTGGTGGACGTTGATTATGACCTCAGTGACGTGGCCCAGCCAGTCACCATCGCGCTGGAAGTCTCCGCTGACGGCGGTGCGACATGGACCGTTCCGGTGCGCCATGTCACCGGTGCTTATGGACCAGCCATATCAGCAGGGACCGATTTGAGCATGACTTGGGATGCCGGTGCCGACTGGACCGAAGAACTCTCAGAGCAAGTCCGTGTGCGGGTGCTCGCAGATGCCCATGCCGGAGAGATGGTGGCCATCCCGGCAGGCACTTTTGAAATGGGGGATCACCTGGATTCTAACAGCAACGCTCCCGTCCACACCGTCCGGCTGAGTTCCTATGCCATCGGGCAGCACGAAGTTCTTTCCGAAACCTGGGCACTGGTGCGTACCTGGGCTCTAAATGAAGGCTACACGGACCTGCCCGCAGGCTCGAGCCGGGGAGACGGCCATCCGATTTCAGGCATTGCCTGGCTGGATGTGGTGAAATGGTGCAATGCCCGGAGTGAGATGGAAGGGCTGACTCCTGCCTATTACCTGGATGAAGCTCATGAGGTGATCTTGAAGGAGGGAGACCACAATCCACTTAACTCCCAGATCAAGTGGGATGCTGACGGTTATCGCCTGCCAACTGAGGCGGAGTGGGAGAAGGCCGCACGTGGTGGCATCGCTGGCCAGCGTTTTCCCTGGGGCAACACCATCAGCCACACCGAAGCCAATTTTAACAATGAAGGGGGTGAAGAGTATGCCACCGGCACTACCGGAGCGCATCCAAACTTCAATACCGGACCTTTCCCCCGGACGAATCCTGTGGAGTATTTCCCTGCGAATGGCTATGGCTTGCATGGTGCCGCAGACAATGTCTGGGAATGGTGCTACGACCGCTACGCGGCGGATTACTATGCCACTTCACCCAGTTTAGATCCCCTGGGACCTCAATCGGGTAACAACCGTTGCCTTCGGGGTGGCAGTTGGGCAAATCACGCCGCCGTCGCGCGCATCAATTATCGTCGCCACAACAGCCGCACGTATGCACCTGAATGGTCTGGCGTGCGTGTAGTCCGCGGCACCCTCAGCGCCGCATCCCTCGTCGCCGGCCTTTCCCCCTCCACCACTGTGGATACCCGGGATCCCTCTCTGACGGTCGAGCAGTCATCCGGCACAGCGCTGGTCAGCGGCGAGTCGGTCACCAACTACATTGCCGTGGCCCTGGCTTCGCCGGAAGGCCGCACCTTTACCCTGCGCAATGACGGCGGCCTCGTTTTGGAAAACATCGCGGTAACCGTCATCGGAGATCATGATACCGACTTCAGCGTCTCCGGCGTCAATACCACCACCCTGGCCTCGGGGGAAACCATGACGGTGACAGTGACTTTCACCCCCACCCAGACCGGCCAGCGCAATGCAACGCTGCAAATCAGCAGCAACGATCCACTGCAAGGCACCTTCAGCGTCGGCCTCACAGGGCAGGGGGGATTCATCCCGGTGAGCTTTGCCTGGGACGGTCTGCTTCAGCCTTATGATGGCAGCCCACGGCCAGTTTCCGTCTCGACTGAACCGGCTGATATCGAGTTTACGCTGACCTATGCCGGCAATGCGGAGCCGCCTGTCCTGCCTGGGCAGTATGAAGTCACCGCCACCGTGACCAATCCGTACTATGAAGGCAGTTCCACCGTTCTTCTCGTCGTGGACCATCGGGGAGACCGTCTGGTGTTGGCACCCGATGAAGCGCCTGCCATTCCGTCCACGGAAAACATCGTGTGGGAAGAATCCGCGTCCGGTTTGTATGAAGGGCTGCTGCACTCAGATGCGGAAGAGCCACGCCTGCTGGGCTCGCTGGAAAATGTGAAAATTACTAGCAAGGGCAGCGTCTCTGCGCGGCTGCGGATCCAGGGCAGCGCGGTGGCCCTGCGCGGCAGTTTTGATGAGACGGGTCTGTGGGCGGTGGACGTGCCCAAGGCCAAAACAGGTGCCATCCAGGGACAGCTCCGCCTCACAGAGACAGAAGCCGGTCGCCAGGTCGTCACCGGAACGCTCACCTGGGCAGAAAGCGCGGCGACTGTTTATGCTCCTCGTGCGCAAGCGGTGGAAGCCTGGGTGGGTAACCACAGTCTGCTGCTTCCTGGAAATCCGGCCTGGCCGCTGGACGCGCCCGTGGGGGATGGCTGGGCGGTGGTGAAGGTCTCGAAAACTGGCAAGGTGACGGTGAAAGGCCGTCTGGGCGATGGCAACGCCTTCACAGAATCTGCCCTGCTTTCCGCCGCAGGCGAATGGGCGCTCTTTGCGGAGCTTTACCGTGCTGGCAGCACCCGTGGCCACATCGGCGGGCGCATGCAGTTTCGTGACATTGCGCTGATCAGTGACTGCGATGGCCTGCTGGACTGGCGGAAACCTGCGGATGACCGTGCCGCGCAGTTCCCGGCAGGATTTGACGTGCAGGTCCTGGCCGTCGGCAGCCGCCTGACCGCCGCAGCAAAGGGCCAGCGCCTTCTGGCCCAGCTTGCCGATGCGGAGCCGAATGCCAGCCTCAGCCTCATCAGCCCAGGCCTGACCGTCGGGGAGCTGGGAGAGCTGGAGCGAGTCATCAGCTGGCTGCCTACCAATGCCCTGCGCCACTACGGACCGGAGACCCTTGCGGGCAAGGCAAACCCCAAGAGCGGCCAGATTACCGGGAATTTCCGCGATCCAGAAACCGGCACCCGCATCGCCTTCACGGGCATCGCTTTGCAAAAGCAAGGCATCGTCGGCGGCCATTTTATGTTAGGGGATCGAAGCGGTGCTCTGCGCATCCTGCCAGGTACAGATTTCCCTCATCCGGGCAGTGACGGCGTCGTTGCTGAGATCGCCCAGGTGACGCTGCCGGAAACACCTGCCACCGCTCCCTCCCTCACGCCGATTGCCTTTGAGCGCGCCGCCGCCGGGACTTATTCTGGCGTGCTTGCGCTGGAAGGCGTCCATACCGGGGGCATCGAAAACCTGCGCGTCACCACCAGCGGCAGCTTCACGGGCCAGATCTGGATCAATGGTTTCCGTTATGCCCTCACAGGAACATTTGATCTGAATGGCAGCGCCACCACCCAGATTCAGAGCACGGGAGGATTGCCGCCTTTGGACATCACGCTCCAGTTGCAGCAGGCGGCAGGAAGCAGCGATGGCTATCAGCTTACCGGCGTGCTCAGCCTCTCCGGCAGCGATCACCTGGTGGATGCCCAAAGGCTGCCGCCCTACAGCACCCAGGACCCTGCGCCGCAGGCCGGTCCTTGGACGCTGGCCATGCTGGCCCCGGAGGACGTGAATGCCGATGCGCAACCAGGCGGAGACAGTGTGGCCGCTCTTAAAATCAGCGTCAAAGGCCTCTGCACCGGCACCCTGCTGCTGGCGGATGGCAGCAAGGTGACTCTCGCCGGCCATGTCTCCCGCAATGGCGAGTGGAGTCTGCATCGCGGTCTCTATGGAAATCCCGCCCGCGGATTCATTGCTGGAAAAGTCACCTTCCGGGAGTTGGAGGCCGTCAGCGAAGTGGATGGCCAGTGGCGCTGGGAAAAACAAAATGGTGCCGCTCCCAAATCAGCCCTCTACCCCACCGGCTTTGCCTTCACTCGGCCGGTCATTGGCTGCCGATATCAGGCTCCTGCCCGCAACCAGAGCGCCTGGCCGCAGTTGGGCGAGGGGTGGTACAATGCCTGGCTGCGTTTCCAAGGGCCGGCCTTTGCCGTCACCAGTGGCAGCTTCGCGCTGGACCGTCTGGTGACCTGGACAGGAAAAAACCAGGTCATTCATTATGGACCGGACGTCCTCAAGGTGAAGTTTGTCCCCGCCACCGGCCTCATCACCGGCAGCCTGCAGGATGCCGTGACGAAGGGGAGGCAGGGCTTCACCGGCATCCTTATTCAAAAGCAGTCCCTCGCCACCGGATTCTACCTCACCCCGAACCGCTCCGGCAGGTTCGTCATCGAGTCGCAGGCCGAGGTTGACTGAGCCTGGCAGCCGGTTTTTTGTGGATTCAGCAAGTGCACATTCCAGTTTGACAGCCCCGGCGGTCTGTTCTATAAACTCCGCCCTTCTCTCCAGCAGACTTTTTATATGGCCAATATTCGTTCTTCAGAAAAAGACATCCGCAAGACCATCAAGCGTACCGCGGCAAACCAATCCGTGAAGAGCCGTATCCGCACGCTCCGCAAGAAGGTCCTCAGCGCCATCGAAAAGGGTGATTCTGTTGCTGCCAGCACAAGCCTCAGCGAATTTTCCGCTGCCACGGACAAGGCTGCCAAGACGAAGGTGCTTCACAAAAACACTTCCTCCCGCCTGAAGAGCCGCCTGGCTGTCAAGGTGAGCGCCCTGACCAAGCCAGCATAAGCTGCCGGTTGTTTGTTCTTTTTTAAAACCCACCTCGCCTCGCGGCAGGTGGGTTTTTTCGTCGTGTTTCTGTCTGCTGCATTTTAAGATTTATCTTCTCTCTCACGCCCGTTTCAATCGCCTTCCATGATCTCCCGCATTTCCCTTTCTTCCTCCGGTCCCGAGTTTTCACGTCTCGTTTATGGCACCTGGCGTTTTCTCGACGATCCCGCGACTGCGAACCCGGCTGACCTGCTCAAGCGCCTGCATGCCTGCCTGGATCTTGGCATCACGACATTGGACACGGCGGAGATCTATGGCCTTTACCGGGTGGAGGAGTTCATCGGCCAGACACTCAGGCTCGAGCCAGGGCTGCGCGAAAAATTTGAGATCGTCACCAAGTCCGGCATCTACGTCCCCTGCGACTTTCACCCCGATCGCAAAGTCGCCCATTACAACGCTACCGCCGCCCGCATCGTCAAAAGTGCAGAGAAGTCACTGCGCTTCCTGGGCACTGATTACATTGATTTGCTCCTGGTGCACCGTCCCGACTGGCTCACCAGCGCCGATGAAACTGCCGAGGGTCTGAACCGGCTGCTGAAGGAAGGCAAGATCCGCAGCGCCGGGGTCTCCAATTACAACGTCCACCAGTTTGACCTGCTGAACTCCCGCATGGACCAGCCGCTGGTCACCAACCAGGTCGAGTTCAGCCTGCTCCACATGGACCCGATTTATGATGGCACTGCCGACCAGTGCCAGAAGCTGGGCATCAAACCGATGGCCTGGTCTCCGCTGGCCAAAGGCGCCCTGATGGACACGACTCAGCCCGCCTCCGCCCGCCTGCACGCCAAGGCCCTGGAGCTCTCCGCCAAGTATGGAAACGCCACCCTGGACCAGCTAGCCTATGCCTGGATCCTGGCCCACCCCTCCCAGCCCCTGCCCATCATCGGCACCAACAAGATGGACCGCCTCCTCGCCACGGCGAAGGCGGCTGAGATTCAGCTTGAGCGCGAAGACTGGTATGGCCTCTGGGAAGCTGCGCAGGGTCAGTCTATTCCGTGACCTAACTGGGTATCAGTTCTTTGGAGTGCAGCACCGGATGATGACCGCTGCGACCATCGCGCCGACCATGTTGGCGACGAGGTCCCAGCCAGTGTTAATGTAGCCGCCGACGTTGGTGTTGGGCATGCTTAAAACGGCGATGAATTCGATGACTTCATTGAGCGCGCCGAAGCCGACGCCGGCGGCGGCGCAGAGAGTCAGCATCCCCAGAGTCGGCTGGAGACGGATGCCAAAGCCGCGCTGCATCCCGCTGCTGAGCGCATGCCAGCAGAGCCAGGTGGTGATGCCGAAGCCGTAGGCATGGACGACCTGGTCATACTTTAGATAATCTGGAATCAGCCACAGGCTATACAGCACCGCATGCTCACCATTATAAGGCCAGCCTGCGGGCACCGGCACCAGACCGCCTGCCATGTGCAGCATGCCCCAAACAGAGAGCGCCCACAGCAGGGGAGTGCTGAGGCCCACCTTCCGGTGCACCAGCGTCATGACGCCGATGAGCACCAGCATCACGACGATATAGAAGATGAACTCTCCGTTGCCGCCAATCACCGAGGCTGCCACTGATGCCGCGATGTAAATGCCGTTGAACAGGACAAGGGGCAGCAGTTTCGGCGAGGGAGCAGGTGTCATAACAGGATCACATCACGGCGTGCCCTTGCTGTCCAGTCCGGACTGTTTCTATCCAGATGGCAGTTTGGCAGAGGCGTTGCCAGTAGGCCGGTAATTATAGATCATTGCCACTTGCATGTTCCCCTTCACGGGGACGCAGATGGAATTTTCTTCAATGCTGAAGTTATAGCTTCGGCAAAGCCTGCAAAATTATCGAAAGGTCCTGCAAGCTTTTTACCGTCTCCATCGAGGAGGGTTAGGGTTGGAGTGAAGAATCGAATATCATAGAGTTTGTTCAGTTCGCCGAACCATCCCTTGCTAAATTTAAAGAATTCGGGCGTGAAATTCCCTTTCGAGTCGTGCATAGCCGTAAACTCAAATCGCTCGCAAACAACGAACTCTGATCGTCGAGACAAAAACAATGGCGATGCTTTGACCAATACGGTGTCGAAATAAATTTTCGGTGAGGCCATCCCATGCTTACGCAGATGATGAATGTGTCCAGTGTAGAGGATGACCTTTCGATCAGTCTTTTTGGCAAGTTTGAGTGCTATGTCCAAGTCGGTCACATAGTCTTCCGTCTCCTTATGCACCGCACCGTCGGGACCTTCCGAAGGTGTTCTCTCTTGAGCATTCACAACACTTGAGCGACTCGCGAAGTAAACCGCTAGCAGGAGGATTGCAAAATAGTTGATTTTCATAATGAGATGACTGGTATTCATGAAACAGCACAATCAAAAGCCAGACCTCTGACGGTCTGGCTCCCTGGCTAAAAGAATAGCTGCATCAGCTTAGTTCACCACCTCACCACCGAACTCGCCCACGTGAAGCCGCCGCCGAAGGCGACGAGAAGGATGATGTCGCCGCGCTGGATCTTGCCCTGACGGTGGGCTTCATCCAGGGCCACGGGGATGGTGGCGGCGCTGGTGTTGCCATACTGGTCCAGGTTGATGAAGGTCTTTTCTTCCGGCACGCCCAGGCGGTCGGCGATGGCGGTGATGATGCGCGCATTGGCCTGGTGGGGGATGACCATGCTGATGTCATCCTTGGTCAGCCCGGCCATCTCCAGAGCCTGCTCACTGGCCTGGCACATGCGGGTGACGGCATGTTTAAAGGTCTCCCGGCCTTCCATGTGGATCGTGTTGGGACGGCTGGCCACGTTTTCCGGTGTGATCGGGCAGGCACTGGCTCCGCCGGGCACTTTTAAAAGGTCCGTCAGGTTGCCATCGCTGCCCATGACGGTGGAGAGCACACGGCCAGGGGCTTCTTCGCCTTCCTCGGCCCTGCGGATGACGACAGCACCGGCTCCATCGCCAAAGAGCACGCAAGTGTTGCGGTCCTGCCAGTTGATCAGGCTGCTGAGCTTTTCCGCGCCGATGACCAGCGCGGTGGTGCGGTTGCCGGTATTGATGAAATGCCGGGCGACCTGCAGCGCATACAGAAAGCCTGAGCAAGCGGCGCTGATGTCAAAACAGACGGCATTGCTGGCCCCGATCTTCTTTTGTACAAAGCAGGCGGTGGAGGGGAAAAACATGTCCGGGGTGACGGTGGCCACGACGATGAGGTTGATTTCCTCCGCCGTGACGCCTGCGGCGGCCATGGCGCGGCGGGCTGCCTCGCTGGCCAGGTCGCTGGTGGCCTGGTCATCGGCGGCGATGCGGCGTGCCCGGATGCCCGTCCGGCTGGTGATCCATTCATCGGAGGTGTCCACAAACTTGGACAGGTCTTCATTGGTCAGGATTTTTTCCGGCATGTAGCTGCCGGTTCCGATGATGCTGGAGGTGCAGAAGGGCTGCGGTTTAGGCTGGGGCATGGATGAGAAGATGTTGGGAGAGGGCGGCCTCGATGTGAGGGTTCACCTGGTGGGAAATGGTGTCGCAGGCCATGCGGATGGCGTTTTTCATGGCGTAGGCGCTAGCCCCGCCATGGGCGATGATGGTGATGCCGTTGAGGCCTAAAAGCGGCATGCCGCCGGATTCGTCCGCGCTGGTTTTTTTATGGATGCGCTTGAAGGCGGGCCTGGCCAGCATGCCCCCGATCTTGGTGCGCGTGGTGCTCATGATCTCCTCTTTGATCATGCCGAAAAGGGCATGGGCGAGGGCCTCGGAGGTCTTCAGGATGATGTTGCCGGTGAAGCCGTCGCAGACCACCACATCCGGTGGAGTGTCCCACAGGTCATGACCTTCGACATTGCCGATGAAGTTGATGCCCGGGGTGGTGCGCAGGAGCTTGCCGGTTTCTTTGCACAGGGAATTGCCTTTTTCCTCCTCGGTGCCGTTGGACATGAGGCCCACACGCGGATTGGAGCGGCCCATGACGTGACGGGCATAGGCGCTGCCCATGAGGGCATTTTGCACCAGGTGCTCCGGCAGGCTGTCGGGATTGGCCCCGGCATCAATGAGCAGCCAGGGCGTGGTCATGGATGGCATGACGGAGGCGATGGCAGGCCGCTCGATGTGCGCCAGGGTGCGCAGCTTGATGAGGCTGGCGGTGACGGCCGCGCCGGTATGGCCGGCGCTGACGACGGCGTCTGCGGTCCCTTCCTTCACCAGGTCCACCGCCCGGGAGATGGAGCTGTCCTTTTTTTTGCGCACGGCATCCAGGCCGCTGTCGCTCATGTCCACCACCTGGCTGGCGGGGAAGATTTCCAGCCTCGGGCCGGCGGGGATGCCCTGCGCCTGCATCTCCCGCTCAATGACTTCCGGCACGCCGACGAGAAAAAGTTTCTCGAGCTGCGGCAGGGATTCCAGGGCCAGCTTCACGCCGCCCATGGGGTTCTGCGGGGCGTGGTCGCCACCCATGACATCCAACGCGATTTTCATGCCTCAAGAGCTAGTGTTTTCAAAATGGTGAACGGCAGTTTAAAGCGTGGCCAGGGCAGTTTGCAAATGCGGATTCATCCGGGCTGTTCGCTTCATCAAGCGGCGGGACCTAAAGGTTTTATCAGCATGGAATGAAGATCTGGAAAAACACCAGGTTGTTTGAGGGCGGCTTCTGGACGATAGTCATCACTAGTGAGTCAAGCTGACGCCTCTTCTCCACCTCTTGCTTCCTGGTCCCAGGATGGGGACGCCCATGTCCTGGCTCTTTCCGGGGACTGGAGCCGTGAGGGACCGGAGGTGAAGCTGGAAGGTGAGGCCCCCGACCGCTGGCCTGACCGCTACGAAACAGGCTCCCTAGGCAGCTTTGATTCCACCCTGCCGGCATTCCTGCTGGCGACGCTGAGGAAAAGCGCTGACCAGAAAGACATAAAAACGGAAGACAAAAACGACATTAAGAAGGCCCTGGCGGGTCTGCCGGATAATTTGACCGGCCTGATGGAACTGGCCCTGGCCGTGCCTGAGCGCAGCGATGCCAAGACGAAGTCCGCTGACCATTCCGACCTGAAAGAACTGGGCAAAGTGACGCTTGCTGTCTGGAGAGGGATCAAGGGCATGGCCACGTTTGTGGGTGAATCCATTCTTTCCCTGGGACGCTACTTCACAGGCAGGGCGCGGTTCCGCCGCAGTGATTTTTGGATGACGGTGCAGCAGTGCGGCATTGAGGCGCTGCCCATCGTCTCGCTCATCAGCTTCCTCATCGGCCTGATTTTGGCTTTTGTGGGCAATGTTCAGCTTACCAACTTTGGTGCCAACATCTTCGTGGCCGACCTCGTGGGCATTGCCATGGTGCGGGAGATGGGCGTGGTTATGACGGGCATCATCATGAGCGGGCGCACCGGGGCCGCCTTTGCCGCGCACCTCGGCAGCATGAAGGCCAATGAGGAGATTGATGCCCTGCGCACCTTTGGCCTTAACGCTTTTGATTTCCTGGTCCTGCCGCGTCTGCTGGCGCTTTTGCTGATGCTGCCGGTGCTGACGGTGTATGCGAACATCATCGGCATCCTCGGCGGCATGCTGGTCGGTGCCGCAGTCGGCATTCCTCCTGTGCTCTATTGGACCCAGACCGTCGGGGCCATCACGCTGACCACGGCCTTTTTAGGGGTTTTCAAAAGCTTCTTCTTCGCAGCGGCCATCGCCATCAGCGGCTGCATGCAGGGCATGGAGGCAGGCAATTCCTCCGCCGCAGTCGGCCAGGCCACGACCCGCGCCGTGGTCATCTCCATCACGTCCATCATTATCATGGACTCCGGCTTTGCGGCCATCTTTACCCTCCTCGACATCTGATTCATGTCCGCCCCTTCACCAGAACCCAAAGCCAAGATCGCCATCCGGGATCTGACCATGGCCTATGGCTCCTTTGTGGTGATGAAGGACCTCAATTTTGACATCAATGAGCGCGATATTTTTGTCATCATGGGCGGCAGCGGCTGTGGCAAAAGCACGCTCCTGCGCCACCTCATCGGCCTGCGCGAGCCCGCCAAAGGGGAGGTCTATTACGATGGCGAAAACTTCACCGCGGCGAAAGCGGAGCAGCGGGAAAAGTTCATCCGCCGGTTTGGTGTCATGTATCAGTCCGGTGCCCTCTGGTCCTCGCTCACCCTGGCCGAAAACATTGCTCTGCCGCTGGAGGAATTTACCCAGATGCCGGCCAAGGCCGTCCGGGAACTGGTTTCTTACAAGCTCGCCCTTGTCGGGCTCTCCGGCTATGAGGACTTCTATCCCAGCCAGGTCAGCGGCGGAATGAACAAACGCGCCGGCATCGCCCGCGCCATGGCGCTGGACCCTGACATCCTGTTCCTGGACGAACCAGGGGCCGGGCTGGATCCGCTGAGCTCCCGCCGCCTGGACGATCTGATTTTGCGCCTGAGGGACAGCCTGGGCTCCACCGTGGTCATCGTCACCCATGAGCTGGCCAGTATCTTTGCCATCGCCAACAACTGCATCTTCCTCGATACTGAAACCCGCACGCAGGGTGCCGTCGGCAATCCGTCCGAACTCAAAGACCATTCGGACAACCCGGCCGTGCGGCTGTTTTTGAACCGTGGTGCCGAACCTGCCGCCCCATCCCCTTAGCCCTCTTTATTCATGAGCCAGAAAGCCAATCCCACCCTCATCGGGGCCTTCACCCTGGTGGGCCTCATCCTCGTTGGGGCTGCCGTCGTGCTCTTCGGTGCAGGCAAATACTTTGAGCGCTCTCATCGCATCCTGCTGCATTTTGACAAAAGCGCCATCGGCCTCATGGTCGGCTCGGATGTGCGCTTCGGCGGCGTACGCATCGGCAGCGTCTATTCCATCAACGTGCTGGTGGATACGGAGAAGAACCGCAAGATCATCCCTGTCGTCGTCGAGCTTTCGGAAAAGAACCTCAAGGCCATCGGTTCCACATCGGGTTTAAGCATTGACTTTGCCACCCGCGAAGGCGTGCAACGCGCCGTGGACGGTGGCCTGCGTGCCGGTATGAAACAGCAGAGCCTGCTGACTGGCCTGTTGTACATCGAGTTCGACATCACCCCCGACGTCCCTGGATTCGTCTATAACGGCCCGACCATTGGCAACTACCCCATGGTCCCGACCACCGCCACGGAGATTGATGAGCTTATCGCCGGCGTCGCCGACGGTCTGAAAAAGATCAACGCCCTGGACCTCGATGGCATCGCCAAAGACATGCGCGGCGTGCTCGAAAGCGCCCGCAAACAGCTTGACGACCTCAATGCCAAGGGCATCAGCGACAATATCATCGCCATCACCGAAGACATCCAGGCCATCACTGGCAATGAGAAGCTGAACAACGCCATCGCCAATCTGGATGAGGCCCTGGTGGAATTCAAAGCGCTGACAGTGAAGGTCAATAATGGCGTTGATCCGCTGCTGGAAGATTTTTCCCGGGTGGCGGACAAGGCGACCGAAAGCCTCAGCAGGATCGAAGAAGTGGGGGCGGAAGTCTCCAAGGTGGCCAATCCGCGCGGCCCGGTGCTGATGCGGCTGCAAGACGTGCTCATGGAAACCGAGCGCGCCGCCCGCGCCATCAAAGAACTGGCCAACGACCTCAAACGCAATCCCAACGCCCTGCTCATGGGCAAGGAACAACCCCAATGAATTCCCGGCTACTCCTGCTTCTCTGCCTGCCCTTCGCGCTGCTCTCCTGCAGCACCCTCAAGCCGGTGAAGGACCCCGCCTCACGGCATCTCCTGGACCCTGCCGTGCCCTACCGCGCCGGCCATTCATCCAGGCCTTCCCTCGCGATTGCCCGGCCTGCCCTTCCGGCCTACCTTGACCGCCAGCAGATCGTCACCCGCGATGGCACCGGAGCCATCAAGATCCAGGACAACACCCTCTGGTCGGAGCCTCTGGATTCAGGCATCGCCCGCGTCACCGCCGCCAATCTCAGCCGCCTGACAGGATCCACCTCTATCCTTCCGGTGGGGGACTTCATCTCCCTGGATTATACCGGTCTGCTGGAGCTCCGCATCGCCCAGTTTGATCCCGATGCCACTGGTAGCATGATCCTGGAATGCACCTGGCGGGTGCAGCCGGTCAGGGGATCCGATGTCGCCTTCCGCAGCTTCCGCACCGTCGTCCTTATCACTCCGACATTGCCCCCCATGACCGGTCGCATCTCAGCCATGAACGAAGCCCTGGGCCGCCTGGCGCGTGACATCGCCCGCAGTCTCTGATCGGCAAAAAGAGGGCCGAGAAAGACAAGTGAGGACTTGTGTCTGCCGCAAGCAGCTTTCACCTGTGTTCCATGAGCAATGCTGCCTGCCCGATGTGCGAGATGGAAGAGATTTTGGATCACGCTGAACGATATGAATGTGCCACCTGCGGTCACGAATGGCCGCATGAGACGGAGGCCGAAGCACCTGAGGCTGCACGCGTGGTGAAGGATGCGTATGGCCATGTGCTGGCCGATGGGGACATCGTGGCCATGATCAAGGACCTCAAGCTGGGTGGCACCTCCCAGGTGCTCAAGGTGGGCACCAAGTCCAAACCCATCCGGCTGGTGGATGGCGACCATGAGATCTCCTGCAAGATGGACGGGCTGGCCATTGCCCTGAAGGCCTGCTTTGTCAAAAAAGTCACGGTATAGACGGGCTGGCCTTTATCGGCGGCAACCGGTGATTGGAAGGAGCCGGGGGGGATGATAGACGGGAGGTTTTCCAGCGTTTTCAGTGCACCCCTTCGATGAAGATACTTCCATGCCTTGGCATACTCCTTTTTATAACCTCCAGCCTGATGGCCGTGGAACCGTATGTTGCGGGCGACCCGGACCTGCCGCAGCCGGTGGACGGGCAGTTTGCTGAGGGGCTCATCGCCAACTCGCCTTTCAGCCGGTATGTGAGCCTGGAGGATTCGCTTCAGCTCACGAGCATTGCGTATGTGGACGGGCGGCCGGTGGCTACGGTGTATAACAAGATGACCAAGGAGACGGTGCTGGTCTTTGAGGAGCCGAATGCCCTGGGCTGGCGGCTGACCGGGGCGGTGGCCGGGACGGATCTCATCAATACCCAGATCGAGATGACCGTCGGGCCGGAGTCCATCACGATGCATTATCATGGGCAGGAGGTCTCTCCCCAGGGTGGCAAGAAGGAGGGCAAAATGAGCCGGCTGGCCGGTGGCGGTGTGCCGAATAAGGACAGCAAGCTCTCGACGACTTCCTTGCTGGGGAAGGACGGGAAGAAGTTGTATTCGTCCCTGTCCCCGGAGGCGCGGGGACAGTTCAAGTCCCTGGTGAAGTCGCAACTGGACAAGCAGCCGAACATGACGCCTGAGCAGAGCAGCAGCTATGCGAAGAAAGTTCTGGCCCGGATTCAGGGGACGGACCGCTCTTCCACGGGTGCGGCGACCAAGAGCCCCAAGGCGGCGAAACCTGCCAAAAAGAAGCAGGGGGCCTGACCGGGGTCCTGTTCTTTGTCGCATTATTAGTTAGCGGATGGTCACTGCCACCCCGGCGCGCAGGCGGGAGGCCAGGCGGGCGATGTCCCAGTTGGCCAGCCTGACACAGCCGTGGCTGGCACTGCGGCCGATGCTGTCCGGATCATCCGTGCCGTGCAGGCCGATGCCGCTTTTGTTGAGCGCGATCCAGACGGCGCCGACGGGGTTGTTGGGGCCGGGTTGCAGCAGGTAGGTGTCATCGCTGCGCTCGCCGGTTTTGAGGAAGGATTTGTCATAGCGGAAGTCGGGCAGGCGGGCGATGCCCTTGATCTTCCATTCGCCCTGCGGGGACTCGGTCTGAGCGGAACCGATGGTGACCGGAAAGGCAGCGACAAGTTTGCCCTTTTCATGGAGATGCAGCATGCTGTCGCTGCCTTCAACCGTCACGGAGATTTCGTCCGGTTTAAGCGCGCCGTTCCCGCCTTTTTCGTCCTTGATCGAGTCCTCGGTTGAGGGCTCTTTTTTGTCTCTGTCCTTTGGGGCTGCCTCGACGTCTTTTTTATCCTGATCGGCCAGGTCCAGCAAAGGCATGTCCTTGACTGCATTCATGTCAAAGGGCTCCACATTGGGTACCTTCAATGTATCGCCTGCCTTCAGCGCCGCCAGCTTGCCCGGATTTAGCTCCTCCAGGAAATCCAGGTCGCTATGGAACTTTTCAGCGATGGCTTCCGGCAGGGTGGCATAAGGGATCCACTTTAGCCTGGCCTTGTCCGGTACTTCTTTCGGAAGTTCGCCTACCATCCTGGCATCCGCTTCGGTGACCTTGTATTCAATAAAGACTGGATCAACGCTGGAGAGGTCCAGATCCTGGAGATCGGGAAGGGGTTGGCGGGCTTTCTTCTTTTCATCCTCCGCAGTCTTGTCATTCTGCCCGGCATCCTTGCTTTCTTTCAGCACTGGCTTGCCCTGGGACTCACGATAGAGGGCGAGCGCCTTGCTGGTAAACCCACCGTAATGACCGTCAATCTTGCCCGGACCAAAGTTGGCGCGATCCAGAAAAACCTGGAGCTGCGTTGTGGCTTTCATCAATTGGGCATCGTCGGGAGATGAGGTTTCTTTTTCCTCCCCAGCAGCGGACATCAGGAACGGGCTGAACAGGAGGGATGCCAGGAGCGCTTTACGGAAGGACAGTTGCATGTGCAGTTATTCGTTTCTGCCCCATGCGCTGGCCCTGCCTCGATCTTGCATTTGCCAATCCCGCCAATCTCCACAACGATGCGCCTGTATTGCTGACCACGAATCAATGAAGAGCCAGAAACAAACCAACAAACCGCCACGCCCTTTTAAAAGCGGTAATGCCACCAAAGGCAGGGGGAACAAGGACGCCGGGTTTATCCCTGGCCAGAAGCCTGCGCCAAAACTCAAGAAAACCGTGGCTGTCACACCTCCGGCAGAGCCATTGCCGACGGAGGTCCAAGAAAAGCAGGCATGAGCACCGCCATGTTGAAACGGCTTCCTCATCTTGCTTGTGGCCTGATGCTCCTGCTGCTGTCGGGGTGTGCAACTCACACCGTAACTCCTGGTTCAAAATCCTCAGGTGACCTGCCGCCATTAATTGTCGAAAGACTGGGCTGGATGGATGAAGTGGCCAGGGTCAAGCAGGCCAGGTCACTGCCCGTGACGGACCCGAAACGCGAAGCCGAATTACTCGCTGCCATGGAAAAACAGGCTGCCTCGCATGAGCTGCCGCCAGAGGCAGTCCGCTCCTTTTTTGACGGCCAGATGGAGGCAGCCAAGGTCTTCCAAAACGAGTGGCTGGCCACGCATCCTCGGGGCGATGCGAGTGCTCACCCTTTGCCCGATCTCGCCAAGGATGTCCGGCCCGCGCTGGATGATTTAGGGCAGAAGATGCTGGCTGCATTGTCCATCACGCGACGGGATCACGAACCTGACCAGGTGCTTGCTGCGGCGAGAGCGGCCCTGATTCAGGCCGGATACTCACACGCAGTGACCCAGGCGGCGCTTGCCGGTCTGAAAGCAGGGCTTCGGTAAAAAGAAGATTGGAGCGGCTTTACAGCGCTTTCAATTTTTCCCGAATGGCTTCCAGGCCCGTCTGTTTGAGCAAAATTTTCCCATCCGGGCCGATCAGGTAAAGCGTGGGGAAATTCCGAAGATTAAAAAGACTGGTGATGGGGCCGGAGGTGGTGCCATCGGACCAGTTGCGGAAATTCACCTGGTAGTCGGTGCATGCTTTTTTGGCCTCGTCCGGGATGTCGGTATTGATGCCGAGCACGGTGACCGGTTTGCCAGCCGTCTTCATCTCGGTGACGAACTGGTTCACCTGCGGTAGCAGACCGTGGCAGGCGTGGCACCAGCCGCCCCAGAAAACCAGCACGACATGCTGCCCGCGATAGTCGCTCAGTTTAAAGGTCTGGCCGTCCAGATCTGTGCCTTCAATCTCCGGTGTGATGCTGCCCACGGAGAGGCTGCTCATCTCAAAAAGCATCCGCCCGGCCTGGTCGGCAATGGGGAAACCCTGGATTTTCACGTCGCCGTAACTGGCGATGATTTCCTGAAAACAGTCCATGGAGATCTGTTTGGAAACTTCTGCCTCGGCCGGGCTGAGGGCGGCGTCAAAACGCCGGAAGTGCAGCATGCCCAGGGCATACAAGGCGGCGGCTTTTTCCTCAGAATGCGGGTTTTTCTGGCGGATCGTCTCCAGGATGGGACCGGCCTTTTCCAGCGGGCGGAATTCCAGGGCTTTGACTGCCGGGGCGATGCCGGCACTGGCGGAATGGGTGGTGGCCAGCAGTTCAAGGGCGGTTTCCGACTCTGGGAAGGCCGCTGCCTGGGTGATGAGCCAGGTGACACCTGTGACGCTGCCCGGATCTGTCGGATGCGCTTGAACGACTGCCAGCACCTGGCTGGCATAAGGCGCGGCACTGGGCACCGAGGAGCGGTATCGGGCCTTTTCCTCTTCCGTCGTCGCCGCGATGATTTTTTGGGTGTTGGCGCGGACGGTGTTTTCGTATTTGTCAATGATGCTGCGGATCTGCTCATGCGCCGTAGCGGTGGTCAGCACTGTCTGTGCATAAACACCCAGGCCTGGCAAAAGGCTGAGCAGCAGGAGGCAGAGAAATAGGCAGCGCATCATGATTGGCTAATTTATGGTAATTATAAAGAACTGCAAACAAGAAGTGGCGCTTCAAAGGAACTCTGTTTTGAGGTTTGAGCCTGCCTGCGACGTATGCGAAGTAGGCCCATGAAGATTTTGGCAGCCATGTCCGGAGGGGTGGACAGCAGCGTCGCAACGGCGCTGCTGGTGCAGGAGGGGCATGAAGTGGTGGGGGCCTACATGAAGAACTGGATCAATGAGGAGAACATCATCGGCCATTGCCCCTGGGAGGAGGACATCGTGGATGCAAAGGCGGTGGCAGTCCAGCTCGGCATTGAGTTCCATGTAGTGAACCTCATGCGCGAATACCGGGAGCGGGTGGTGAAATACCTGTTGGAAGGATACCAGGACGGCATCACGCCGAACCCCGATGTGATGTGCAACCGTGAGATGAAATTCGGGGTGCTGTGGGATTGGGCCAAGGAGCGCGGATTTGACGCCATCGCCACGGGTCATTATGCCCGGAAAGGCAATGGTTCATCCATCCTGCGCGGTGCCGACAGCAACAAGGACCAGTCCTATTTCCTGGCGATGATGAAACCGGAGCAGGTGGAAATCGCCCGTTTCCCAATCGGCCATCTTTTAAAACCCGAGCTGCGGGAACAGGCGCGGAAGCTGGGGCTGAAGACGGCGGACAAGAAGGACAGCCAGGGCATCTGCTTCATTGGTGAGGTGAAAATGGAGGATTTCCTGCGCACTTTTGTCGAGGACAAACCGGGCCCAATTGTGAACCTGGAAGGCAAGGTACTGGGCCAGCATAAAGGGCTGCATTTATATACCCTGGGTCAACGCAAGGGCATCGGCGTGGCCAGCAATCTGTATAAACAGGCCTATGTGGTGGTGGCCAAGCGGCACGAGGCGAATGAACTGGTCATCGCCATCGAGCGCCCGGATACACCGCTGCTTTGGGCACGCCGCTGCACGCTGACCGGGCTGTCTGCCACCGGGTTGCCGTTGGATACGGCACGGACACTGCAGGCGCAGCCGCGATATCGCTGTCCGGCGGGCGATGCAGTCTTCACTCCCCTGGGGGGCGGGCGGGCGGAGCTCGTCTATTCTGAGCCGCAGCGTGCTCTCACCCCCGGCCAGATCTGCGCCCTTTACGAAGGGGAGCGGCTGCTGGGCGGGGCGGTGTTTGAGGGGATAGACTATGAGAGATAGCGGCAGGTGCCTTTTCAGACCACGGTGCCGCGTCCTTTGCCCTTGCTGTTCTTCGGCTTCGCCGGTGTGCCGCCTGGGACGCCTTCCTCCTGCAAGATAGTGTCCTGGGGCAGGGGAGCACCATCCTCGCTGCTCTGTGGCTCGGCCTCGGTATAGGGAGTCTGTTTTTGGTAGAGCTTCAGGCGGGCCTTGAATTCGGTTTCCAGGCTTTGACGTTCTTCTGGTGGCAGATCCTTGTCCTCAGGCAGCAGTGCCAGGGCTTTTTTCTGCCAAAGGACCGCTTCCAGATATTCGCCGTTGCGTGCCAGGCAGGCGGCTTTGGTATCAATCATCTCGTACCGCTGTTCCTCGCCTGCCTCATCCATGATGCGCAGTGCGCGGGAAGCCAGTTGCACGGCCTGTTCGCCATTGTGCAGGCTTTCATCCGGGCAGGTGGAAAGGAACCACGCCAGATTGTTGGCTGCCCACGGATCTTCACTCCGGGCCGCCCGCTGATACCAGGCACCCGCACGGCGGAAATCCACCGGCACCCCGATACCCGTGTAATAGAGGTTGGCCAGGCGGCTCATTGCCGGCACGAAGTCCTGCTGGGCGGCGCGCAGGTAGAAAAGGGCGGCCTTGGCCGGGCTTTTGTCCGTGCCCACACCCCGTTCATACTTGGCGGCCAGCGCGGTCTGGGCTGGCGCATGGTTTTGCTCGGCGGATTTCTCCAGCCACTCCGTCGCCTTCTCAGCGTTCAGCTTGACGCCTTTTCCCAGGTCATAAGCCATGGCGACGGCGTGCTGCGCGGGTGCAAAGCCGTTTTCAGCGGATTTGCGATACCAATCAAAGGCGGTTGCATCGTTTTGCTTCACCCCCATGCCGTCTTCATAAATGGAGCCCATGATGAACTGGGCACGCAGATGCTTTTGATTGGCGGCCTTTTCCACCCAGGCCACCCCTTCGGTTTCGTTCTTCACCAGCCCCTCGCCCGTCAGCAGACGCAGACCCAGTTCAAACTGGGAATCCGCATCCCCGTTGTCCGCCCAGGCCCGCAGCTCCTTGTCATTGATCCTGCCCTCCTGCTGGGCACTGACGGTCATGAAGGCAAGGCTGGCGCAGATAAAAAGACGGAAAAGAGGTTTCATGCTGGAAAACAATACGTTTCGAGAGTCGCGCCTACAACAGACAAACTTGCTGGCAAACTGCTCGAATCCTCAGATTCGAGAATCTCACATTCCCTGCGTTTTTTGGGAAGTTAAAGATCGAGCGTTGGATCAGGAGAGAGGTGATGGAGCCGAAGCCTGTTTGATAAGGCTTTGGCACTGCGTTTTCATTGAGGGCGTCATCGTTATGAAGGACAGCCGACGTGAAACCCGGCGGCAGCCGGGAGGACGGGGGAAGAAGTCACCGAAAATGACCCATAAAAAGCCCGGCTTTTCAGCCGGGCTTTGCTACGTCGAGTGCGATGACAGTTACTTGGCGATCCACTGCACGCCGTCCACGACGACGTAACCGTCGGTGCCTTCAGTGCTGATGATGACCTCAGAGTCTGCGCCGAATTCGAAGGTGCCCAGGGAAACCCCCAGGCCGTCCACATCCACGTCTTTCTTCTGGTTCACCGTCACCTTGGCCTCTCCGCCCTGGTACTTGATGGTCACGGGCACATTGCTGGCGCGGTTGTTATTGGGTGCATAGGCGAGGATCACCTCATACTTGCCGGCTTTCGGAAGCTGGGCGCGGAAGGTGGCGCTGCTCTGGCCCTTGCCGGTATTGCCATCGTGGCTGTAACCGTCGCTGATGAATTTCTTGGCGGCGGCACCGCGAGCCCAGCTGCCGGTTTTGATCGCCTGGGTGTCGTCAATGACGATGCCCTTCATGCTTTTCGGGTCCACGCCGCGTGAGCTGCTAGGACCGCTGTATTCCAGGATCTGGCCGTCCTTCACCAGTTGCTCACGCAGCTTGGCATAGGGGACCTTCTGCACGGCCAGGCCGTCATCAATCGCGATGACGGCAGCGCTGGCGGCGGACTGGCCCAGGATCATGAACACCGGCTCCATGCGGATGGAACCATAAGCGATGTGGCTGGCGGACATGGCCACCGGCACCAGCAGGTTGGAGCCCTGGCCTTCTTTTGGAACGAGGGAGCCATAGGCGATGGCATACGGACCGTTGGTGCTCACGCCGATGTCGCCTTCATTCTGCACATGGCCTTCCGGGGTGATGTAGCGCTGCACGTTGTGGCTATCAATGGTGTAGCTGCCCATGCCGACGGAATCCGGAGTGGGCTTCATTTTGCGCAGCTCGTTTTCCGTCATCACAAAGTGGCCGATCATGCGGCGCGCCTCGCGGATGTAAAGCTGGTGGGACCAGTTGCCATTGTCCGTGAATTCATCCTTCGGCAGGCCCCAGGTGTTCAGTTCCTCCTGGAGCTTTTTCGGCACGCGCGGGTCATTGGCCACGAACCACATCAGACCCTGCTGGTAGATGCGATGCTCTTCGATGATTTCTTTGCGGCGCTCATAGCTGGCCTCCGGGTAATCATAGTTATAGCCGATGTTATCAAAGCTGAAGGGACCGTGGTTGTTGGTATCCGTCTTGTGGTTCGGCACAGGGTCAAACTTGTTGAAGAAACCGTCCCAGCCGGTCTGCAAGACGCGCAGCAGCAGTTCATACTGACTGGCATCATAACCTTCTGGCTTCGGGAAGGGGATGCGGTTGGAGGGATCGTTCGTATAGCAGGAGCGGAAGCAATAGGCCTGCACGCGCTTGTCGCCTTCGCCCTTGTTGCCGGGAGGCTCCGTGCTGATGCGTGCCAGCACGCCGCTTTTCGGATCGCCCGGGATTTTATACGGGCTCATCTTCATGTCACCAAAGTGGTGATGGTGATGCAGGATGCCTACCTGCACGCCATTGTGCTCCTCGCCATACACGCTGTTGGCTTCGCGACCGACATGATAGTCCACTCCGGCTGCGGCCATCAGGTCACCTTCATAGGTCGTATCAATGAACATCTTCCCGGCATACGTGTTGCCATCCAGAGTGGTGATGGCGACGATCTTGTCGCCTTCCTTCTTGACGCCTTTGGCGCGGTCCAACCAGGCATCGCGGACCACGGTGATGTCATTTTCCTTGATCCAGGCCTCAAAGATTTTTTCCGCCGCGCTCGGTTCAAAGATCCACATGGTCCGGTTTTCGCCGTCCATCGCCGGGGTGCCCTGGCCCTTGTTGCCGTATTCATCCTTCTTTTGCTGCACCCAGGATTCATCCTTCTGGTAGTGCATGAAGATGCGGTGGTAAAACTCGCGGGACAGGCCGCCGATGACGGCTTTGTTACCCGTATCCGTATAACCGAGGCCGCCACTGCTGAGGCCGCCCAGATGCTTGTCAGGACTGACGATGATGACGGATTTGCCCATCTTTTTCACCTGTACAGCGGAGGTGATGGCAGCGCAGGTGCCGCCATAGATCACGACATCGTGCTCCGAGGTGGCCGCCTGGACAGCGAGATTAAAAGACAACAGGGCGAAGAGGCAGGTTGGGACTCTCATGTGGGGGGGTGTATTCGGCCAGACGTAGGCGCTTTGTCAACCTAACGGTGCTCAGCTCTCCCCGCCTTTCCTTGGCTTTCGAAAGATGTGGAGCAAAGGGCTCAGGATGATAAACGCCAGAAATAAGTTCACCCACGGAATCGCCCTCGATTCCCAGGTGGGTCTATTCTGAGATGGCACATCCTTGGGCAAACCGGCAAAAACGCCCTCCACAGCAAAACCCGTATCATAAAGATAATCCGGCTCAAAAGGGCTGAAGGGCACCTGCATCCGCAGCTCACCCTGCTCATAAGTCGTCTGCAGCGTCGCCAGCTCGCCCAACTCCGGAAAACCGGTGAATTCCAGCCAAACATTCCCAATGACTTCCGGCCAAGCGAGCACAAAAGTGATATCTACAGACAGGTATGTATCATTTGTTTGGAGCCCTGTTCCCAGAGGCCAAAGCGGCTCTATCTTCGTGCTCTCACCCAGCCTCACGGGTTGGTTGTTAATGCGCAGCAGAACATGCTTGCGGAGAAACCCTTCCAGCGCCGGGCGCAGCGCTTCCAGTTCCGCCGCACCCGGTCTTTGCCCCGTCTGGAAGTCCTGTTGCAGCATCTTGGCCAGGGTATAAAGGCTGATAGTAAACCGAAACTCCAATTCCTGCCGCTCCACCTTCACCCGCAAAGGCGTGACATCGGCCGGATGCGCCGCCAGCCAGCAGGGCAGGCTGAAGATGAGCAAGACGACGAGAACCTTCATATCCTGCATCATGCCTCATTCAGCAGGGGATTGAAAGGCGTCTGCATGCACATTCGTTTTCCGCTTAACCTTATGCGCCTCGTTTCCACCCTGACCCTGCTCTCCCTCTCCACCGCCCTGGCCGACTGGCCCCAATGGCGCGGACCCGCCCGTGACGGCGTCTCCACCGATACCACCCCCATCGCCGAAAGCTTCCCTGAAGAAGGGCTGACGAAAGTCTGGGAAAGCGACTTCATCCCCAGCGACCACCTGGGGGGCCACGGCAGCCCCGTTGTGGCCGGTGAGCAGGCTTTTATCTCCGTCGTCTGGCATGACAAGGTGCCCTCCGAGCAGCGGGAAATTGATTCCGAGGTCATGCAGCAGATGAACTATCGCGGCACCTCCCCGGAACTGGCCAAAAAGATGGAGGCCGACCGCCTCTCCATGCCCGCCATGCGCGGGGCCAAGCTGGATGAATGGCTGGCCGCATGGCGCAAAGAAAACCTCAGCAAAAAAGAAGATCTCAGCCTCGGCAAATGGGCCGAATCCCGCTTCAAAGCCGGCAAGTCCGCCCTCCCTTTGGAGGAACTCGCCCGCGTCTCCAAACGCCAGAACAAGCCCTTCGCCAATCTGGACGCCTTCAAGCAGTGGATGGAGGATGAAAATTTCTCCCAGCCGGTGAAGGACAAGCTCATGGTCGCCGTGCCCAATACCATCAAGGTGGCCAAGGATGTCGTCGTCTGCCTGGATGTGAACACTGGCAAGGAAGTTTGGAAGTTTGAGGCCGAAGGCAAGCCTACCGGCCGCAGCTCCAGCAGCACCGCCGCCGTGGTGGATGAAAAAGTCTATGCCGCCGGCAGCACCCACCTTTATTGCCTGAACCAAAAGGATGGCAAGATGCTCTGGAAAGCACCGCTTCCCTCCGGCGGCCCTGCCGCCTCACCTCTGGTGGTCGGAGACACCGTTTACATGGCCGCCGGCCGTGCCCAGGCCTTTTCCACAGCGGATGGCAAGATCCTCTGGGAGCAGAAAGACGCCAGCGGCAACACTGGCAGCCCGGTCCTCTGGACGCCTGAATCAGGCGATCCCGTGCTTCTCGTTGTTGGCTCCAAAACCCTCTACGGCCTGTCTCCCAAGGATGGAAAAGTGCTCTGGAATGTCGAAGGCGGCGGCCAGTCCACCCCCGTCACCCAGGGGGACTGGCTGGTCATTTACAGCGGTGCCAAGGATGTCGGCCTGCGTGCTTACCAGCATGTCAAAGATGCCGCCCCCAAAGCCGCCTGGTCCCATTTTTGGGAAACCGTGCGCTACAGCGGCAGCCCCATCATCCATGACGACCATGTCTATCTGACCTGCGGTGGCAAGCACCAGTGCGTGGAACTGGCCACCGGCAAGGTGACCTGGCTGGAAAACGAGGTCAACAGCACCATCACCTCCCCCATCATCGCCGATGGCAAGCTCATCGTGTATGAAAACAACGGCAGCCACCTGCGTATGGTGAAGGCCCAGCCCGGGGCTTACCAGCAGCTCGCCCGCGCCAAGGTCGAAGGCATGGGGTGCACGTCCCCGGCCCTCAGCAACGGCCGCCTCATCGTCCGTCAGCGGGAGAAGCTGGTCTGCTATGACCTGCGTCCAAAGGATTGAGTTCTTCCAGCTTGGGATCACTTCCTCATTGAGGTTTATTTCCGCAATAGTGGTGCGAACAAGGCACTGTCGTGGAAGTGATGTAAAATCACTGGCAACGATGGGATGGCAGTGAGAGAAAACGTTTTTACCAGTGTTGGCAGGCTGAGCGAAATGCCTGAAAGTGAGCGTAGGTATGGCATGATGTTCTGGAGACTCCTTGCCGTTTTATCCGTTACCGCCCTGGGCAGTCTGCATGCGCAGCTGGCCAACCAGCCTCCGGTGCCGGTCTGGATCGGGGCGGAGGCCGGGGGCGGCATTGAGCGTTCCTTTGTGCAAGAAGGCAGGCTTTTGAAGGCCATCCTGCTGGTGGCGGCAGGAACGGAGACGGAGGTGCTGCTGAATGATCGCGTGGTGGGCACAGTGAGGACGGAGGAGGGAGAGCCTGCCAAAAGCCTGGATGTGACCGCTTTCATCCGTGAGGGGACGAACGAACTTTGCTTCAAAAGCGTGCGGCTGCGGGTGGCGGCGCTGCTGGAGCTGAACGGGGATCTGGCGCGCAAGCAGTGGGTGGTGACGGATGGTGCCTGGACCGGTACGGCGGGGAAGCCGGTCTCCTTGGGCGCGGTGGATGCAGATCCGGCGAAGAATCCCTTTGATTTCAAAAAGACCTTCGATGCCTACAATAGCTGGCAGCTTGCCAAACGGGACCGGCAGAGCCAGGCCACGGATGCGGGAGGGTTTACCGTGCCGGAGGGATTTCAAGTGGAGCTGATGCGCTCCGCCGGGGCGGATGAGGATTCGTGGGTGGCCATGGCTTTTGATCCGCAGGGACGCATCACGCTGGCCAGGGAGAAAAAGGGCCTGCTGCGGTGGGACATGGCGACGGATCGCATGGAGGTCATCAATGAGAACCTGGAAGAATGCCGGGGTCTGCTGTATGCCCACGGTGCCTTGTATGCGCATGCCAATGACAGCAAGGGGCTCTATCGCCTGGCGGATAGGGACGGGGATGGCAGCCTGGATGAGGTAAAGGAGCTGGTCCATACCGAAGGCGGAGTCGGGCATGGGAGGAATCACTTGAAGTTAGGCCCGGACGGCCATCTGTGGCTGGCCTGCGGGAACAATGTGCTGCTGCCCAGTCCCATCGCGGAAAAGTCACCGCTGCATCATTATGCCTGGGACCAGGTCCTGCCGAACCCCTGGGATGGCACCATGTTTGACGGCACGGTGGAGATGCCTGCTGGCTATATCATGCGGGTGGCTCCGGATGGCAGCGACATCCGCATCATGGCCGGCGGTCTGCGCAATCCGCTGGACATTGCCTTCAACAAGGAGGGTGAGCTTTTCACCTTTGATGCCGACATGGAGCGCGATGTGGGTGCGCCCTGGTACATGCCTAACCGTGTGCTGCATGTGGTTAGCGGCGCGGACTTTGGCTGGCGGCGCGGCACCGGGCGGCTGCCTGCCGGGTATGTGGACACGCTGCCCAGCGTGGTGGACATCGGCCTGGCATCGCCCACCGCCGTGTTCTTTGGTTATGGAGCCAGCTTCCCGGCCAGATATCAGGAAACACTGTTCATCTGCGACTGGTCCTATGGACGGATCATCGCCGTGGACATGAAAGCGCAGGGCGCGAGCTATGCGGGGACTTTTGAATCCTTCGTCACCGGGCGTCCGCTGAATGTAACGGACGGCTGTATCGGCCCAGACGGTGCGATGTGGTTCACCACCGGCGGGCGCGGCACGCAGAGCGGCCTCTACCGTGTGACGTGGAAAGGCAAGGCTGACGTGGCTGGCGGAAAGGGAAAAATGGATGCTGGCAAAGAGCTGCGCAACCTGCGGCATGAACTGGAAACTTTGCACACGGGAGAGTTGGCGGATGAAAAGCAGGCCCTGCGGCTGGCGCTGTCAAATCTGGACCACGCTGACCGGCACATCCGCTGGGCCGCACGCGTGGCGCTGGAGCGGCTGCCTGTGCGGCTTTGGCAAAAACAGATCCTCGGCGAACCCACCGGCTGGCGTTCCCTCCTGGGCTGTCTGGCCTTGACCAGGGCAGGGGAGGGGACGGTGCAGCCGCAGATTTATTCCCGCCTTTTGTCCATGGACTGGCAGCGCCTGGATGCTGAGCAGCAACTTGCTTTTCTGCGAGTGATGGCGGTCAACATGGCGCGGCATGGGCCGCCCTCGGAAGAGCAACGAAGCGCGCTGCTGGCGATGCTAGAAGCCTTGTATCCGCAACCAATGACCCGGGTGCCTTTGAACCGCGAACTCTGCCGCTTGCTAATCGCGCTGAAGTCGCCGCAGGTGATCGCCAAGACCCTGCCGCTCTTGCAGGAAGTGACGACGAGCGAGGACCTGCTCTTTTACCCGCTGCACCTGCGCTACTTGACAGAGGGATGGACGTTGGAATCCCGGCGCGTGATGTTTGAGGCGCTGAACCGTGCAGAGAAGATGAACGGAGCCAGCACATTTTTCAAAACTCTCCAGGACACCCGCAGCGAGATGGCGGCGACCATGAGCGCGGAGGATGTGGCAGCCCTGGCCGCACACATCCACCCGCCGAAGCCGGTGGCCCTGGCCCCACATGCCATGCCGGGTCATACCTATAAGGTGTGGAAGATGGAGGACCTGGAGGGCAAGCTCGATCAGGTTGGTAAAGGCCGTTCGTTTGAAAACGGCAGGGCGGCGGCGATCACGGCTCAGTGTGTTTTCTGCCATCAGATGAGCCCGGACCGCAGCCTGCCTGCGGGCTTGTTTGGACCGGAGCTGGTGAATGTATCGGCACGGTTCAGCCGTCGCGACCTGCTGGATCACATCCTCAATCCATCCAAGGTGGTGGATGAAAAATTCCGCTATATCACCGTCACCCGCCAGGATGGAAGCCAGGTCACCGGCAGCCTGGAAAGCGAGGATGACGAGCGGGTCATTTTGAAACCGAACCCGCTGAGCCCGGAGATGGTGGAGGTGGGGAAAAGCATGATCCGTGAGCGGCAAATCACCGAAGCCTCCCCGATGCCTGCCGGGCTGCTGAACAGCCTGAAGCTTGAGCAGATCCTGGATCTGCTGGCATTCATCGAGGCGGGCGGCGAAAAGAAATGAGGCCTGCAGCCATCCAGTTAGCGCCGCCGGGGCGTTCCTTTTCTGACAAACACCCAATCCGGCATTCGACAATTTCCTTTTTAAACGCTAGCCTGCCCCTCCATGAACGCAGCCATCGCCCCCGCCATCGCCTCCAAAATTGAAGCTCTCTGTGCCGCCATCGCCGCCGATCCTGAAGTGCAGTCCGCACGCAGCAACGCGGAAACTTTCCTGGCCGATGAAAAGGCGGTGGAGCTTTATCGCGATGTGATGACCCTGGGCCGCAGCCTGGAGCAGCGCCACCGCAGCGGTGCAGAAATGGAGCCTGAGGAAGTCAGCCGCTTCCAGTCCCTGCAGGAGCAGGCCGATGGCAATGACACCATCCAGAGCTTCATGGCCGCGCAGGATCTGCTGCAGGATGTGGCCAACAAAGTGAACGGCTTCATCACCAAGACCCTCGAAAAAGGCCGCGTCCCTACCCACGATGAAGTCTTCGGCCAGGCCGGTTGCGGCACCGGCTGCGGGTGTCATTGATACCGGTGTTCAGTATGCAGTTTTCAGTCTCCAGAGTCCCCACTTCGGAGCTGAAGACCGAACACGGAAAACTGAAAACCGAACACGGCATACTGTAAACTGCCTCCCCATGCACCCTGCCTCCGCTACCATCTTCGAGGCCCGTGGCCTACGAAAGGTGTACCATACCGGAGAGCTGGACGTGGTGGCGCTGGACGGGGTGGACATCCAGTTTCACTCCAGTGAGCTGGTCGTGCTGCTGGGAGCCTCCGGCAGCGGCAAGTCCACACTCCTCAATATCCTCGGCGGGCTGGATACGCCGACCAGCGGCCAGCTCAAATACAAGGGTTGGGACCTGGGCGGCGGGGATGAGCGCACGCTGACGCTTTTCCGGCGCAACTGCGTGGGCTTCGTTTTCCAGTTTTACAACCTCATCCCCAGCCTCACCGCGCGGGAAAATGTGGCGCTGATCACCGACATCTCACGCGATCCGATGAAGCCGGAAGAGGCGCTGGCACTGGTGAACCTGGAGCACCGCATGGACCACTTTCCCAGCCAGCTTAGTGGCGGCGAGCAGCAGCGCGTGGCCATTGCGCGGGCCATTGCCAAAAAACCGGAGGTGCTGTTATGCGATGAACCGACAGGCGCGCTGGATGTGAATACGGGCATCGCCGTGCTGGAGGCCGTGGAGCGCATCAACCGCGAGCTGGGCACCCTGACCGTCATCATCACCCACAATGCCGACATGGCCGGCATGGCGGACCGCGTGCTGCATCTGAAGGACGGCCAGATTGTGAACTCGCATCACAATGAAACGCGCGTGCCGGTGACGAGCCTCAAGTGGTAGCCAGACGCCTCACGCCAGGCTCGCTTGCGGCCGCCACAGCAGCTTCATGGCGATGACGC
Organism: Prosthecobacter sp. SYSU 5D2; assembly: GCF_039655865.1. Lineage (NCBI taxonomy): Bacteria > Pseudomonadati > Verrucomicrobiota > Verrucomicrobiia > Verrucomicrobiales > Verrucomicrobiaceae > Prosthecobacter > Prosthecobacter sp. SYSU 5D2. Next base: position 162,799 of record NZ_JBBYXL010000012.1, on the reverse strand, counting down.
CGATCCACGGTGCCAGGCCGGCGATGACCAGGCCAATGTCATAGGATCCCGTGTTATCTGCCAGCATGCCGAAGACCGTATGCAGGGGCGATGTCACCGCCCACACCCACATGCTGAGCAGGCCGGTGATCATGCCGACGTGCAGCTCGGACAGCTCCTGCACAAAGCTGTAGTAGCAGGGGAAAAGCGCCAGTGCTCCGGCCCCGATGAGCAGCAGCACGCCCAGCAGCATCCAGCCCTGGCCGAGAAAAGGCAGCGCCACGCTGAGAGAGGTCAGGCAGCAGGCGGCGGCATATACCCAGCGTCGGGACTGATGCGCAGTGAAGGCAAACCGGCGCACCAGCCAGAGCGAGGCCACGCCTGCCAGTACGCAGCCCACATCGGTGGAGATGTAGTACGCGGAGTTAAAATTCAGCGCCTCGCTTTCGGCATACCCGCGCCCGGTTTGCAGAAACTTCATCATCCACACGCGATACATGTGCCAGACCGTCTGCGTGCCGGTGATGAGCAGGGCCAGCGCCCAGAAGCTGGGGCTGATTAGGATGCTCCAGAGCTTCGCCGGCGGCGTGAGGGTCTTGCGCACCGGCGCTTCCAGATCACGCGGACGCAGCATGATGAACCAGGCCACCACCCAGAGCAGGCCGGACGCGCCCACGACGATGAAGGCATACCGCCACGAGCCGAGGTCGTCCGTCATCAGCAGCTTCATCACCTGGGGCGTGATGATGGCACCAATGGAGGCCCCGCTTTGCAGGATGCTGTTGCCCATCGTGCGCTCCTTTTCATTCAGCACGGCAAAGGTGGTCTTCAGCGCACAGGGCCAGTGCCCGGCCTCGAAGAAACCCAGCAGCGTGCGGCAGATGAGCAGCCCGTTGTAGTCCTGTGTCCAGCCGGAGGCCATGCCCATCACGGACCAGCCTGCCAGGACCAGGGGATACAGCCAGTAGATGCGGATGCGGTCCGCCAGGAAACCAAAGACCAGCGAGCCTGCGGCGAAGGCCCAGCCAAAGGCGAGCTCGAGATTGCCGTATTGCCTTTCACTGAGGCCGAACTCCTCCGTCACGCGAACGGAGGCATTCGCCAGCGTGACGCGATCCATATAATTGATCGTCGTGGCGAGCAAAAGCAGGCCGGTGATCCACCATTTCCAATGAGAGGAGCGCGTCATCGAGCTTATACGCAGGGTTTCCGGGCAAATTCAACGAAGCCTGACAATCGTATCAGAATCAGCCGCAAAATGCTCAAAGTGGGACAGACACGCGCCGACAGGGGCTGGACGACATTCGCTTTTTTGCATGATCACATACAGCCAGTTTTGAAACTTATGTCGATTTCGAAATAGCTCATCTATGAAAATGATCCACCGGTTTTTGCTTGGCACTATGTTTTGCATTACCGGAGCTTCATGCACACAACTTGCGCCTATGGAAGCCGCCGCCGTTCCCACGGTGGGACTGGTGTCTGATAAGGCCGTTGCTCAAAGGGTAAATCAGCGCACGGTGCACCGCCGAGGCACCTCCAGTTTTGAAATTCTGGCGGATGGGAAGGAAGCGTTTCTGGCTCGGCTGGCTGCCGTGGAGACGGCGCAAACATCCCTGGATTTTCAATATTTTATCTGGGCTGATGATGTGACAGGAACCGTGTTTGCGGCGCGCCTGCTGGCGGCGGCAGACCGGGGCGTGAAGGTGCGGATCCTGCTGGATATTACCAAAGGGGCGCAGTGGGAGGTGCGATCTGGGGCGCTGGCTTCGCATCCGAATATAGAGGTCGCCTTTTTCAATCCAATGACGGCTTTAAAAGGCATTTTTGCTGGCAATCCCATCCCAGTGCTTGGTGAGGTGGACCGCATGCAAAGCCGCATGCACAATAAGATTCTTGTGGCCGACAACACGCTCTTCATTGGTGGCGGGCGAAATCTTGCAGACGGGTATTTTGGTGCGGATTCAAAGCACAACATGAGAGACCTGGACTTCATCGCGAAAGGCCCCGTGGTCCAGGATGCGGCCAGGTCCTTCCAGCTCTATTGGGACTCTCCACTGACCCGAAAGGCGGACAAGACAAAAATCACCGACGACGAACGCGACGACCTGGACGATCTCCGTGAAACAACCTCCCGGAAGAAGTGGATACTCTCCCTCAAAAAAGGCTATCCCTATCCAAAGTCCATGACCAGTGCGGATGCATTCAAACTGTTGCAGGAGCTGTCCGGGCGCATGATCTGGGCGGACTATGAATTCGTTGCCGATCCGCCAGAACGCATGCTGCGGCGGGGCAAGGTGCCGTCCCCCACCTGGCGCACGAAGGAGTCCGCCCTGGCCGGGGCGCAAAAGGAGGTGGTGATGCATGCAGCCTACCTCATCCCCCAGGAGGAAGTCTTGGAGCTGTTTGGTCAGATCGGCCGACGCGGAGTGAAGGTGAGCCTGCTGACCAATTCACTGGCCTCCATTGACGGGCTCATCGCCATGTCCGGCATCGCCAACCGCCGTAGAGATGTACTGGACACCGGGGCCTCTCTCTATGAGCTGAATGCCCGCGCCCCTGTCCGTGAAAAGTACATTCATTCATCCAAAATGACCCCGCTGGGCATGCATACCAAAGGCATGGTGGTGGATGACCGGGTGTCCTTCATCGGCTCTTACAACATGGATCCACGGTCCAAATACATCAATACAGAGACCGGCGTGATCATTGACAGCCCTGCCTTTGCGGCTCGTCTAAAGGACTATTTGTTGGAGGATTTTGACGAGGTCAATTGCTGGCATCTGACCTGTGAGGAAAACGGCCGCCTGTGCTGGACCGGCGCTGATGGTGTGAAACATTACCGCGATCCTGAGGCTCCTTTGCAGAAGCGCCTCTCCTACTGGCTCCTCACGCACATGCCCTGGGAAGACCTGCTGTGATCCATCACGCCAGCAGGCCTTTCACCACATGGCCATGCACATCCGTCAGCCGGTAGCGGCGGCCCTGGAACTTGTAGGTCAGCCTTTCGTGGTCAATACCGAGCAGGTGCAGGAGCGTGGCGTGGAAGTCATGGATGTGAACTCCGTCCTTGGCGATGTTGTAGCCAAATTCATCCGTCTCACCATAGACCGCGCCGGGCTTGATGCCGCCGCCCGCCATCCACGCGGTGAAGCAGCGGGGATGATGATCGCGGCCAAAGTTGGCGCTGATTTTCCCCTGACAATAATTGGTTCGGCCAAACTCGCCGCCCCAGACGACGAGGGTGTCATCCAGCAGGCCGCGCTGTTTGAGATCCTTGATGAGCGCAGCGGAGGCCTGGTCGGTCTCTTTGGCCAGCTTGGGGATGTTTCCCGGCAGGCCGCCGTGGTGGTCCCAGTCCTGGTGATAAAGCTGGATGAAACGCACCCCGCGCTCGGCCAGTCGTCGGGCCTGCAGACAGTTGGCTGCAAAGGTGCCGGGCGTCTTCACATCCTCGCCATACATGTCCAGAACATGCTGCGGTTCATCCTCAATGGTGGTCGCCTCCGGGATGCTGCTCTGCATCCGGTAGGCCATTTCATAGTGGTCAATGCGGCTGGAAATCTCCGCATCCGGCGTGCCGGCGAACTGGTGCTCGTGCAGCTCCTTCAGCCGGTCCAGCATCAGGCGGCGGCTGCCTGGGCTCACGCCTTCCGGGTTGCCCAGATAGAGCACCGGATCCTTGGCCGCACGGAAGAGCACGCCCTGGTGCTTCGTCGGTAGAAAGCCGCTTCCCCACAGGTGCGCGCCCAGCGGCTGGCCGCGCTTGTCCTTGGTGATGAGCACGGTGAATCCCGGCAGGTTTTCATTCTGCGCCCCCAGTCCATAACTGAGCCAGGAGCCCATGCTCGGCCGTCCGGCGATCTGCGAGCCCGTTTGAAAAAATGTTACGCCCGGGCCATGGTTGATGCTCTCCGTAAACATGGAGCGCACCACGCAGATGTCATCCGCGATGCTGGCCGTGTGCGGCAGCAGCTCACTGTACCAGCCGCCCGCCTGGCCGTGCTGCGTAAACTTGAAGGGCGAGCCCACCATGGGAATGGAGCTCTGGTTACCGGACATGCCTGTCAGCCTTTGGCTGCCCCTCACACTGTCTGGAAGCTGCTCCCCGTGGCGCTGGTTCAGCAGCGGTTTGTAATCATAGAGGTCCAGATGCGACGGCCCGCCGGACATAAAAAGATAAATGATCCGCTTCGCCTTCGCCGGAACATGCGGTGCACCCAGGATGCCCGCATCCGCCGCCTTCGCCTGCTCCCTGGCCAGCATCTCCGCCAGCGCCACCCCGCCCAGCCCCATGCCAAAACGGTTGAGCAAACTGCGCCGGGAGAGAGAGGAATTCATGCCGGCGGTTGGTGTATCTAAATTAGTGTTCATTAGTGACCATTAGTGGTTTAAATTTTGGCTTCTTCACATCACATACCTGCGCCACTCCACCTTCTTGATGGCCGCCATGTTGATCAGATATCCCACCCGTTTCTGCGTCAGCCGCATGTAGTTAAAAATCTGGGCTTCGTGCTCCGGCAGCAGTTGATAGACCGCCTTCAGCTCCACCACAATCGCCCCATAGACATAGAAGTCGGGGGTATAGCGCTGGTTGAGCTTTAGCCCTTTGTAATGGATCTCAAGCTCCGGCCTGGCCTGGTAAGGGATCAAACGGCTTTCAAGCTCATGTTGCAGGCTTTCCTGGTAAACCTCCTCGCTGAGGCCTCCACCGATCTCATTGTGGACTTCAAACACGGCTGCCATCAGCTTATAACCTTCTTCTTGAAGAGGGCCGTCGAGTGTCTGGGTAATGGAAGTTCGTTTCATCCTGTTCAATAAACTTCATCTCACCTCTTCACCACCGCCGCGTCGTGATTAAGCAAAGCCTGCGCCAGCACCGTCGCCGCAGCCAGCTCAGCCGATGGAGCCGTCGTGGTTTGCGCATTCCCGGTTTTTAGCAGGGCGGCGGTTTCGTTGGGATGGGTGCGGTAGTGCTGCAATTGCTCATCATAAAGGCGGGTGCAAATGTCCATTTCCTCGGCATCCGGCGGGCGGCTGAGGCAGCGCAGGAAGGCGGCGTTGATCATCTTCTTCAGGTCGCCCTGGTTTTCGGTGTGCAGCTTTTCTCCCAGTACACGGGCGGCTTCGACATACTGCGTGCCGTTCAGCAGAATCAGCGCCTGGAGGGGACTGTCGGTGCGCTCTCGTTTTGAGGAGCAGACGGCTCTTCGTGGCGCATCAAAGGCCACCATCGCAGGCGGCGGACTGGTGCGCCGCCACGTGGTGTAAAGGCTGCGGCGATGCACGCTGTCATCCTTGGCTACCTCGAAGGGCTTGAAGGCCTCCGTCAGTTCATAAGGGTTCACTGGTGGTCCGCCTAACTTCATGTTTAACAACCCGGCGCTGGCCAGGGCGTTGTCGCGGATCATCTCCGCAGGCAGGCGGAAGCGCGGGCCACGGGCCAGCCAGGCATTTTCAGGATCATCCGCCATGGTGGCCGCATCAGCGATGCTCCGCTGCTGATAGACCTCGCTGCTGACGATCTCCTTGATGAGCCCCTTCAGATCCCAGCCGCTCTCAATGAGCCTTAACGACAAATAGTCCAGCAGCTCCGGATACAGCGGTTTCTCCCCCTGGCTGCCGAAGTCTTCGCTCGTCTTCACCAGCCCCCTGCCGAACAAACTTTGCCAAACGCGGTTCACCGTCACGCGCGCCGTCAGCGGGTGCTCCGGCGCAGTGAGCCAGCGCGCCAGACCCAGGCGGTTCAGCGGCGCGTCTTTGGGGAAGGGAGAGAGAAAGGCAGGCGTCACCGGCGGGGCCACATCGCCGCGTTTGTCATATTCACCACGGGTTAAAATGTAGGCCGTCTTCGGCTGCGGCAGCTCCTGCATCACCATGATCTCCTTTTGCGCGCCATGGAAGGCCGTCAGCTCCGCACGGGCCGCTTGCAGCTCCGTCAGCAGCGGCTCAAGGGTGGCATCAAATGGCCGCGACACATCCCGGTTGTACACCTTCAGATCATCCACCATGCCGCCTTTAAAACCCCGGTCACGGGAACGTTCTCCCAGGCTGATGGTGTCACCACCACCACCGGTGATATTCTTGGTCAGGTGGTCGCGAATGACATCCACGGAGGCCAGCTTTCCATTGATGTAGAGCTTCAGTCCCGCAGCCCGGCTGCTGCCGTCATTGGTCACTACCACATGCACCCATTCCTTCAGCGGCAGGCTTTCCTGGGCGCGGATGGAGATGGCATCGCCTGGCCAAAAATGGATGAGCGACCATTTCAATTTACCCTCCTCAATCAGCAGCTCGTAGCCCCGGCTCGCCGCATCCGTCCAGGCGCGTGAGCGATGCAGCACCACGGCCCGATCTTTCACATCCGGCGTCTGAATCCACAGCGACAGGCTGAAAGGCTGATGCCGGGAGAAATTCCCCACTGGCGTGTCCACAGGATCATCCCCTGTGAACTCCACCGCGTTCCCAAGCTTGCCCGCCACCAGCTTGTTTTCGCCTTTCAAAAGCGCCGCCGGGTCCGCCACTTTCGGAGCCTCCTCTTTGGCTTTTTTGCTTTTGGGTTTCGAGGCCTCCTGTGGCGGGGCAGGGGCAGCAGGAGGAGATGGATTCAGCGAATCCGACAGCTTATTTTTATCAAGCGCATCAAAGGTATAATGCGCGATCAAGCCCTCCTTGGTTTCGTGCGGTTCCGTTGTTTTGACACTGCCCTCGTCGGTTGCCGCCAGCTTCTTTTCCAGCGCCTGGATCTTCCTTTCCAGCTCCGCCTTTTTCTGCTTTTGCTCCTTGTCCATCAGCATCAGTGCAGGCGTGGGCGCGGAGGGCGTGAAAAAGGAATACAGCCCGGCTTCATCAATGTTTTGGAAGAAGGCGGACAGGCCATAGTACTCCGACTGCTTGATCGGATCATACTTATGATCATGGCAGCGCGAGCACTCAAAGGTCAGTCCCAGAAAGGCCGTGGCAAAGGTCTGCACCCGGTCCGCCACGTATTCGATGCGATACTCTTCCTCCACACTGCCGCCCTCAGATTCCTGCTGATGCAGGCGGTTAAAAGCCGTCGCCAAAATCTGCTCATCGGTCGCCTCCGGCAGCAGATCACCGGCCACCTGCCAGGTGATGAACTGGTCAAAGGGCAGGTTGTCATTGAAGGCCTGGATCACCCAGTCACGCCACATCCAGACCTCCCGCTCCCGGTCCACCTGGAAGCCGTAGCTGTCCGCATACCGCGCCATATCCAGCCAGTCCACCGCCATGCGCTCACCATATGCGGGAGAGGCCAGCAGGCGGTCAATGGCAGCCTCATAGGACTTTTCCAAATCTTCTCCGGTAAAAGCAGCGACCTCTTCCGGGCTCGGGGGCAGGCCGGTGAGGTCAAAGCTGAGACGGCGGATCAAGGTGTGTGCATCGCCCTTCGGTTGCAGGGCCAGGCCTCGAGATTTCAGCCTCTCGGCCACCAGATGGTCAATGGGTGTGCGAGCTCCGCTTTCTTTGGCCCCGGCTTTCCAGCGCGGCAGGCTGGCGGCATCCGGGGCGATGAAGCTCCAGTGCTGCTGATACTCCGCGCCTTCCTGGATCCATTGCTTGAGCTTGGCGATCTCACTTTCGGTTAGGCGGCCCAGCTTGGATTCCGGCGGCGGCATCACATCATCCGCATCATGGGTCATCACCCGCTGCAGGATCAGGCTCTTTTCCGGATCTCCCGGCACGATGTGCCCGTCGGCCACGGCGGCCTCCCGTTCATCCAGACGCAGGTCGGCTTCGCGGGTGTTGGGGTCGAACCCATGGCAGTGAAAGCACTTGTCCGAAAGGATGGGCCGGATGTCACGATTGAACTCCACCTGGGCCGCTGCGCAGGGCAGGGCAGGGATCAGTAAAAGCAGGGTGGTGGAGACCTTCCAAATCATGCCTTATAATACGCGACGGTGCCGTGCCACATTGTTATAAAAATGTGTCGGATCATGCGTGGTTGCATGGCGGATCCGCCTGCTATCGTCACTTGAACTTGATTCTTCCATGTCGGATTCTTGGATCAAGCATGCAGGCCAGACGCAAATACCTCAATTACACCACCGCCTGGGGCGTCAGCCTGTCACCCGTCGCGCGGGCTGGCTGGTCGGCTTTTTTGATCCACGAATGCGGATACCAGGCCGCTTTGGAAGACTGGAATCATGAGGGCGTGGACAGCCCTTTCTGGCGCTTCTATCACAATCCCAAGCCCGGCTGCCACCTGCTCTATCAGGGGCAAGAGATCCCCCTGGAGCCGGAGACCTGCGTGCTCATCCCGGCCAATACCATCTTCGACTGCTGCGGCCCCGTGCCTGCCTGCCACTGCTGGCTGCATTTCACCGTCACCCGCCTCGCTGGCACCGTGCCGGAAGGACCCGTGGTGCTCCCTATGGATGAAACATTGCGCGTCCTTATCCAGGCCGTTTTGCACACCCATGCCCAGCCCGCCAACGAGGCGCGGGACCAGCGCCTGCATCACCAGAGCGCCGCCCTGCTGCACTGCGCCTTTGCCCAAATGGACCTGCCGCCGGTGCCCACCGTACCAGATCGTTTGTTAGACGTCTTGGCCCTCATTCAAAAAGCCCCGCACTCGGAGCTGTCCAACCCCTTCTTGGCCGACCGCGCCGGCATGAGCCTCGAGCGCTTCATCCGCGCCTTCCGCCAGCACACCGGCCAGACCCCCGCCGCCTACGTCACTGCCACCCGCCTGCGCCTGGCGGGCGAGGCCCTCGTCCTGACGGACAAGACCATAGACCAGATCGCCATCGAAAACGGCTTCCCCAACCGCCACTACTTCACCCGCCTCTTCACCCGCCACCAAGGCTGCGGCCCCGCCGAATTCCGCGCCCGCCAGCATCGCAAACGGGGGCGGTGAATGTCCCGCTCTGGACTTCCTGCCGGATCTCTGAATACTGAAAACCGAACACCGAACACTGAACACCGAACACTGAACACTGAACACTGAACACTGAAAACCGTGCCCCCGCCCCTCACCTTCCTCCACACCGCCGACTGGCAGATCGGCAAGCCCTATGCCCGCATGGAGGATGAGCAAAAGCGCGTGCTGGCCCGGCAGGAGCGCCTTTCAGTCATCCTACGGATCGGCACCGTAGCTCAAGAAAAACAGGCCCAGTTCATCCTCGTGGCCGGGGATGTGTTTGATTCCACCACGCCGGACAAGGCCACTGTATCTGCCGCTTGTGCCGCCATAGGGGCCTTGAAAATCCCCGTGTATGTGATCCCTGGAAATCACGATCACGGCGGCCCTGGCAGCCTTTGGGAACAGTCTTTTTTCCTGCGGGAATGCGCCGCGCTGTCGCCGAATTTGCAGGTGCTTTTAAAACCGGAGCCGGTGGAGCTGGAGCAGGCTGTCCTGCTGCCATGCCCGCTGCTGCGTCGTCACGATGCCAGCGATACCACCGCCTGGCTTCGCAGCCTGGACATGAGCGCCTTCGGTGACAAACCCCGCCTCGTCATCGCCCATGGCAGCGTGCAGGACTTCGGCCCTGCTGCGGATGAGGAGGAAGATTCCGCCTCCTCCAACCACCTCGATCTTCTCCGCCTGCCTGCCGATCAGCTCGACTACATCGCCTTGGGCGACTGGCACGGTTTGAAGGACGTCTCTCCTCCCGTTTCCTCCACAGGAAAACTCACCGCCTGGTATGCGGGTGCGCCGGAGCCGGACCGCTTCCCACGCGGTGCTGGAAACGCGCCGGGCCACGTCATCGCCGTCACCCTTCAGCGCGGCAGCGTGGCCATCCTGGAGCCCGTCTCCACCGCCCGCCTCGGCTGGCATGAAATGGAATTTCACCTCACCGAAGACGCCGCTGTGACCCGCCTGGACAAAGAGCTGGGAGAAAAGTTCGCCGCTCGCACCGGCCAGGATTTTTTAAGGCTCACCCTCCACGGCAGCCTCGGCATCGCCGCCCTCGCAGAGCTGGACCAGTGCCTGGAAACCTGGCGCTCCCGGCTGCTGCGCCTGCGCCTTCATTCGCGTGTGAACATCGCTCCCACGGAGGAGGAAATCAGCGCCCTCGTGAGCCGCAGCGATGCGCCCTTGGCCGCCCGCGTCGCGGACCGGCTGCTGCAGGAGACTCAGTCCCCGGATGCGGAAACGGCAGACAGTGCCCGCCAGGCCTTGCGGATTCTTCACAGTGCACTCCATTCTGCCTCGTGACATTGTAAACCGGGCTTGCCATGACGATTCGTTTGATGATTAGTGTGTCACTTCGATGACCTGGTACTTCAACAACAACGGCGCAGCCGACGGCCCCTATGATGACGAGGCCATGGCTTCTCTGGTGGCGCAGAAGCGCATCCAGGCCCAGACGCTCATCTGGCATCCGGGCGTGGACTTGTGGCAGGAGATCTCCTCCTTTTCCCCGTCCTGGTGGAAGTCTGCCATGGCTTCAAATGCGGCCGGGTCTAACGAAAAGCCCGTCAAGGCCGATACGCCCACCACCACGCGCAACCTCGTCCCCATGGCCCCCCGTGCAGACAACTCCCCCAAAGTGCAAACGAGCTTTTTGAAGCGGCTCTTTGGCTGGGGCAAAAAGTAGCCCCGTAGCCGCGCTCGCCAGAGCGTGGCTGATCGGCCATCGTGGCCGAGGGGACCACCTGCTGGCGCAGGCAGCTACACCGTCACCACATCCCCATACAGTGTAAAGTTCTCGTAGTGGCTGATGCGGATGTTCACCAGCTCGCCGATGTGCCGTGACGGATTGCCTTCAAAGATGACGATCTTGTTCGTCCGGGTGCGGCCCATGAGCCGCGTTTCATTCGTCTTGCTGGTGCCTTCGCAGAGGATCTCCACCTCCTGGCCGAGCAGCTCTTCATACTTCACCCACGCATGTTTGTTCACCAGCGCCAGCAGGTCCTGGTTGCGCGCTTCCTTCACCTGCTCGCTGAGCTGGATGGCCTCGTCCATCTCCGCTGCGGGCGTGCCGCGCCGTTTGGAATAGCGGAAGACAAAGGCGTTCTCAAACTTCAGTTTGTCGAAAAGCTCACGCGTCTCCAGGTAGTGCTCATCCGTCTCGCCAGGGAAGCCCACGATGACATCCGTGGTCACCGCGATGCCGGGCCGCGCCGCGCGGATGCGCTCCACCAGGTCGGTAAACTTCGCCGCTGTGTAGGGGCGGTGCATCCGTTTCAGGATCTCGTCACTGCCGCTTTGTACCGGCAGATGCACATGCTCCGCCAGCTTCGGCAGATACGTAAAGGCCTCGATCAGATCCTTCTTATAACCGATCGGATGCGGACTCGTAAAGCGGATGCGCTGGATGCCGGGCACCTCATGCACCGCCTCCAAAAGCTGCACAAACGGGCTCTTGCCATCCACCGCCGGGAATTCGTGCCGGCCGTAAAGGTTCACGATCTGGCCTAACAAGGTGATCTCCTTAACCCCCTTGTCCGCCAGCCGGCGCACCTCCTCCACGATGTCCGCTATCGGCCGCCCGCGCTCACCCCCACGGGTGTAGGGGACGATGCAAAACGTGCATTTCATGTTGCAGCCCTGCATGATGCTGACAAAGGCCGTGCCCTGGTTTTCCTTCAGTGTGTGGTCGCGGATGGCGTTCTGGCTCGCCTTCTCCTCCTCGATGTCCACGATGGAAAAGCGCTCCTCATCCATCATGCGGGCTTCCTTGGCCCGGATGATCTCATCCACATACTCCACCACGCGGTGATATTTCTGCGTGCCCACCACCAGGTCCACCTTCGTCTTCTCCACCAGCTCACTGCCCCGGCTCTGCGCCATGCAGCCCATGAAACCCGTCACCAGCGGCACCCGGCGGCGGCGCACCATGCCCATCTTGCCGATGGCCTTTTGCTCCGCCTGGTCGCGCACGGAGCAGGTATTGATGAGCACCACGTCCGCATCGGCATCTGTGGCGGTCATGGTGTAGCCGCGCTCGACGAACATCTGCGACACCTGTTCTGTGTCGCGCTCATTCATCTGGCAGCCGTAGGTCTTGATGTGAACTCGTGGCATGGGGGCACAAAGCATAGCCTGGTTCTCCGTCCTGACAACTGGCCGTTGGCTGGATCTGGAACCTGGCACGGGCCGCCTTTCATGGCAAAGAATGATCCGCGAAACAGACAAACATGTGCCCATGGATGGGGGAATATTTTACAGGCAATTGCAGGCTCTGCTGATGATAATTTAATCCATGCGGGTCAAAACCGTTGCGAAAGCATGCATTGCATGATGCAACTCACGGCGAATTTTCTTGTAAAGATTGGGTCCAAAAGTGAGCCTGACTTTTTGTTCAAATTAAATGTTGTCAGATTTGATAAAAGTATAATATTTATAAATAATATCACAATTCACTCCCGATGAACACACCGTGCAAGACATCCTCCATTGTGGCCATGCTCCTGGCGAGCACAGCCTTTTTCTCCCAGGCTGGTGAGCCCATGCCACCGCCGCCCACCTCTGAGCCATCGGCTTTGGAGCAGTATTTCATGCAAGACTACATGCTGGGAGACTGGGGCGGCCTCAGAACACGGCTGGCAGAAAACGGCGTGGAATTCGAGTTTTTCTATGTAGGCTCCATGCCCACCAACCTGGGCGGTGGCATCCGCGCAGGTTCAGCTTATCAGCATGGCTTCCTGGCGGCTTTGGACCTGGATACGACGAAGTTGGGACTCTGGAAGGGGGGCCATTTTCATCTCTCCGGCGTCTCCCTAGAGGGGCGGCCCTTTGCGGATACCTATGTAGGGGATTTGAATAAAACCAACCTGGTGGACTTCCCGGCGGATACCCGTCTCTGGCAGGCCTACTACGAGCAGAGCCTGTTCAATGACAAGTTTGTGATCAAAGCGGGTCTCATGTCGGTGGACCGGGATTTCATCCTGCCGGAGCTGTATAACTCCCTGGCGTCCATCAACTTCATGAACCAGACGTTTTTCTATCCGACGATGGCGTTTAACCTGTATGACATCCCAGGGTTTCCGCCGGGGTCACACTCGCTGCCTTCCACGCCATACGGGTCCCTCGGCGTGTTGCTGAAGTGGCAGCCGACGGAGAAATTTTACATCCAGGCGGCCATTTATGATGGCAATCCGGATGACAGCTCCTCCGGCACCCGGCTGGCGCTGCGCAGTGAGGAAGGAGCGCTGATGTATTTTGAAACCGGATTCCGCCTCAACCAGGGCAAAGATGATCGTGGCCTGCCAGGGAACTACAAGATCGGCGGTTACTACCACACGGATGAGTTTTATGACATCTACTCGACGGCACTTTCTTTGATCCCGCTTGCCGCCCCAGAAATCCACCAGGGCAACTATGGGATCTATTTCCTGGCCGAGCAGATGCTCTGGCGCGAACAGGGCTGGGATGACCCGGCGCAGCAGGGGATCGTCGGCTTTTTCCGCGTGGCCGGTGCGCCATCGGATCGCAACCTGGCCGAGTTTGGCATTGATGGCGGTCTGGTCTTCAAAGGCCTCATCCCTGGCCGCGACTACGATACCTTTGGCATCGGCGCTTCCTATTTGAAGATCAGTGAAGAGGTGACGAAGGCCCAGCGCGACATCAATGCCGTCCTGGTACCATTCGGCTTTGCCCCCATCCAGGAGGCCGACTACGAGGCCGTCATCGAGGTGAACTACAAGCTGCAACTGGCCGCCTGGTGGACGCTGCAGGCCAGTCTGCAATATGTTTTCCACCCCGGTGGGCGTGCCGGAGCGTCCCTCGCTTCCCAGTCCATCCCGGACGCCCTCGTGCTTGGCATCCAGACCACCCTGCGGTTTTAATCAACCCGAGCGTATCCATTCCCGAGGTGCCGATGCTCCCGCGTCGGCACCTTTTTTGTTGATGCTCAGAGACTCATCTCCAGGTTTCAGCCTTTCGAAGGCTGAGTCTGAGTTCGAGGTACCGCATTTATGCGGGGATTGAGGCCTGATTCGCTCGCCTCCTCGCCCTTCACGCCCCTTCCAGCCCGCCTCCGGCACGGCAGGCGGTCGGCGTCATGCCGGTGTGGCGGCGGAACCAGGCGGTGAAGTGCGGCGGGTGGCGGAAGCCCAGGGCAAAGGCGATCTCCTTCAGCGGAGTGGTCTCCTGCGTCAGGCGCTGACGGGCGTGGTCCAGGCGGCGACGCTCCTGATAAACCTGCGCCGTCATGCCCAGGTCATCCCGCAGCAGTTGATGCACGCGGCGCGGCGTCAGGTCCAGTTCCAGGGCCACGGTTTTCAGATCCGGTGCCTGGTACAGCGGACAGGCTTGCAGCCAGGCGCGCAGCCTTTCCATCCGCTTGTCCCCGGCCCGCTGGCGCGCCATGGGGGCGATGCCAAGCCGGTGCAGGGTGGCCACGTAGAGCGCGAACCATTCCCCAAAAGCCGCCTCATGCCGCGCCCATCCTTCCAGCGTGCGTTGCCGAGGGGCCGTGGCCTCCGGATAAGTCACTTCTTTCCGGCGGCCATGCACCTCCGTGAACAGTCTGCGCGTGGCCTCATGCAGGGCCTTCACCTGGCGGCCCGGTACGCTCGCATTGAGACCCGTTTGATAGAGCGGCAGACCGTCCGGCCACTGGCAGCGCAGGCCCACGGACAGCAGACGCGTGCCTTCCTCAAACCACTGCCGCCGCTGGCCCGGCGCTGTCAGAAACGCCTGGCCTGGTTTCACCACGATCTCGCTTCCATCCACATCTATTTTCACCAGGCCGCTCTGCACAAACAGTACTCCCGGCGGCACCGTGATCTTCTGCGACCACACCCGTGATCTCGGCGTCAGCCCGTCATACACCCACAGCCACTCGCATTGCAGGCTCTGCCAGAGCGCGGGCGTGAGGAGGGCAGGGGAGGACATGCTTTTAACGGAGCGCAGCCGCCTGCGTCCGCAAGCCCGGACTCCGCCCAGGCCATCTTGCGGGCTTCCTGATTCATAAGCGATTTCATCCACGCATAAGCCTCCGCGCTTGTCACAGGCGGGTGCTCCATGCTGAACTGCGGCCCATGAAATCCGCCCTCACCAGCCTGCTGCTCCTGGCCTGCGCCATCGCCCTGCCCGCGCAGGAGCCGCGCCAGCTCAGCGGCATCTACCCGCACCTGGCCATGTTTAACCATGAAGGCGAGTGCGGCACCGGGGCCGTCGTGCCCTGGGCGGACCGGCTCTGGGTCATCACCTACGGGCCGCATTTGCCCTTCGGCTCCAGCGACAAGCTTTACGAAATCACTCCCGAGCTTCACCAGATCATCCGGCCGGAGAGCGTCGGCGGCACGCCGGCCAACCGCATGATCCACAAAGAGACGCAGCAGCTCCTCATCGGCCCCTACGTCATTGATGCGGAGCGGAAGGTACGGGTCATCCAGCCTAACCAAATGCCTGGCAGGATCACCGGCAATGCCCGCCACCTCACCGATCCCACCAACAAGGCCTATTACGCCACCATGGAGGAAGGCCTGTACGAGGTGGACCTGCGCAGCCTGGAGGTCACCGGACTCATCAAGGACGGTAATAAACCCAAGCCTGACTTTTCCAAAGAAACCCGCCCGGCCACCCTCGCCTCCGAGCTGCCCGGTTATCATGGCAAAGGCCTCTATTCCGGCCACGACCGCCTGGTCTATGCCAACAATGGCGACCGTGACAAACGCGTCCTCACCGATCCCGCTACCCCTAGCGGTGCCCTGGGCGAGTGGACCACGCCCGGCCAGGACTGGCAGCTCGTGCGCCGCAACCAGTTCACCGAAGTCACCGGCCCCGGCGGCCTCACCGGCAATGAACATCCCGAAACCGATCCCGTCTGGAGCATCGGCTGGGACCACCGTTCCCTCATCCTCATGTGCCTGAGTGGTGAGCGGAGCGCGGACACTCCTGTCCGCTCCTCCTCCCAGCGCGGCGAAGCCGCCACTTCCAATGCGGACGAGGGCGTCCGCGCTCCGCGCTGGTACAGCTACCGCTTGCCCAAATCCAGCCACAGCTACGATGGCGCCCATGGCTGGAACACCGAGTGGCCGCGCATCCGCGACATTGGGGAGGAAGAATTGCTCATGACCATGCACGGCACCTTTTGGAAGTTCCCGCGCAGCTTTGCCCCCGGCAGCAGCGCAGGCATCGCCCCGCGCAGCAACTACCTTAAAGTCATCGGCGACTTCGCCCGCTGGGGCGACCGACTGGTTCTTGGCTGCGATGATTCGGCTAACAAAGAGTTTCTCAATGTCCGCAAGGCCAAGGGAAAGCTGGCCGGCCCCGGCAAATCCCAGTCCAACCTCTGGTTTGTGGCTCCTGAAAAGCTGGATGCGCTCGGCCCCGTCATCGCCCGTGGAGCCGTGTGGCTGGAGGATGAGGTCAAAGCCTCCGTGCCGAGCGAGCCCTATCTCTTCGCCGGATACACGCACCGCTCCTTGCACCTCGTTTCCGGCCATGAGGCGGAGGTGGATCTCATCATCGAAGCCGACCTCCAGGGCAACGGCCAGTGGCAGGAGCAGCAAACGCTGACGCTGCCTGCCAAAGGCAGCCGGTGGATCGAATTCCCAACCGATGCTCCCGGCATCTGGCTGCGCCTGCGGGCTAAAACGGATGCAGCCAAGCTCAGCGCCGTCTTTCATTATCGCAGCGACGATGCCCGCCCGGCCACCGCCGCCGCCATGTTTGATGGCATCGCCACCCCGGAGGACACCGCCGTCACCGGCGGTGTGCTGCACGCCCGGGGAGCCGGGTTCAGGACCCTGCGCTTCATCTCCGCCGCCCCCGGCCAGCCGGCCGCCGTGTATGACATGGGCAGCGCCTTTGACCTTACCCCCAAGGACGATCCAGCGGGCCAGGCCTGGACCTCTAAAAACGCCGCCATTCCCGAAGGCGTGCTGGAATACGATTCCGCCTCCATCCTGTATGTGGATGACAAAGGCCGCTGGCGCCTGCCGCGCGGCCATGCAGCCTTCGATCAGCAAAGCTTGTTAGGCCTGGAGCGCGTCTGCCGCGAGGTCTGCACTGAGCGGGACCTCTTCAATGCCGGCGGCACCTTCTTTGAGCTGCCTGCGGAAAATGCCGGCGGCTTCGCCAAAATCCGCCCCGTCACCACCCACAACCGCCGCATCCAGGACTACGCCAGCTATCGCGGTCTGCTCGTCATCAGTGGCCTGCATGCTGATGCTGCTGGCGAGCACATCATCCGCTCCAGCGATGGCAAGACTGCACTCTGGGCCGGTGCGGTGGATGACCTCTGGCAGTTCGGCAAACCGCATGGCTTCGGAGGTCCCTGGAAAGACACCTCGGTCACCGCCGGCGTCCCCAGCGATCCTTACCTCTTCACCGGTTATGATCAAAAACACCTCACTCTGACCAGCGACAAAGCCGCCAAGATCCGGGTCGAGGCGGACATCACCGGCACCGGCCTCTGGGTGACATATCAGGAGTTCGATGTGAAGCCCGGCATGGAAACCCAGCACACCTTTCCCCCCAGCTACGGTGCCTACTGGCTCCGCTGTGTGAGCGATGCCGATGCCGTCATCACCGCCCAGTTGCGGTATGAGTAAAGTATTCATCACTCTCCAAATTTCAAATAGCGTCGATTGGTTAATGAGTGTGCATCCTGCCGTGCCGTAGGGCGGATGTGTTCTGCGCAGAATGATTCCGTGGTCCTGAAACAGCCCGCCCGCAGAACTATCCGGCTATCCCCGGCGGTGCCCATTTTCCTGCGACGGCCTTCCGGAAAAAACGCCTGCCTGCCAGCCTCCTCACCTTCAAAGAAAGCCGGATAGTTCGGCGAGGAAATCGGGGGGCTGCGATCCGCATTTGCGCCGAACACATCCACCCTACCGCCTCGCAAGCTGTGGAAGCTAACCCAGGAAGGCTGAAAACCCGCCAGAGTTTTTGAGGGCCAGGTTTTTGCAGCCGTCCGTCGCGATCCAATTGTTGTTAGACCAGTTCAGCAGGAGAAATCGTGTGCGGTTTGCAGCACTCACTCAGGCTTCATCCCAGGAAACCACTCCACATGCTGGTCTCCCTGGCGGCCCAGATAGGTCACGCGGCCACCGCGCAGAAAGGCATAATAACTCTGCACGCCGGCCTTCATGGCCCGCTGGGTGAAGTCACGGAAGTTCTGCCCGTGAAGCTGGCTGTCGCGGATGTTTGCCTGCAAATCCGCCGCAGAAAATTCCGCCTCAATCTCCGGCAGGCCTTCATAAACGATGGGGGCCGTCACCACACCTCCGGCACCGTCATAAAAGCTCTTTTTCAGTGTCGCATAATCCACATGGTAGTATTCGACGCCTTCACTCATCAAGCAGGCCACCGCCTCAGGAAACGATTGTTTTCCGGCCAATGTCTGGCGGGCGGATTTGAGGATGCGGGTGGCATTCATAGAGATGGATGGGGCAGGGGAGGATGGTTTACTTCAGGCGGTCGTTGCCACGCGCAGGCAGTTCCCAGCCGTTTTCCTTCAGCAGAAACTGCAGGGTCTGCAGAAGCTCTTTTCGTCGGGTGGCAGGGAGCGGTTTAAAAAACTGACGGTCATTTTGATCTGCCAGTTCGGCGAGTTGCGGCACGAGTTTGCGGGCGGCGGTGGTCAGGTTGAGTCCAATGGAGCGGCGGTCGGCCCCTGCCGTCCGTTGCACCAGCCCCCGCGCCTCCAGCCGGTCCATCATGCGGGAGAGGGAGCTTTTGTCCACGCCCACCAGCGCTGCGGCTTCATTCAGGGTCAGCTCCTCCCGGTCATACAGGGTACGGAGCACCACCCATTGCGCCACCGAGATGTCATGCCCGGCCAGCCGGCTGGCGAAGCTTTCCGAAACAAAGTTGGAAAGGCAGCGAAACCAGTAACCCAGGTGGTCTTCAAGCTGGCTGACGGATGTTTTCGACATGGCACATAAACTATGTTGTATTAACAACGGTTGTCAATACAACAATAGCTGAATTAGGTCCACCAATCACTATGGCTCAGGAGGAATTCATCCTGGGACAGGGAAGAGCCGCTTGGATGAAATCATTTGTTAGCCAATATAAAACGCACCTTGTTAAGGCGGCTGGGCATAGCCCATGTCAGAATAGGAAATACAAAACTTAACCAGAGCGTTTGGCAAACCATGACCATTTTGAAGTTTCTGTTCAGATTCCTAGTCGCCATGGTTGTTGCATCCATCTCGGGGGCGTTTGGGATGATAACGATGACAGTTCTGCTCAGGTACACGCTCTACCGCAAACATGGGCCGGGACCTGATGATTCCGAATGGTTTAATTCGGCGTTCCTCGCCTTGCCGTTTGGCTTGACCGTCGCCGTGATTCTCCTGCTGAGGAACTTCAGCAAAAAGAATGATCGTGTTTTCAAAGAACGATAACTTTCCCCTCACCCCCGCGCATCCCCGGCCCGGCTGGGCGGCGCATAAAGGGGACGCGGGATCGGTCCCATGCCGGCATCACCATCGCGGGCCTGGTCGCGGATCGCCCTGGCAATCGCCTCCGCCAGCTTTTCCCGATACGCGGACGTCGCCACGAGCCGGGCCTCATTGGCATTCGTCAGATACCCGCACTCCACCAGGATGCAGGGCAGGGCGGGGTTGCGGGTCAGGCGCAGGCGTCGGCGCACCAGACCGGCATTGCCGTTTTCATAGGGGGCCAGGGCGGAGAGGTTGCGCTGCACGCGTTTGGCCAGGGCATAGCTGTCGCTGCGCCAGTAATAGGTCTCCGGGCCGGAGCGGGAGCGGCTGCCATAGTTAAAGTGGATGCTCACGAGGATGGCATCCCCATAGCGGTTGGCCCTGGCCACGCGCTGGTCCAGCTCCACAAAGTAATCGGCATCCCGCATCAGCACCACCTTGAAGCCCGGCCACAGCTCACTGCGCAGCCGCTTGGCCACATCCAGCGCCAGTTGTTTTTCCACCAGGCCACGGGCACGGGCTCCCGGGTCATGCCCGCCGTGGCCGGCATCCACAATCACGGTGTCAAACCCCTTTGGCCCAGGCCGGTCTCCGTAGATGTTCCGCTGCGTCAGGATGGGCGCGCTTCCGCAGGCCGCCAGCAAGAGAAGCAGCAATGGAACAGACAGGAAGCGGATGAAAAACATAGCATCGTCCCTGCAAAGGTCGTGCCAGGATATCCGTCAGCTTTGCGGAGAAAAAACGGCCATCGGATTCACCGGTGCTTCCTCGATCTCCGGATACTCACCCTCTCCCGGAGGGCCGGGGAAGTTTTCATCCACAAAGCGCCGCCACGTGTCCCTGGTTTTGACAGAAATCAGCTCCTGGATGCCGTCTCCGCATTTGCCGCAGACCATGATGCTGTGCAGCAGGTTGATACCCTCGCAGATGCCCGTGATGACAAAGTCATCCACGCCCTTTTCACCGCGCTGCACACCGCAGACGGAGCAGTGCTGCAGCCCGCGGTGCAGGTCCACATTTTCATCCTGATACTCGGCCAGGCGCTTTTTGGATTCCTGGGAAAATTCCTCCATCATGCTCACCCGGCAGTGGTCGCACAGCGCGTATTCCATCACGCACTCGCCCTGCTTGTAGGCCTTGGAAATTTGGAAGCCGCCCTGGTCATCTTCCAGCGTCTCCCCGCAGCGCGTGCAATGGCGAAAGGGACGGTCCTCGTACTCGCTATGGAGATCGCGGGGGATAGGCGGGGGTGTCTCATCGGCCATGTGGTCATCTTGCGCCGGATGCAGCCGTTTGCCAAGCCCTATGGCAGGTCAATTTGCCTCCACTTCCACCGCCGCATCCTCTTCGGCCGCCTGGCGGCTGGCATAGCGCTCGCTCTGGCTCTGGTATTCCGCCAGGATGTCATCCAGCTCCATCAGGCTGCCGAGCTGGCCAAACCGGCCCCTCAGATACTTGCCACCTGGCAGGCTGCGCGTGTAGCCCATGAGGCGGGAGCGCATGGAGCGGACGATTTCAAACTCACCCCCCCGGCTGCTGCGGGCGATGGCCAGCTCACAATGCCGGCGCATGAAGGCAAAGCGCTGCTCCACCGTGGCCGGTGCGGCATGCGTGCCGGTGCTGAGATACTGCTTCGCTTCCTGAAACACCCAGGGATTGGCCATCGCTGCCCGGCCGATCATGATGCCCTTCACATTCGTCTGCGCGCGGCGCACCTCCACATCCATCCCGCTGGCGATGTCCCCATTGCCGATGACAGGGATCTTCACCGCATCCGCCACCTGGCCGATGACCTCCCAGTCCGCCACCCCCGTGTAGCCTTGTGCGCGGGTGCGACCGTGCACCGTGATGGCCTGGATGCCGCAGTCTTCCAGGATCTTCGCCACCTCCACCGCATTGATGTTCTGCGCATCCCAGCCGGTGCGCATTTTGGCCGTCACGGGGATGGGCACCGCTTTGGCCACCTCCCGCGCCACCTCGGCCAGCAGCGGGCAGTTTTTCAAAAGGGACGAGCCGCCGTTTTTGGACACCACCTTGTTCACCGGGCAGCCGAAGTTGATGTCAATGAAGTCCGGCTGCTTCCAGTCAATGACCTTCCGCGCCGCCTCCCCCATGCGCACGCCATCCGCGCCAAATAGCTGCACACCCAGAGGCCGCTGGCCTTCGTCAAAATCCGTGTAATGGCGCGTGCGGTCATCCCTCTGCAGGATGCCTTCAGCGCTGACAAATTCAGTCACCATCACATCGGCACCCAGTTCCTTACAAAGTCCTCTGAAGGTCATGTCAGTCACTCCGGCCATCGGTGCCAGATAAAGAGGGAATTGCGTGCTGTGCAGCCAGGGAAGCATGGTCTAGAATAACGCCAATTAAGCAATGGGCAAGGATCGTGCTTGCACTCCTCGATGGGAGCGCTTGCAATGATGCCTTGATACTCAACATGAATGATCCAGCCACCTCCAGCTCCGACCGCACCTTGTCAGGTCTGGGGGTGCCGTTGCCGGATGCCTTAATACTTCCGGGAAATCCGTTGGTCCCGGCATCTGAAGATCTCTTTACGTCTCCTCCTGCCCCAGTTTCCTCAGCCCAGGACTCCACCGCGCTTCTGCCAGACCCGGCAGGCATCAAAACCGGTGCCGAGTTTGGCCTCAGCCGTTTTTGTGAGCAAGCTTTCATCAATCCAGAGTCTGCCCGTACAGGCAGCCAGGCCATCCTGACGGCTTTTGATGACAGCGGCCTCTGGCTCGCCAGTCTTGTCCAGCCGTCCCATCTGGTGGCAGAACTGCGTCAGCAGTGCTGTCTGCTTACACGGGTAGTCATCACACAGTGGACCCGCCAGGGGGAAACCCAGAAACTCGTCCGGCTTGCGGAGGCACTGTTGGAGGCACAGCCGCCTGTCCTTTCACATGAGGCAGGCCAGATCATGGCGTTGCTGGCCAGTTTGTTAGGCGTTTTGCGCCCGGGACCGGCTCCGCGCTGGCTGGCGGCCTGCCGGCCGCTGTTGCGGGATTCCGTGGATCCCCATCTGCTGCGGGAGGCTGCCCAGTGGGTCAATATCGGGCAGATGCTGGCCTCACTGCCGCAGGAGGACCGCCATTTCTGGAACCGCCGTTTGCGTGATCCAGAGCAGGACTGGGAATGGGACAGTCCGGAGGCTCTGGATGCATTGCGCCGTCTATCGCCTCTGCTCCACGGGGATGCGGAGACCTTGCTCCTTTTTCAAGCCACCGTGCCCCGCTGCTGGTGGGAGCTGTGGAGCGGACAGCGGCAGATCCTGCTGGAATCAGCCGGCAGCAGGGCTGCCATCTCTGGAAAGCCCAGTCCCATTACCACCTTTGCACTTGGCCTCGGCTTGGGCGTCCTCTGCATGATGCTGGCTGGCTGGTGGGCCGCTTCGTGGAGCCCCGGCATCCTTCCGGCCTCTGCATACGCCGTGACTGCCTCAGCCTCAGATGACAGGCCGTCCCCTTCCTTTGCCTTTCATGCGGTGGAGGCCCCCAACCCGGTTTTGGAAAGTCCCCCCGCCTCTGCTGCCCCGCTTCCATCGAAACCCGTCATCACTAAAACAAAAGCCAAAGAACTCCCGCCTCTGTCTCCTGCCATGCAGGCCCGTCGGGATGCAGCGGCAAAAATCGGCGCCACCATGCCAGAGCTGCAGCGCCTGCACAGCCTGGTCCGGACAGGCACTGAGCGGGAGGCCACGCCCCACATCCAGGGGCGGACCATGATGGCAGCCCAGGGCAGCAAGGAACACCGGGCTCTGCTGCGATGGCTGCTTTTGGATCCGCCGTTGGACCCGGTGGTGCGGGAGCAGGCTGGCAAGGCCGCCGTCCGCGTTCTCAATGCCCAGGAAATGTATGACACGCTGAAGCTCTGCCTGCACCCAGCATCCCCCAATCTCAAAGAGGCCAGGGAGTGCGCAGAACTTTTGCTGGCCCTCAGCGGAGAAGGTCTGGACGCCACACAGCGTCAAAACCTCGTCACAGCGGCTTCCGTCAAGTGAGTGATGGCCCCGTGCCGGTGCGGCGCTTGCCGGCATTGACTATTGAAGAGCAGCACATCACCCCTGCTGCCAGTATTTCTCCACCGCCGCCACCAGCCCGGGGATCGTGTTGGTCTCCGCCTCCACGTCCACCGTCAGCCCCAGCTTGCGTGCGGCGGCTGAGGTGATGGGGCCGATGCTTGCCACTTTGATGCCGGCAGGCAGGGCCAGTTTCAGATTTAGAAAACACTCCACCGTGCTCGCGCTGGTGAAGGTGATCATATCGGCCCCCTCGTTCACCACGCGGGCGATCGCCTCCAGGTTGTCCTCTTTTTCAGGCACCGTGCGGTAGGCAATGGCCTCGTCCACAATTGCGCCCAGGCCCGTCAGTTCATTGGCAATGACCTCCCGCGTCTCCTCGCCACGAACCCACAGCACATTCACGTTCTCCATATTCTGGTGCTCCTTCAGCGCCGCCACCAGACCCTCGGCCACAAAATTCTTCTCCGGCATCAAGTCCACTGCCAGGTGGTATTCCTTCACCTTTTCCGCCGTGCCCGGACCCACCACCGCAATGCGCACGCCGCCGATGCTGCGGGCGTCATTGTACAGCTTATAAAACATTTTAAAGAACGCCTCCACCGCATTTGGACTGGTAAAGACAATCCACTCATACTGGTGGCAGTCCTGCACCAGCTCGCCAAACAGCATGGGGTTTTGCGGCTCCTCGATGCGGATCGTCGGCAGCTCGATCACGTCCGCCCCCAGGGTGCGCAGTTTCTTGCTCAGCACTCCGGCCTGCTGGCGGGTGCGTGTGACGATGATTCGCTTGCCAAAGAGCGGCCGGTTTTCAAACCAGTTGATGTTCTTCCGCTCCTTCACCACATCCCCCACCACGGCGACTGCCGGGGCTTTAAATCCCGCCTCCTTCACCTTGGCCGCCATCGTTCCCAGCGTGGCCACCAGCGTCTGCTGCCGTCCATGCGTGGCCCAGCGCACCAGCGCCATCGGCGTGTCCGGGTTCGCCCCGTTTTCCATGAACTTGCCCGTGATCTCCTCCATGCGCTCCACGCCCATCAGGAAGACCTTCGTTCCGTCCGCCTTCGCCAGTTTGGCATAGTCCAGGCTCGTTTCCTCTTTCGTCGGGTCCTCATGCCCGGTAAATATCGTCAGCTGGCTGCAGTGGTCACGATGCGTCACCGGAATCCCTGCATAGGCCGGACCGGCAATCGCACTCGTGATGCCCGGCACGATCTCAAAGGCCACGCCTGCCTCCGCCAGCTCTGCCGCCTCCTCAGCACCACGGCCGAAGAGCACCGGATCGCCCCCCTTTAACCGGGTCACCACCTTGCCCTCGCGCGTCAGCTTCACGATCAGTTCGTTGATCTGATCCTGCGTCAGCGTGTGGTCCTTGGCCTTTTTTCCCACATACATTCTTTCCGTGCCGGGCCGGGCATGGCGCAGCAGCTCCGGATTGCACAGATAGTCATAGACCAGTACATCCGCTGCCTCGATGCATTCCTTGCCTTTGATCGTCAGCAGGCCCGGATCACCGGGACCGGCGCCGACGAGATAACAGATGCCTGGGGAAGGGGAGGTGGGAGATTTCGACATGGCTGGGAAAGGGGCTACGACTGTGGCGAGCCTTCTGCGCATGGCAACTCCGCTCATCATGGAGGCGGAGGGGAGTGTCAGGGAGCCGCAGCATGGACAGGCATGCTGCCGTTGCTTCCGTCAGGACCTGGCGGGGTTCACAAGCTGGACATCCACGGCCCCTGACATCTCCTGATTAGTGCAAAGAATCCGCCACGACAAGCGGCAAAAAAAATCTTTCCGCCATAAATTTTCCACTAAATGACCGGATGTAAAAAATGGTGTTGTCGAAAAAGCGCATATTCGGTAGAACACAGGACTTAATTCACATTTCCCAACAACAACATCATGCTCTGGAAGATTCTCTCTGCACTCTCTGGTGCCTGCCTCGCAGGCGCTGCCTTCTTCGCTTGGCTCAATCAACAGGACCTCGAAAAGGAGCGTATCCGCCTGTCGTTTGCCAATGCCAATCTTAAGGCGGCCCAGGAACGCAAGGCTGAAGGGGATGATTCCCTCAAATCCAGACAGGAAATGCTCGCCACGGCTCAAAAAGACCGCGATGCCGCCCGTGAAGAAGTGCTGAAGCTCACCGCCGAAGCCCAGGAAAAAGAAGCCGCTCTGGCCGTCATCAAAGGAAACCTCGAGCAGGTCACCGCCCAGGTCACTTCCGTGGAAAAACAGATCGCCGACGCCGGGGACATCGAAAAACTCGTCGCCCAGATCGAAAAGCTCAAAAAAGAGCAGCAGGATGCTGAAGGCGCCGTCGCCAACCAGACCCAGCGTGTCGCCTCCGCCAAGGAGCAGTATGATTACGTCGTCAGCCAGATCACCAAACTTCGTGATACCGAAGCCCAAGGCCGTCGCGGCATTGTCGCACCGGACTTCACCGCCCGCGTGGCCCAGTATTTCCCAGAGTGGGACTTTGCCATCTTGAGCAAAGGCAATTCCCAAGGCGTTTTTGCCAATGCTGACCTTGAAGTCAAGCGGGGCCGCCAGGTCATCGCCAAGCTGAAGGTGCGCAACGTTGAGCAGTACGGTGCCATCGCCGATCTCATCCCCGGCAGTCTTTTGGAAGGCAATTCAATCCGTGCGGGCGATACCGTCGTGGCCGCCGCCAAGCAGAGCTCCGAAGCCCCTCCCAAGCCTATGACCGACGGTACCACACCGCCTACGGAAACCCCTGCTCCCCAGATGGACGCTGACACACCGGCTGCTCCCATGGGCTCCGATCCATTTGGTGCTCCAGCCGCCCCTGCTCCCGCAATGGGCTCCGATCCTTTCGGCGCTCCTGCCACTCCGGCACCTGCTCCCGCTTCGGATCCATTTGGTGCCCCTGCCACACCGGCTGCTCCGGCTCCCGCTTCGGATCCTTTCGGTGCTCCTGCCACGCCTCCGGCGGCTCCTGCTGGCGGTGCCTCAATGACTTCCGATCCTTTCAACTGATCCTCTCCGTTCCCTTACCCGACTCCCGCCAGGTAACCTTTTCTTTTCTCCCCAATGACCAAAGTCCTTTTCATTCTCAGCGCCGTGGTGATGCTCGTCGCCACCTTCTTCGCTTACAACAACGGCCGTGCTTTTGTGGAAGTGCGTAACAACGTCGCCAGCACCAATGTCAAAGTGCAGGCCGAGCTCAATGCCGCCAAAAAAAGCGTTGAGCAGGTCACTCAGGTTGCGAATGAAGCGGATGCTGTGAAGCAGGAGCTTGATGTCGAAGCCGAAAAGATCAAAGCGCAGAAGCTCAAAATCGCCAGTGCTGACAATGATACCAAGCGCACTCAGGATGAACTCGACGGTCGCAATGCCAAGCTCGCTGAACTGAAGGTAAAGCTGGACAGGCTTCCCCAGGGCGTCAAGCCGGAGACCCTGGTTGAGGACATGAACAAAATCAAAAAGGCCATCGCCGACCTCCAGGTCGAGGCCGAGGAGAAAAAGAAGGAAGTCTCTGCTGAAGAGGCCAAAGTCGCCGAAACCCGCAAAGGCCTGGATGATCTCATCCGCAAAATCGAAGAGCGCAAAAAAGGTTTCGATCGCAATTCTCTTTCCGCCCAGATCGTCGCCGTCAACAGCGACTGGGGTTTTGTCATTGTCAACGCTGGCCAGACTAAAGGCATCACCGAGGCTACCAAACTCCTTGTCACCCGTGGCACCCAGACCGTTGGCAAGCTTAGCATCGTTTCCGTTCAGGGAGACCGCACCGTCGCCAACATCCTTCCGGATACCCTCGCTGAAGGCATGACTATTGCCCCTGGGGATCGCGTCATCTTGGAAAACCTGTACCAATAACCCGTCTTTAGGCGTAGCGTCTGAGCCATGTCTCCCCGTCTCATCCTCCAATCCCTCCTTGCATTAGTCCTGGTTCAGATGCTGGCTTCCTGTGCCACGGAAGAACGTAAACGCGAGCGTGTTCCACCTCCGGCCGTAGGGGACAGCAGCCTTCCCTGGAACCGTCCGCCCAAATGGGAAGGCAATGCCCGTTACGGCTCCATGATGCCAGGCAGCCGCTAAGCCTCTTTAAACTCTACTCCAAAAGGCAGCCCCCAAAAGGCTGCCTTTTGTTTTTCACACTTTTGCGCGATCTGCCCTGCTTTCACCGTTACCTTGGACCGGCTGTTACTGCCCTCCCTTTCCGTCCGTAATCCCTTTCTGATGATCTTTTCCCTCACCTCCCGCATGCTGCGCACCGTGGACCCCAAGTGTCTCACGAAGATCGCCTGGAACTTTGGCTACAAAGGTGCGCGCTCCGTCATGCTTTTCAAAAAGCGCATGGAGCAGGGCACCTACTTCCCGCCCTTCCTCTACATCTCCATCCTCAACTCCTGCAACCTCCGCTGCCAGGGCTGCTGGGTGGATGTGGACAAACCACGGGAGGCCATCAGCCTGGATGAGCTGAACAAGATCATCAACGACGGCAAAAAACACGGCAATGCCTTCTTCGGCCTCCTCGGGGGCGAGCCCTTCATGCATCCCGAGCTGCTGGACCTCCTGGCCATGCACCCGGACTGCTACTTCCAAATCTTCACCAACGGCCAGTTCATCACCGCCAAGACCGCCGATGCCCTCCGTAAAATCGGCAATTCCACCCCGCTGGTCAGCGTCGAAGGCAACAGCACCGTCAGCGACGAGCGCCGGGGCAAAAAAGACGTTCTCAACAAAACCCTTCGCGGACTGCAAAACTGCCTGGATGCCAAGCTCATGACCGGCGTGGCCACCAGCCTCTGCCAGACCAACATCAACGACCTTCTCACCCGCGAGTGGCTGCAAAAGCTCATTGATATGGGCGTCCACTATACCTGGTACCACACCTACCGCCCCGTCGGCCCCAAGATCAACGACCAGCTCGCCCTCACCCCGGACCAGATCACCCAGGTCCGCCGCTTCGTCACCTCCATGCGGGCGGAGATGCCCATCGCCATCGTGGACGCTTATTACGACCACCAGGGCAAGGCCCTCTGTCCCATGGCCACCGGCATCAGCCACCACATCGGCCCCACCGGCGGCCTGGAGCCCTGCCCCATCATCCAGTTCGCCACCGAAAACATCCGCACCGACCGCGACATCTTCGACGTCTTCAACGAGTCCGGCTTCCTCAAGGACTTCCGCGAAACCGCCGCCCGCCACACCCGCGGCTGCATCGTCCTGGAGCGCCCGGACCTCGTCAAAGACCTCGCCCTAAAGCACGGAGCCAAAGACACCACCATCCGTCAGACCGCCATGGCCGAGCTCGAAGCCATGACGCCCCGCACCAGCCAGTGGCGCGAAGAGGAAGAGATCCCCGAAAAGCATTGGATGTACAAGATCGCCAAACGCTACTTCTACTACGACTTCGGCGTCTATAAGCAGCTCGATCCCAAGGCCCATTCGCCTGCCCTCTGACCTGGAGCGCTTGCGTCCCGCAGGCCGTTTCTGCGTCCCGCAGAAAACCGTAAATCAAAGCACCTCTCGGATAAAAGTGCCGATGAAGGCAACGTCCACCAAGGAGTGAGGCCGTCTCGGCCTCACTCTGAGGGCAGGATGACCTCACACCCGTTCCTCATCCTCCCCTTGATCTCACAGGCCACCTGCATTAAAGAGTGTTCATGAGAACACTAAAATCTCCCATCAACCGTCCTCACGGTCGCGGAGCCTGCCTCAATACCGACCAGCGATTCTCCGCCCTCCAGGTCAGCTACGATCCTGGTGAAGAACCCGCCAAAGTGGCTACCAAGTTCTTCCATGACCATTCCAGCTCCATCATCAGCCGGAACGACAGCCCTGATCTCGGTTTTGGGGCCAGCCTGAATCCCTACCGGGGCTGTGAGCATGGTTGCGCTTATTGTTATGCCCGTCCCAGCCATGAGTGGCTGGGCTGGTCCGCCGGGGTGGATTTTGAAACCCGCATCATGGTCAAGACCGAAGCTCCCGCCCTCCTCCGCGCCGAGTTCTCCAGGGACAAATACCTGCCCGAATGCCTGGCCATCAGCGGCATCACGGACTGCTACCAACCAGTGGAAAAGCGCCTGGAGATCACCCGCGGCTGCCTCGCCGTCCTGGCGGAGTGCCGACATCCGGTCGGCATGATCACCAAAAATCACCTCATCACCCGCGACCTGGATCATCTGGGTGAGCTGGCGCGGTATCAGGCCGCCGCCGTGTACATCTCCATTACCTCGCTGGATGCCGATCTGGCCCGCAAGCTGGAGCCACGCGCCTCCTCCCTCAAGATGCGTCTGGAGGCCGTGCGCGACATGGCAGGGCAGGGGATCCCTGTCGGGGTCAATGTGGCCCCCGTTATTCCCGGCCTCAACGACAGTGAAATTCCCGCCATCATCAACGCCGCCCGCGATGCCGGCGCCCAGTTCGCCGGATACACCGTCATGCGCCTGCCCTTCAGCGTGAAGGAAGTCTTCGCCCTCTGGCTGGAGGAGCACTTTCCGGGGATGAAGGACAAGGTCCTCAACCGCATCGAAGAAACCCAGGGCCGCACCCTTTCCCATCCGGAGTTTGGTAAGCGGCTCAAAGGCGTCGGCGTCTGGTCAGACCAGATCGCCCAAATTTTCCAGGTCTCCCTGAAACGCGCTGGTATGCTCCATCGCCGCCCCAAGCTGACAACCGCCCACTTCCGCCGCCCTCGCGAAATCGGCGGCCAGATGGAGCTTTGGTAACGGGCATAAAAAAGGGCACACCGTTGCCGATGTGCCCCGCTTGTTGTTAAAACAGGCTTACTTGATCTCCGTGGCCCACAGGGTCTGCCAGTCGTCCAGGTTGTTCAGGTCCACAGCACCTGGGTTGCAGCTCCCGTCGTCGGCCAGGCCTGCAGCCTCCAGGATGCCGGCGCGCACGTCATCCCCGTGGATGTAGCCCATGATGGCCTGGTTGTGCTTGTAGATGTTGGCCTTGGTCAGGTTCACACCCGGATAGTCCTTCACCCAGGCTTCAAGCTGCACATACGTCGGCTTCGTGGCGATGAAGGCCAGAAAAACCTCCTCCGGGATGCCCAGCGCCGCCAGCGTCATGCCATCATAGCCTTTGCCGCAGGCCGGATAGTCAGGATGCAGCTTGCCTGCTGCAGCCAGGGAGGCCTTCAGCCACAGACGTGGCAGATGCAGCACACCGAGAGGACCGGCCACGCCGGAAGAAATGAGAGGAACAATTTGGCTCATGAGGTTGTAGGAATAATTGAATTCAGCAGAGCAGCCTGTCCGGCCGCCCTGTCTTGAACGTGGTGTACGTCAGCCATTGGTCAAGAGATGGCTGCATTCAGCAACAAAGATCAGACCTGCACGGACTCTCCCCGCCAGTCAGCCCACTATTCCCATTCCAGCCTATTCCACAAATCGGATCACGTACTCGCCCTTTTTGTGCATGTTTTCATGGTCACGGGCGCGGATCTCCAGGTAATTGGGGTCCGTTTTGATCCAGTCCACCTGCCGCAGCAGCTTGTCCCGCTCGGCTTTTAAACTGTCCCGCTGCACCTCCATGGAGGCCAGCCTGGCGCGCATGGCGTTCTGCTCCGCCAGCGGCTTTTTATAGACCGCCAGCACGACCGGCACCGCCAGCAGAAGCAGGCAAAATTTTCCCAGCCGCACCATCATCCGCAGCACCTTGTCGAGCTGCTGAGGTTTGGCGTGGTCGGTGGAAAATTCGCGATACTCCATGGCGGTGCCGTCGTGCGACGTTTTTGGTTAGACCTTCATGCGGCCGCCGAAGATCGCGTTCTCACCCAGTTCCTGCTCGATGCGCAGAAGCTGGTTGTACTTGGCGATACGGTCGCTGCGGGAAAGGGAGCCGGTCTTGATCTGGCCGCAATTCGTGGCCACGGCCAAGTCGGCAATGGTGTAGTCTTCCGTCTCACCGGAGCGGTGGCTCATCACAGCGGTGTAGCCATGGCGGTGGGCCAGGTCCACAGCGTCCAGAGTCTCGGTCAGGGAGCCGATCTGGTTCACCTTCACCAGGATGGAATTGGCGATGCCCTGGTCAATGCCCTTCTGGAGGAACTTCGTGTTCGTGACGAAGAGATCGTCACCCACGAGCTGCGTTGTGCCGCCCAGTTCTTTGGAGATGACTGCCCATCCGTCCCAGTCGTTTTCGGCACAGCCGTCTTCGATGGAGATGATCGGGAAATCCTTCTTCAGCTCGGCATAGTAGGCCACCAGCTCAGAGGCGGTGCGCTCAGACTTGTCGCTCTTCTTGAAGACGTACTTGTTCTTAGTCTTGTCGTAGAATTCGGAAGAAGCCACGTCCAGGGCGATGAAGATGTCCTCACCCATTTTGTAGCCGGCCTTGTCAATCGCCTGGGCGATGACTTCCAGCGCGTGGTGGGCGCTCTTCAGCGTCGGGGCAAAGCCGCCTTCGTCACCCACGGCCGTGTTCAGGCCCAGGTCATGAAGGATCTTCTTCAGCGCATGGAACACCTCGGCACCGTAGCGGAGAGCTTCGGAGAAAGTCGGCGCGCCTTTCGGCATGATCATGAATTCCTGGAAATCAATCGGCGCATCGGAGTGAGCACCACCGTTGATGATGTTCATCATCGGCACTGGCAGCACCTTGGCGTTCGGGCCGCCGATGTACTTGTAAAGAGGCTGGCCCATGGCCGCTGCGGCTGCCTTGGCCACAGCCAGGGAGGCGCCCAGGATGGCGTTCGCACCCAACTTGGATTTCGTGGAGGTGCCGTCCGCTTCCAGCATGGCCTTGTCAATGGACACCTGGTCAGCCGCATTGCTGCCGATGATCGCATCCGCGATTTCATTGTTCACCGCGTCCACGGCTTTCAGCACGCCTTTGCCAAGGTAACGCTTCTTGTCGCCATCGCGCAGTTCCAGGGCTTCGTGTTCACCGGTGCTCGCGCCGCTCGGCACAGCCGCACGGCCAATGGCACCGCCATCCAGGAGGACGTCCACTTCAACGGTTGGGTTGCCACGGGAGTCCAGGACTTCACGTGCGATGACTTCTACAATGGTAAGGTCGTCCATGTTTTGATTTAATTAAGTATGCTTAAGCTTCGGGATTTTGGCAAGCGGGGTTCTAAGAATCCACGTTTGAATCCCTCCGATAGCAGGATTCAGCCCCTTCTCAACTGATTTGGATTTCCCGGCTTCCCGAAGAAAACGACACCGAACGCTCACAATACTACAGACTTCGGTCGGCTGGGGATTGGGAAACTCGCCTGTCAGCGTCCAGAGGTCTGTTATCGGCCACCCATCCCTTTCCCATCATGCACACCACGCCTGTCCTCCTTTGTCTCCTCCTGCTGGCCACCTTCAGCACCCGCAGTACCTTCGCCGCCGGGCCCAAGCCAGGTCCTGAGGCCTACGTCACGGTGGAAACCCAGGACATGAAGGTGGAGTTCGCCTGTGACCGTGCCTGGACCATCAGCACCATTGTTTATCGGGGCAAAGTCATCACCGGCCGCCCCGGATTCTACGGCACCGTCGCCGCTCTGGAAGGTGCCCGCTGGATCGGCACCGGCCACAATGAAGGCGGCGTGGAAAAGGTGGAAAGCGCCGTGCTGACCGTGGATGGCAAGCCTTGTGAACTCACCGACAAGGCCGCTTATCAGGGCCGGCGTGCCGTGCTTAAAAAGCACTCCATGATCGGCAGCATCCGCCTCGTGGCCACTTACATCGTCACGGAAAACAGCGTGCTGGAGGAGCATCAGTATGAAATGACGCAGGAGATCAAAGTCGGCCGCATGTATGCCTTCATGCACCCCTTCATGCCAGCCACCACCGAGTGGATGGCCGAAACGATAAAGGGCGAAATAATTGAAGGCCGCTTCGACAGCAAAGGTGGTCACCAGCTCGATCAGGATGTCAGATGGACCGCCATCTACGATCCCACCGCCGGCCATGTCACCCTGGCCTGGTTGCCACAACCTCTGCCTGGACCGTCACCGAAAACCTTTTATTGGGATAAAACGGTTTATCACAAGCTCTACAACCAGGTCTGGTCCGGGGCCACCGTACCTGCTGGCACGAAGGCCCAGGCCCGCATCATCATTCGCCCCGCCGAGACCGATGAGACCTCCTGGAAGCAACGCGCCAAGGAGCTTGTCCAGGAAGTGCAGGCCTATTCCGAGAAGGGCGACTCCCAGTGGTCGGAATGACCTGAGCCGTCCGCGTTTGAGCGTGCTTCGCTGGTCGCGTAACTCTTTGATTATCAAAGAGTGGTGCTCGGGAGGGGACTCGAACCCCTAAGCCTTTCGGCACAAGATCCTTAGTCTTGCGCGTATACCAATTCCGCCACCCGAGCAGGGGTCGCTGATTTGCAGGGCGTGAAGTATAACCGGGTGGCGGGGGATGCAAGGGATGTTTTGCTTTTTCAGCAAAATAAACAGGCCATCCCTGAGGCTCATTCCTCATCCCACGGCAGGTCCCATGCCGTGATCCACTGGAGCTTCTTTTGGACAAAACCGCGCTTCAGCAGACGCTCTTCCATGTCGGGCAGATGGGCGGCGCCATAGAAGATGGCCAGGCGCTTTTTCCCCGCCTTGATCTCCCGGTCCATGACCTCCAGCGCGTGGCGGTTGCGCTCGCCGATGATGGTGGTGCCGCCGTTGGCCTCCATGCCGGTGATGAGGTGCTCCATGCTGTCGAATTCCTCTCCCATCATGCGTTTGAGATCCATGGAGGGGTCCTCCTGGCGGAGGATCATCATGAGTTGCAGCATGCTGGGCTGGGGACGGTCGCGGGGCAGGGCACTCTGGGCCTGGATCGCCTTCAGCCAGAGACTCAGGAAGGTCTCCTGCTTCGTGTCCTGGGCCTCAAAAAAACCCTCCACGCTCATGTCCGCATGGACAAAGTTGGGCGCACCATAGTCGATCCCCCGGAGCTGGCTTTCCAGTTTCAGTGTCTTGCGCAGGGTCTCCTGTACCTGGCCCAGCCATTGCAGCTTGCCGTGGCCGTCACCGGGCTTCAATTCCTCGCGCTCGGCCATGGGGCGACCGACGAGCTCGTATAAAACCGCGTCATAGGTTTTGAAGCGGGCGTTAAGCTCTTCAAAGTAGGTCTTGTCAGCGATGTGCACCGCGCCCACGAGATCCACGGTAACCCCTGCCGGCGAGGTATAGGTCACGATGGCCGTTTGCAGAAAGTCGGACTCGGCTTCGTCATCTTCCAGGAAGCGAAGGAAGTCGGTGGCCTCAGCTTTTGAGGCCGGTTGGGCCGCACTGGCAGGCACCGGGGCAGCGGCAGGAGCAGGAGCAGGAGCAGGAGCAGGAGCAGGAACCTGTTTCGCAGGCTCCGCACCCTGGGCCAGGGAAATGACCAGGACTGCGAAAACAAGGGGGAGGAATCGCAGCGGGCTCATGGCAAGGGAGATGTTATTCGGCGAAGATGCGGCCAAAGAAGGTTTTCATTTCCTCCCAGGAGGCTTTGTCGGCAGCTTCGTTATAGGCAGCGCCTTTGGAGTTGTCGTTGCCGGCAGCGACCTGCGTAAAGGCATGGACGGCACCCGGATATTCCACCAGCTTGTAGTCCACGCCGTGATCCTTCATTTCCTTTTGAAAAGCGGCCATGTTTTCAGCCGTCACAAAGGGATCATCCGCACCGTGCAGCACCAGCACCTTGGCCTTGATCTTCTTGCCGTCCTCGGGGTTCGGGGAATCCAGGCTGCCGTGAAAGCTGATGATGCCCTTGATAGGAGCGCCGCTGCGGCCCAGCTCGATGGCTGCCAGTCCGCCGAAGCAGTAGCCGATGCAGGCCACTTTCGAGGTGTCCGTGCGGGGGTCTTTGTTCAGCACCTTCAGGCCGGCATTGACACGGTCGCGCAACAGGGGGCGGTCAGCTTTGTACTTGCCGGCTTCTTTGGCAGATTCCGGCGGCTTGGGGCGGATGCCCTTGCCATACACATCCACCACGAAGACATTGTATCCCAGCTCGGCGAGCATCTTGGCCCGCATCTTTTCATTGTCGCTGACACCGGTCCACTGGTGCACGATGAGGACTGAGGGGCGCTTGCCTTCCAGGGCGTCGTCATAGGCCTGCCAGCCTTCACACAGGACATCGCCGGCTTTGTATTCCACAGGCTTTTCAACAATGGCGGCTCCGGTCATGGCGGTGACGAGGGAGAAGAGGGCAATCAAGGCACGTTTCATATAAAAGGGGTAACAGTCGGGGGGATATTAAGCAGAAGGTTGGACCGTGACCAGTACACTCTTTGAGGTGGGAGTCAGGCTGACATCGGCAAAACTGCCGATCGGTACCAAAACGTTTGCCTCAGGGAAATAGGCCGCACAATTCCCTCTTGGCTGGTCATAAGGCACGGCCAGGAAGCGCTGCGCCTCCCGCGTCTCCCCCTGGAAATGGCTGGTGATGTCCACCGGCTCCAGCGGGCCGATTTTCCGCTCCTTCATGTCCTCCGGGTTCATAAAGATGATGCGGCGCTCGTTGCCAATGCCGCGATAGCGGTCATTCAGGCCATAGATCGTCGTGTTGAACTGGTCATGGCTGCGGAAGGTCTGCAGGATGAGCTGGCCGGGGCCCGGCACCAGCACCTGCAGGGGATGCGTGTGCATCTCTGCCTTGCCGGAGGCCGTTTTCCACACGCGCTGGCGGGCCGTGTTCGGCAGGTAAAAACCGCCCGGCTCGCGCACCCGGTCATTGAATTTTTCAAAGCCGGGGATGACGCGTTCGATGTGGTCGCGGATCAGGTCGTAGTCTCCCGCCAGGGCGGCCCAGTCCACCTTGGACCGGCTGCCCAGCGTGGCAGCCGCCGTGCGGGCCACGATGGCGGGCTCGCTCAGCAGGTGAGGGGAGGCAGGCTCCAGATGGCCATGCGAGGCATGCACCACGCTCATGCTGTTTTCCACCGTGCAAAACTGCGTCAGGTCTCCGCGCACCTCCCACTCGCTGCGGCCCAGGCAGGGCAGGATCAGGCCGGTGCGGCCGGTGACCAGGTGGCTGCGGTTCAGCTTCGTGCAAACATGCACAGTCAGGTTGCAGCGGCGCAGGGCCTCGCCCGTGTATTCCGTGTCCGGCGTGGCCTGGAGGAAATTGCCGCCCAGGGCATAAAAGACCTTCCCCCGGCCCTCGTGCATGGCCTGGATGGCGGCCACCGTGTCCCAGCCATGATGGCGCGGCACGCTGAACTGGAATTCGCGCTCCAGATTGTCAATGAACCATTCCGGCATTTTTTCAAAGATGCCCATTGTCCTGTCCCCCTGCACATTGCTGTGGCCGCGCACCGGGCACAGGCCGGCGCTTTCCCGGCCGATCGCCCCCAGCAGCAGGTGCAGGTTCACCACCTCCTGGATGGTCGCCACCGCGTTTTTGTGCTGCGTCAGGCCCATGGCCCAGCAGGTGATCAGCTTGCGCTCCCCGCTGGCGGCCTGCCGCGCCACCATCTGCATGACGTCCCTCTGGATGCCGGACAGTTTTTCCAGCTCCGCCCAGTCCTGGCTGCGCAGGTGGTCGCGATACGTCTCAAAGCCCGTCACATGTTCCGTGATGAAAGCCGTGTCCAACGTCCCGTCCTCCACCAGCGTTTTGGCGATGCCCTTTAGCAGCGCCTGGTCGCCGTTCAGGTTCACCTGGAGAAAATGTTTGGCCAGCGGCGTGGACATGCCCAGCACGCCCTTCACCTGCTGTGGGTGCATGAAGCCCGTCAGGCCTGCCTCCTTCATCGGGTTCACCGCGATGATCGTCGCCCCGTTTTCCACCGCCCGCTGCAGGCTGCTGAGCATGCGCGGGTGATTCGTGCCCGGGTTCTGCCCCATGATGAGGATCGTCTCAGCCGTCTCCAGGTCCTTCAGCGTTACCGTTCCCTTGCCCACGCCCACGCTCTGGTTCAGGGCCGATCCGCTGGACTCATGGCACATGTTGGAGCAGTCCGGCAGATTGTTCGTGCCATAGTGACGGACAAAAAGCTGGTACAAAAAAGCCGCTTCATTCGTCGCCCGGCCGGACGTGTAAAACACCGCCTCATCCGGCGAGGCCAGCGCATTCAGCTCCCGGGCGATCAGGTCAAACGCATCGTCCCACTCAATCGCCTCATAGTGGCTGGCCCCCGGCTTCAGCACTACCGGCTGCGTGATGCGCCCCGCCTGGTCCATCTCGTAGTCACTCCATTCAGCCAGCTCCGCCACACTGTTCTCTGCAAAGAACTCCGGCGTCACCCGGCTCTTCGTCGTCTCAGACGCGATCGCCTTCGCCCCGTTTTCACAAAATTCAAACGCACTCCGGTGATCCTCCGGGTCCGGCCACGCGCAGCTCGGGCAGTCAAACCCGCCCGTCTGGTTCAGCTTCAGCATCGCCGACGTACCGCGCAGCAACCCACTGCTGCCATATACATGCTTCAGTGAATTGGCCACCGCCGGCACTCCGGCCGCCGAGTGTTTCGACTTGCCCACCTGAATGCCGGTCAGTTTTTCCGGCGGCTGGGCGGAGATGGTGGAGGCAGACATGGCAGAGAGGAAATTGATGATTTAGGATTGATGACTTTTGATTTGCGATGGCAGGCGCAAGGCGGGTCATGGAGATACGGCCGCTAACGGCCTGAAACCGAACCTCTTTCCCAGGCGATTTCCCACCCCCATCTGCCCCCCAGATGTCCCCACGGGAAAAAACGCGACGCAGCAATAGGCAGGCATGGACATGGGAAAACCCGGTCCGAAGGAGGTTGGCCCGACCGGATTTCCAATATCACCGATCCGGCCCCCAGATGCAAGAAAGGAGAATCGCAGCTACAGATGGGATTATATACTCGCAGAAAAACATATGTTTATTTTGACGTATGTTTATTTTGACGTATGTATTCCCATGAAGGCAAATCCCGGAGGGCAAATTGATCTCAAGTCGGTCGTTGGGCGCGATCGTCTCATTCGACAGATTTGGGAAATCGTGGAGCAGCAGAGTTTAGTCATTACTGCTGAGCGGCGTATCGGAAAGACCACGGTGATGAAGAAAATGGCGGCAGAACCCCAGCGGGGCTGGATGCCAGTTTACCAAGATTTGGAAAATTGTCACACAGCGGTCGATTTCGCGATGGCTGTTTATAAGGAGGTGCATCAGTTCCTCGGAAACAAGGGAAAGCTGACCCGACGTTCCAAAGAGTTCTTGGAGAAGTTGGGAGGCATCGAAATCAGTGGCATCATCAAGCTGCCGGAAAAATCAGCAGCCTCGTGGAAGGACTTATTGACCCGGGCCATTGAGGATTTGATTCATGAAAACGACGAGGGCACCAAGTTGCTGTTTCTGTGGGATGAAATGCCCTTCATGCTGATGAATATCAGGAACGGGGAAGGTGAGCAGACCGCCATGCAGGTTCTGGATCATCTTCGCTGGCTGCGCCAGACCCATAGCGACCTGCGCATGATCATCACAGGCTCCATTGGCCTTCATCACGTGCTCACTTCTTTGAAGGAAAAAAATTATGCGAATTCTCCCGTCAATGACATGCTGGCGGTGGATGTTCCTCCGCTGGCAGAAGGAGATGCTGCGCATTTGGCTGGACTGCTCATCGTGGGCGAGGCGCTGAAGTCGCCTGACCGTGGAATGGCAGCAACAGCGATTGCCAAGGAAGCCGATTGTTTTGCCTTTTATGTCCATCACATTGTCAGAGGGCTGAAAATGCAGGGCTGGGATGCCAGTCCTGAAAGCGTCGCCAAGGTGGTGACCCAGCATTTGCTGGATGCGAATGATCCGTGGCAACTGATTCATTACAGGGAACGCATTTCAACTTACTATCCGAATGATCAAAAAGCCGTGACCCTGGTTTTGGACCAGCTGGCGAGCCAGGAAGAGGCCGCTGCGGTGAGTGTATTGCTGAGCATGCTCAAAGCTGCGATGCCTTTCGATGACCGGGACAGCTTGATACGCCTCCTTTCCCTGATGGAGCGGGATCATTACCTGAAAAGGGATGAGGCGGGTCACTACCACTTCAGGTTCCCATTGATCCGCCGCTGGTGGAAAATGAATCGCGGCCTATGAAAACGGATTCACCACAGGCCATGGAACGCGGGAATGGCCGGACCATCTGGGTCTTCACCCCCAGTCGTACGGACCCGAAAGACCTGGAATACATCCTGGTTCAACGCCAGCCGCTTCTGCAGGATGCAGTGGAACGGGTTCGTGAGAGTGCCCTCACTGCCAACAAGCACCACCAGCTTTTTGTGGGACCTCGTGGCTGTGGTAAAACCCACCTCACAACCCTTATTGTCAGCCGCCTGAGTGATGACGAGGAACTCACAGACAGGCTGCGGATCGCCTGGCTGAACGAAGATGAAACCTGCACGACACTGCTCGAACTTCTGGTCAAAGTTCACGGTGCTCTGGAGAAAAGGTATCCTCTGGAATTCAAGGAGGACATGCTGGGGCCTGCGTTTGACCTGAAACCCGATGCGGCTTTAGAGTTCGTGTCCCGGCATCTGCTCTCCCAACTGGGCGCACGTACCTTGCTCCTCGTCACGGAGAATCTGGATGCAATCTTTGAAGGCCTTGGCGAGGCGGGGCAAAAGCAGTTCAGGTCCTTCATTCAGGAGAACCCCAAACTGACCATTGTGGCCACGGCGCAACGTTTGGTGGAGGATCTTTCGGGCCGGAACAGCCCTTTTTTTGGTTTTTTCCAGACGGAACACCTCAAGCCGTTGACCGTGGAGCAAGCAACAGAACTGCTTCAGAACATCGCCCGTCTTCAGGAGAAGGATGAAGTGGTCGAGTTCCTGGCTACCAGCCGGGGACGTTCCCGAGTCCGCGCGATTCACCATTTGTCTGGGGGTAATCACCGTATTTATATTGTCCTTTCCCAGTTTATCACCCGCGACAGCATTGACGCTCTGCTGGGGCCCTTCATGAAGATGGTGGATGAACTGACTCCTTACTATCAGGAGCGCATCCGCTGGCTGCCTCCGCTTCAGCGGAAGATCGTCGAGTATCTCTGTACTTGTGAAGGTACCGTTCCCGTCAAAGAGATTGCCCGAAGACTTTTTACTTCCCCACCGACGATTTCCAGCCAGCTATTGAACCTCCGTGAGAAAGGTTACGTTGAATCGAACCAGCGCGGGCGCGAATCGCTGTATGAAATCAGTGAGCCTCTCATGCGCATTTGCGTGGAGGTGAAAGACAATCAACGACATCAGCCGCTACGGCTACTGGTGGATTTTCTGCGTGTCTGGTATGACGATGAACAGCTTAAAAATCACCTTGGCAGGATGGAACCAGCTTCTTTGTCATGCGTGTATTTGGAGTCTGCGATTGAAAGGAACATTGTGGAGGGGAATCTACGAACGAAACTAATGCTGGAAGAAATCGGTTTCGTAATACCCGCATCGATAAAAGGTGAAGATTTTGCCAATCTCACGGCACATGTTTCGGAAGGGTTGCTGCTGACTGCGCAACTGCTGAAAGATGGGGATGAATCTGGGGCTATTAGCTGCTTAAATGAGGCTATCGAATTAGGAGATAATGATCTCAAACAAGCTGAAATGGTTTTACAAAGGGGTTTGCTGTTATCCAAAACAGGACGGTGGGAAGATGCGGTCAAGGACTTTGGCACAGTTATTGGTATGCGTGGGGCTTCTGTGAAGCAGGTCGCCCAAGCGCTATTAAATCGCGGTGTCATGCTTGGCCAAAATGGGGAAAATGAGCAGGCTGTCGAAGATTATACGTCAGTTACAAAGCACCCTGGAGCGTCAGTTGAGCAAGTTGCCCAGGCGCTGCTAAACCGCGGACTTCTGCTAGGCCAAGCAGGAAAATATGAGCAAGCTGTCAAAGATTATACCTCAGTTGCAAAGCATCCTGGAGCCTCAGTTGAACAAGCCATTCAAGCGCTTTTAAATCGAGGTCAGATATATTTGCTAAAGGATGATATGAATCAAGCACTTGCAGACTTTACGTCAGTTATAAACTCTCAGGGAGCACTGGCTGAGCAAGTTGCTATTTCGCACATGAGTCGCGGGGGTATTTTTAACAAAAAGGGCGAAAACAAGAAGGCTGTAGACGATTATTCGGCAATCATTAACCAGGCTGGGGTGCCGGATGAATTGGTTCTGCTTGCACGCTTAAGCCGTGGGTTAATTTACAGAGAAAACAAGAAGCTGGGAATCCAACTTGCTATAGATGATTTTACAGCGGTGATCACTTTTTTAGGCGCTCCAAATTATGTTGTGGAATTGGCTCTCATGGTGCGTGCTCTAACCTACAATGCTGCCGACAACAAGCAGGCTGCCATTAAGGATTATAGTGCGGTAATTGGACGAGCCAATGTGCCTATAAATTTGGTTGCAACTGCGCTATACTCTCGAGGGGTTGTTTTGTTTCATGAAGGTCGAAAATTGCAATCCCAGTCCGATTTTGAAACTTTGCTCCGTCTTGAGGGCGTTCCTTCCGAAAAGTTATCTGATGCTCATCTCGCCCTTTCAGAGCTTCACTTAAGTGAAGGGAGATGGAATGAAGGCTTCAGAGCGCTTGAGGCAAGTTTGGAATGTGGATCTAGGGCTCAACCCGTCTATCAGGGAAATGCAAAGGATATGATTGGGGTGATTTTTTCTGCCAGTCTGAACGCAGACAGCCGACGTGAAAAAGTGAACCAGACTCTTCAATTGTATACCAAGTATCAGGCTCTGCCGGTGCTTGGGGAAGCTGTGGTCCAGCACATTGGTGGGGTATTCCGGGCAGGAGAACCTTTTCCATCGGCTGACAATTTGGAGAGCTGGGTATCTGCCTGGGAGCAGGCGGCGGAAAGTGTGCCGGATTTTCGACTGTCCTTCCGGTTGCTGAAAACGGCTGTCGAGTTTGTCAAAGCAGGCGGCAAGGACCGGGCTGTCTTGTTGGATCTGGCCTCGGCTGAGCGTTCGATTGTTGAGCAGGCGCTGGGTCTTGGGGAGGAGGGGGTGACTGAAGACGTGTAACGGCAGCCAAGTAGAAGAGCCTAACTTTCTCTTTGGGAAGATGGAATGGGAAAAGAAATTGAACAACGGTTTCCCGCGAGATCGCCGCAGTCGCGGGACGGGCGCAGGAAACGGCACTCGGGACGCGCGCGCACCAGAGGGGGCAATTCGTCCACGAGGCGGCACGAAGAGTGCAAGACTGGGGTTATAGGGCGATGTCGGCGTCCCTGCCCGTCTGAGGACACGTAAAGTCTCTTAAATCGAGTTAGGGGGGGCTGTGAGGGGCCGCTTCAGAGGAGAAGGTCACGTTTGCCCAAGCCCAAGCTCACCCCGGTTTTTTCTTGGCAACATTGTTCGCAAAATTGCTCACTTCACATTCAAGGGCTGCCTCGTTCAAAAATAAACTTCGGTTAATAATAAAGCCGAAAATTATTGAAATTATATTGAGTGTGGTTAGAATGCGGCGATTCTTCATAAAATGGGCATTCTCCGTGGTTACGAGCGATACTTGGGCGACGCATCTTCGGCTGCGCTTAAGGCCGCAGCATTAGGTGGTCGTGCAGGCGCGCGCACATTCTGCCTCTTCGTGCTCCTGTCCATAGTGGCCATCTCCGCCTTTGCGCAGACCGTTGGTACTCAATATAAAGTTACCCGGGTGGGCAGGGATGTTCTCGGTGGCCAGGGCTACTTCCAGTCGCAAAACATCATGGCCATCTCGCCAGATGGACGATACGCCACAGGGGTGCGTTTTGGCAGTACAACGCGCGCGTTTCTCATGACCACCGCCACGCCGGTGGTGACGGACCTACCCCGGGTGGACAGCAGCCATCCCTATGGGCATGGCAAAGACGTCAACAATGAAGGGGATGTGGTGGGCTATGAAAAATGGACCTCAGGGAACACCGTCAACATCATTCCCTGGTTCTATGACCGCAGCGCAGGCACGGTCACCTCTTTATACAGTGCCCAGAATCCAGCCCTGTCAGGCATTCCCTGTGCCATCACGGCCGACAGTACCCACGCCTTTGGGACAGTGGATGTGGACGGCCCTTTAGGATCCACCCCCAGCCAGGGCGTGTATTGGAATCTCAGCACCCGCGTGCGTACCGACATCCCTGGAGTGCGTGAAGTGCTGGATGCCTCCGCAGATGGCAGTGTGCTCCTGGTCGTCGGTTCCGATGGCAAAGGTAAAATTTTGCGTGGCAGCATCGCC
Organism: Prosthecobacter sp. SYSU 5D2; assembly: GCF_039655865.1. NCBI lineage: Bacteria > Pseudomonadati > Verrucomicrobiota > Verrucomicrobiia > Verrucomicrobiales > Verrucomicrobiaceae > Prosthecobacter > Prosthecobacter sp. SYSU 5D2. The sequence continues at coordinate 119,422 of NZ_JBBYXL010000012.1, read as the reverse complement.
AGCGGCTGGCCCACCACCGTGGCCAGCTTTGGCTACATCCACCTGGGCAAAGTCAGTCCTGATGGCCGTTATGTGGGCACCACAGAAATCGAGAACGACTGCCTCATGGGTCCGCTCGTTTTTGACACCTTGGCAGGCACCCGCCGGAATCTGCCAATGCAGCCCGGGGATACCCTGGGTGCTACCGTCGGTGCGGTCAGCGACACTGGCCGTGTGCTGGGTTCCGTGCACACCGCTTCCGGCTCGGGCAGTTTTTCCGTCATGTGGCTGACCCCGGCCAGTAGCTACACCTCATTTATTAACCTGCTGATCAGCGACGGACACGCTTCCCAGGATGCCACTTATTATGCCTGGAATCTGTATAATGGCGGCGACGGCATCTCCGCTGACGGCCTGACCATGAGCATCTACGGGCGGAACATTTCAGCTGTTGAAGACTCGATGCTGTTCCAGCAAAACTGTCCCGCCATCACGGTGAATCCTGCCAGCCTGACCAATGCTCCCTTGGCCGCTTCTTATAGCCAGACCGTGTCGGCCACGGGTGGCAGCGGACCCTATTCCTACAGTCTTAGCAGCGGAGCTCTGCCGGCGGGGCTTTCGCTGAATACCCTGACAGGGGTCATTTCAGGCACCCGTACGTCCATTGATCCGGCCAGCTTCACTGTCCGGGCCATGGATGCTTTTGGTTGCGTCGCTACGCGCAGCTACACGATGGCCCAGATCTGCGGTGTTCTGGCAGTTTCCCCACAGGCCCCGCCAAATGCCACCATTAATGTCAACTACAGTCAGACATTCACCGCCAGCGGTGGCTCCGGGCCATATGCCTGGGCCATAGCCAGTGGCAGCCTGCCGTCAGGGATGACCCTCAACACCTCCACTGGTGTCATCAGTGGTAAATCCACCAGCGCCAATAGCGGTGCCTCTTTCACCCTGCGGGCCACAGACAGCATCGGCTGCCAAGTTTCAGTCCAGATGCAGCTGGTCGTCTGTCCGGTCATCACCATGACACCCACTTCCTTTTCCAATGGAACCTTGGGCCTGGCTTACAATGCCACCGTGAATGCCTCCACCGGGACCCCGCCGCATACTTATACTGTCAGCAGCGGCAGCCTGCCCGCCGGGCTCTCTTTGGACCCGGCCAGCGGTGCCATCACTGGCCTGCCCACCACGGCCGCCACCTCATCATTCATCGTCCGTGCCACCGATGCCAACGGCTGCACCGGCACCCGCGCCTATTCGCTCAAGATCAATTCGGCCAGCTCGGACTTTGGTGACTACAGCCTCTTTGGTGCTGCCAGCAGCACGGTCAACAGCCGCCTTCGCATCGGTTCCCTGGTGGATGCAGAAGGCGGTGCCATCACCAATGAAACGGCCACCGGGGATGATGACTTTGGAGTGGATGATGAAGACGGTGTGACCTTCACACCCCTCGTCCAAGGGCAGGCAGGGTCGGCGACCGTTCGCGTCACCAACACCCGCGGCGGCAGCGCCCGCCTCAATATGTGGATTGACTGGGATGGTGATGGAAACCTCACCAACAGCGAGCGGGTGGCGAGCAATCTCGCCGTCTCGAATGGCACGAACAACGCCAACCGGGTGATCAACTTCACCGTCCCTGCTGATGCGAAGGAAGGCCAGATCGGTGCACGGGTAAGACTGACCAGCACTTCCAATCCAGGGCCGACCGGGTCAAGCGGACAAGGGGAGGTGGAAGACCACCTCGTCACCGTCAGCAGCCTCTGTCCTTCCTTTGCCGTGATTGTTGTCAATTATAACAACAACACGATGAGCCGTTTCAACGGTGAAAACGGTTCTCACCTGGCCACCTGGTCTCCCTCCGGCCTGAGCGCGCCTAACTATGGATACCGCGTCAGCGACAACACCCTCCTGGTGGCCAACGGCTCCGCCAATACCATCACCAAGCACGATCCCTTTACCGGTGCCTTGATCAGCACCCTCGTTCCCGCTGGCAGGGGGCTGAACTTCCCCTACCAGATGGCCGTCGGCCAGGATTCCAGCATCTACATTGCCAACCAGAATGCCGGTAATGTGCTTCGTTTTAACCAGACGACAGGGGCGGTGCTCGGCACAGTTCTCAGCACCAGCAGTCCGGCCGGCCTGGTCTTTGATGAAGAGGGCTTTTTGTATGTCACCCAGAACATTTCCGGCGGTTCATTGCGCAAGTACAACAGCAGCGGCACCTTGATTTCCACCGTGGCCACCTGGCCCTCCGGTGAATTCCCCCGTGGCATGGCCTGGGGGCCGGATGACCGGCTGTATGTCAACGTCCGCAACAACAATGCCAACAACGGCCGCGTGGATGCCATTACCCTGCCTGCAGGTACACGTTCCACTTTTGTGACGATGAATTCCGGCTCCCAGCCGTATTCCGGCATCAAATGGGGGCCCGATGGCAATCTCTACGTGGTGGATTATGCGCAAAATGAACTGGAAGTCTTCACCCCGGATGGCAGCCTTCTTCGCAGGATCACCACCAGCCTGAGCGGCCCGCATGCGGTGGCCTTTTCAGACTGCAAGCCCTCCACCCAGGACTTTGGTGACTATGCCGGCTTTGCCTCAGCCAACAGCACCTGGAGCACCACCATCCGCCTGGGCAATGAGGTGGACACGGAAAACTCTTCCCGGGCGAACATGAATGCCAACGGGGATGACATTGATGACATTGACGATGAGGACGGCGTCACCATGCCGAAGACGCTGGTGGCGGGCAGCACGGTGACCATTCCCGTGAAGCTGCTAAACACCTCCGGCAGCACGGCGTACGTCAGCGCCTGGCTGGATGCCAATCAGAACGGCGATCTCACGGATCCCGGTGAGAAGGTCATCAACAACCAGCCGGTGCCAAACGGCACCAATGGTGCCACGCAGAACTTCTCCATCACGGTTCCTCAGGATGTCACACCTGGAGTAGTGGGCATGCGGTTCCGCATCAGCGATGTGAACAATGTCTCTTCTGCCGGCTCCGGCGGTACCGGTGAGGTGGAAGATTACATCGTGACCCTGCTGCCCGCACCGCTGGATTATGGCGATCACGCCCCCTTTGGCATCGCCAGCAGCATCGTGACCAGCAGCCTGCGCATCGGCACCAACCCCACCGATGCGGAAGATTCCAACCTCGCCAATGCCACGGCCACCGGTGATGATGCCAGCGGGACGGATGATGAAGACAGTGTCATGCCGTCTTTCACGATCGGGGCCAGCAGCACTCTCACATTGAGCCTGTTCAACAACAGCGGTGCCAATGCCTATCTGACGGGATGGATTGACTGGAATAACAACGGCACGCTGGAAAGCAATGAACGTGTTATCCCAGAAACCACCCTCGCCACTAGCGGCAGCGTGCAGTCCCGCTCCTTTACCATCAATGTCCCCGTCACCGCCACCACCGGTCAGCCGGTGGGGGTACGTCTGCGCATCAGCTCCCAGGCCTCCATCCCTGCCACCGGTGCCCATGGTCTGGGGGAGGTGGAAGACTACCGGGTCACGGTTCAGTGTCCCACCATCACGGTCAGTCCCGCATCACTTCCAGTTCCGGTGACGGGGACTGGATACTCCCAATTCTTCAGCGCCAGCGGCGGGGTGGCTCCATACACCTTTGCGGTGAGCAGCGGCTCCCTGCCTGCCTGGGCCACACTGAATCCCTCCACCGGAGCGATGGCGGGAGTGCCCAATACGACCGCCACTGCCAGCTTTGTGATTCGGGCGACGGATGCTGCCGGCTGTACCGGCACCCGCAGCTACACCCTCACACCGTCCTGTCCGGTGCTCACTATCAATACCAGCAGCCTGCCAGTCGGGGCTGCGGGCAGTTCCTATAACCAGTCACTCAATGTCAGCGGCGGTTCCGGACCTTACACCTGGACAGTCACCTCCGGCAGCCTGCCAGGCGGGCTCATTCTTTCCACTTCAGGCGTCATTTCAGGCACGCCGACAGCAGGCAACGGCAGCGGCAGTTCCATCACTTTCCGGGCCACGGATGCCAGTGGCTGCCAGGTCAGCCGGGTATTGCTCCTTCGTGTCTGTCCGGTTATTAATCTTTCGCCTGTTTCCCTGGCTGCCCCGGCAGTGGGCACGACCTACAGTCAAAGTGTCACTGCCACGGGCGGCGTGGCTCCATACGTGTATGCCATCAGCAGCGGCAGCCTGCCATCGGGGCTCAGCTTTAACACAGGCACCGGAGCCATCACCGGTGCGGCCACCAGCCAGACGGCGGCCTCTTTCACCGTCCGTGCCACGGATGCCAATGGCTGCCAGGGGGAGCGAGATTATACCCTCACTCCGACCTGTCCCGCCCTTTCTTTGACACCGGTTACCCTGCCTGCGGCTTCTGTGGGCGTCACGTATAACCAGACCCTGGCGGCGACGGGCGGCACCGCTCCTTATTCCTGGACGGTCAGCAGCGGCACCCTTCCTGCAGGTCTCACCCTGAATGCAAGCACCGGAGCCATCACCGGCAAAGCCACCACCGCCAATGGCGCGGGGGCATCCATCACCTTCCGGGCCACAGATGCAGGCGGCTGCCAGGGCTCGGTCACCGTCTCCTTCAAAGTCTGCCCTGTCCTCACCATCTCACCTTCCTCCCTGCCTTCAGCCAATGTGGGCACCGCTTATTCGCAGACGCTCAGCGGCTCAGGCGGCACCGCTCCCTATACTTATGCCATCACCACCGGCAGCCTACCTGCCGGCCTGACTTTGAGTTCCGCCGGTGTTATCAGCGGCAGAGCCACTACCGCTGCCACCACCAGTTTCATCGTCAGAATCACCGATGCCAACGGCTGCACCGGCACGCGCGCCTATTCATTCTCCGCCGGCTGTCCGCCGGTAAACATCTTTCCGGCCACGCTGCCTTCCACCATTGCCGGTGCCTCTTATTCCCAAAAGCTTACCGGCGACTTCGCGGCCGGTTTGCAGGGGCAGTATTACATCGGCCGCAACTTTGAAAACCTGGCCCTGACCCGTCAGGATACGGAAATCAATTTTGCCTGGGGCGGCGGTTCGCCGGATACGTCCATTCCCGAGGATAACTTTTCAGTCCGCTGGACAGGGACCGTTTTGCCGCCTTCAACCGGCAGCTATAACTTCCGGGCCAGGGCGGATGACGGAGTGCGGTTGTGGGTCAATGATGTGCTTGTCATTGACCAGTGGAAAGACCAGGGAGCCACCGCATACAATGCCATCGTCAGCCTGACCGGCGGCGTGCCGGTGCCTGTGCGCCTGGAGTATTATGAAAACGGCGGGGATGCTGTGGTCTCCCTGGAATGGACCGGGCCGTCCTTCGCTCAGAAAATCATTACGGAGTGGACCGCCTATGAGTGGTCGGTGGTCAGCGGCAGCCTGCCTCAGGGGCTGGTGCTGGATTCCGTCACCGGAGTGATCAGCGGTGTGCTCGCCAATTCGGATTCGGCCACTTTCACGGTCAGAGCCCGTGACTGGCAGGGCTGCGAAGGCACACGTGAATATACCATTGAGGCGGGTTGCCCTGCCGTGACCGTCACTCCTGAAAGCCTGCCAGCGCCCTCCGTCGGCGTGCCTTACAGCCAGCCGCTTGCGGCCTCGCCGGTCATCGGCCTGACGGGGGAATACTATTCCGGTCTGAATTTCAATACGCTGCTGCTGACCCGCAAGGACCCTGCCATTGATTTCAATTGGGGGAACGGCTCACCTGATCCTGCAGTCCCGGCCAATGTCTTTTCCGTTCGCTGGACAGGCAATTTGGTACCTCCCGCCACCGGTTCTTATACTTTCAGAACCACCACGGATGACGGCATCCGTCTGTGGGTGAACAATGTACTGGTCATCAACCGCTGGGTGGACCAGTCGCCCACGAACAACTCTGCCTCCGTCTCCCTGACCGCCGGGATCGCCGTGCCAGTGAAGGTGGAATACTATGAAAATGGCGGCGGTGCTGTTGCCCAGCTTTATTGGACTGGACCAGGCATCACCACCTCGCAGCCCATCACTCAATGGCAGAGCTATACTTGGAGCCTGGCAGCAGGCAGCCTGCCTGCCGGGCTTAGCTTGAACCCCAATTCCGGGGTCATCAGCGGGACGCCCAGCAGCAGCATCGGCACCTCCTTTACTGTGCGTGCCACGGATGCCACCGGCTGCTCCGGAACCCGCAGCTATACCCTGGGCGCCGCCTGCCCGGCCATCACCATCTCCCCCTCCAGCCTGCCGGACGCGTATCTGGGGGTCAGCTATAACCGCACCCTTACTGCCACAGGGGGGAATGCTCCACGGACCTGGAGTCTGGCCTCCGGGACGCTGCCTGCCGGTCTGTCCCTCAGCAGCAGCGGAACTCTTACCGGCATGCCTTCTGCGACCGGTGCGTCCAGTTTCATCATCAAAGTCACCGACAGCCAGGGCTGCGAGGTGACGCAAAGTTACACCGTGGGGACACGCAGCCTGAGCCTTGGCAACCTGGTCTGGGTGGACATGAACAATGACGGCCAGCGCCAGTCTGGAGAAAGCGGCATCCCTGGTCTGCGGGTGGAACTCTGGACACCGGGCGGAGACGGCATCCGTGACAACGGCGGTGGAGACGACCAGAAAGCGGCGGAAGATGTGATCACCGATGCCACTGGCCGCTACCAGTTTGTGGATCTGGTCCCAGGAAGCTACTATGTGCGTGTTCCGGTGCCACCTTTGCACTACCCATCCGTCAGCACCGCAGCGGTGAATCTGGACAATGGCGTGGACAATGACAGCAATGCCCTCCAGCCCGGAGGCCGAGGCACGCAGGTCGTCAGTCCGGTGATCGTCCTCAGCCCGGCTGGGGAGCCGGCCGCAGCCGTGGACGGTGACAGTACGGATTCAGATTCCACCGTGGATTTAGGCTTTGCCAACCTGGATGCCTGCTACGTCACCAACTTCTTTGACAACCCCAGCTTTGAGTTCCAGCAACTGCCCAACAGCACTGGCACGGCCACGAGCGTGCTTGGTTACAACGGCACAGGCACCGGGCTGGGCAGCGGGATCAATGCTTATCAGTGGTCTGCCGCCAGCAATGCCACCAGTGGTTTGGGTGAACCTATCCAGCGGGTACAAGTCCTCGCCGGCAGCAGCGGCGGGCAGGTTTCGTGGCTGGAAAGCCTCAAGTCGCGCCATGGCCGCCGTCATCTCCTGCTTCAGGGCAGTAATGCCCGTGTCAGCCTCCGCGCCGCAGGCGGCGGCGCCTGGAGTTCTGCCCTGGTGGCAGGCCGGGAATACCAGCTTTCCGTATGGGCGGCCAATGCCAGCACGGCCCCGGCCTCCGTTTCCTGGGACATGGGGGCAAACGCACCCGTGTTTCAGGTCATCAGCGGCCCTTCCCAGGGCACCTTTTCCCAATACACCGTGCCCCAGTCGGAGATGATCATCTCTGGTCCGGGCGAGCAGCAATGCTGCGACCTGCCCGTCACTTCAGGCTCCCTGAACAGCTTCGGTCCTTCCGAGTATAACAACTGGTCCGAGGCAGTGAATAATGGCGTCCAGCCCGAATGGCGGCAGCTCACCTGGCGCTTCCGCATTGCCCCAGGGGCCACCGCAGCCCAGATAGATACCGCCAGCATTGTCCTTGGCAGCGCGCTTTCCGGCGGCTCCCTGGTGGTAGATTACGTTTCCCTCTGCCAGATCTCCACCGTCAATACGCTGGCCTTGGGCAACCTGGTCTGGAATGACGTTAACAACAACGGTCTCAAGGACAGCAGCGAGCTGGGCCGCAGCGGCGTCACGGTCCAGCTTTATCGCAGCACCGACCTCACAGCAGGCAATTCGGATGACGTGCTCATCAGCAGCACCACCACCTCCACCACCGGCAGCTACCAGTTCTCTGACCTGTCGGAGGGTCGTTACGTGGTCCAGGTCATACCGCCCTCCAGCCTGCCTGTCACAGGAGGAACTCCGGTGACCCTGGACAATGGCATCAACAATGACAACAACGGCAGCCAGCCAGGCGGACCCGGCACTCCGCTGATCAGCCCCGTCATCAGCCTGAATGCAGGCCAGGAGCCCGTGAATGACGGGGATACCAATGCCAACACGGATCTGAGTGTGGACTTTGGCCTCTTCAGCGGCATCTCCATCGGCAACCTGGTCTGGGCGGACACGAATAATAACGGCGTGTTTGACAGTGCCTCTGAAGCGGGCATTGGCGGTCTGGCTGTGGAACTGCTCAACCAGGCCGATGCCGTGGTGGCCACCACAACGACCAACAGCAACGGCGTGTATTCCATGCTGGTCTTTACGCCTGGGGTTTACCGTGTCCGCATTCCCGAACCCGGCAACACCTACCCGCTCGTCAGTGCCGTTGCGGACCCCAATGACAACGGCGAGGACAATGACAGCAACGCCCTGCAGCCCGGCGGAGTCGGCACGGCTGCTTACAGCCCTTTCATTACACTAACCGCAGGCAATGAACCCGGTAACAGCGGCAGCACCAATACGGAAAACACCATTGACTTTGGGTTCCGTGCCTGCCCCTCCATCATCATCAATCCTGCCGTTCTCGGCGCGGCGACGCGCAACTTGGTCTATACGGTCAATCTGAATGCCACAGGCGGAACCGGCCCTTATCTTTATTCCATCAGTGCGGGCAGCCTGCCGGATGGCCTGGCTCTCTCAGAGGCTGGAGTTCTGTCCGGCACCGTTGCCCCTTCTGCTTTCCTGGGCGACTATGATTTCACCGTTCGTGCAGCTGACAGCACAGGCTGCTTCGGAGCCCGCAGCTACACTCTGCGTGTCATTCAGGGCGTCATTGCCATCAGTCCGGAAACCCTGCCTGCCGGTATCCAGTATGCACCTTACACCCAGTCCCTGACGGCCACCGGCGGCACTGCTCCCTATGCCTGGAGCGTCGCACCCGCCATCCCTTCCGGTGCGGTGGCCTGGTGGCCTGGAGAAAACAGCGCGGCGACCGTGGTGGGCATGGATGCGGGCACCGCCTTTGAAGGCACGGCTTATGCACCAGGTCGCATTGGTCAGGCTTTTGTTTTCGACGGCGTGGATGATTACGTCGCCGTGGCCGATTCGGCGGAATTGCGTCCGGCTTTGCTGACGCTGGAAGCCTGGGTGAATCCTAGCTCGCCGATGAACTCCGGCGGCAGCGTCATTTCCAAAACGACTTCCTCCTTCGGGAATGACGGCTACGGCCTCGGCCTGCTTGGCACGGATACCTTCGGCTTCTGGATCAATGACCGCGGCAGTAACCGTGTAACGACCACGCTGACTGCTGGTACTTGGCAGCATGTGGTGGCCACCTATGACGGCAGCACGATGCGGCTTTATGTCAATGGTGCCCTGGTTTCCAGCAATCCATTCACGGGTAGCATCAATCACAGCAATACTTCAGTGCTGATCGGTGGCGGTATTGCCGACGGTCCCTGGAAGGGCGGTGTGGATGAGCTGCTCGTCTATAACCGCGCGCTGACTCTGGCGGAAATCCAGACGCGTTACGCGATGACGCAGACCGGCAACCAGGGCATGCCTCAGGGCCTCAGCCTGAACCCGTCCACCGGTCAGCTCAGTGGCACGCCAACATCCCCACCTGGGACCTATGCATTCCATGTCAGGGCAGGGGACAGCAATGGAACCATGGGTGGTAGGGCTTATACCTTCTCCGTCGCCTGCCCGGTGCCGGTGATCACTCCTGCGACTCTTCCAGATGCCACGCGGCTAGCGCTGTATAACCAGCAACTGACCGCCACCGGAGGCACAGCACCTTATGCCTGGAGCGTCACCACCGGCAGTCTGCCCGTCGGCCTCAGCCTTTCTTCCGCAGGTGTCATCAGCGGAACTCCCACAGCCAGCCCGGCGACGTATAACTTCACCGTCAGAGCGGAGGATGGTTACGGTTGTACAGCCTCCCGGGCGTATAGCCTGCGGGTGCAGTGCGGCGTCATAACTCTCACTCCGAGCAGCCTGCCTGCCGCGCAGCAATTTGCCCCCTACGCGTCCCAGACGGTCACCGCTGCGGGTGGCACAGGTCCCTATGTCTATTCCATCTCCGGTGGCAGCCTGCCTGCCGGCATGGCCCTGACTTCTGGTGGCGTACTCAGCGGCACTCCCACCGCCGCGCCAGGCAGTTATGGTGTGATCATCCGCGCTGCTGACAGTGTCGGTTGCACAGGGACAAGGTCTTACAGCATCACCGTCAACTGCCCTGCCATTGCCATCTCCCCGGCCAGTCTGCCCGTGGCCAGCCAGAATGTGGCCTATACGCAGACGCTGACGGCGACAAACGGCAACGGTTCCTATGCATGGGCGGTCACCGCCGGCTCTCTGCCTTCCGGTCTCTCGCTTTCCTCCAGCGGGGTGCTGTCCGGAACGGTCACTGCCCCGGCTGGAAGTTATAACTTCACCGTCAGGGTGACTGACGGCAGCACTTGCACCGCCACGAAGGCTTATGTGCTGCCTGTGGCATGCCCGGTCTTTACGGTCGGCCCGGCGGTCCTGGCCACGGGTACTCCTGACAGCCCCTATTCCCAAACGATGACAGCGAGCGGTGGCGTCGGGCCTTATGAATGGGAAACCGTCAGTGGAAATCTGCCCGATGGAATCACCCTGTCCACGGGTGGTGTCCTCTCGGGCACACCGGCGACGAATGCCTTTGGCAGCTACACCTTTATCGTCCGCATCACGGATTCCCGCGGCTGTGTTCAGGATGCCAGCCTCACGCTTGCAGTGGGCTGTCCGGTGATCACCATGACCCCTTCATCGCTGCCACCTGGCAGTGTGGGGGTGGAATACGATACCACGTTGAATGCCCAAGGCGGCACGGGCACGTATGTGTGGAGTGTCGTCAGCGGCACACTCCCTCCCGGTCTTCAGCTTGTGCATGGCGACAGCAAACTTGTCGGTTCCGGCACCGCTTACGACAGCATCTTCTCCCCTCCTGGGTCGGTCTCCGTCGTGCCACCGACGGCGAGTCCATCTTCAGAAAGTTACGGCGGTTCTGCTGGTCCGTCCCAGGTGGGTTATTGGAGCCTCCGTGCCACGGGCGGAGTCAGCGTCAGCCATGGCCTGTCGGGATTGATTTATCAGGAATCCGGTGCGCGCACCGCGCTGGACGGTTCCGCATTGCGGTTCCAGATCAGCAACAATTCCTCCAGCCTGCTGGCCCAGCTTGAGAGTGATGACGTCATCGTCAGCACCTGGGAGGCCACGGCGACCTTTGATGAAGACGATGCCCTCTTTGAATTGCAGCCGGATACACGCTACACCGTCAGCTTCCTGGTGGATGGCAGCAACGGGCTGCTTGAACCGGATTCGGAGATCTCCCCGGTGTTTACGGTTGAACTGCTTGATGGAGCAGGAAACCCTGTGGCTTCACAATCGGCCGGCAGTGTCATCAACCTTCGCCAGCAAATGGTCAGTGGCGCCACCAGCGGCACCGTCAACCTGACCTTTAATACCCCTGACGAGGTCGCGCCTGGTGCGGTCAAACTGCGGATCAAAGGTGGAGCGAACCTGAACAAGGCCGCGATGCAGGTGGCCAATACCTTTGCCACTGTGCGCAACCTCCAGATCACGGACAGCACTGTTGGAGCCACCAGTGCCAGCGCCCGGATCATCGGCACACCGCTGTGCGGTACGGACTCGACTGGCTTCACCCTCCGCGCGACGGATGCCAATGATTGTGCGGCGGTTGCCGAATACACCATTCCAATTGCCTGCGCCCCGGTTTACCTGGTGACCGAGGAGCTTGAAGAAGCGGTGGTTGGAGAAACTTATCTTCAGGTTCTCGAGGCCTCTGAAGGACTGGCTCCTTATACCTGGACTCTCGCTGCAGGAACCCTGCCATCAGGCCTTTCCCTGGCCCCGACAGGCGGCATTTCCGGCGTGCCCACTGTGGCCGTCGAAAGCACCATCACGGTTCGTGTGACGGATGCCTGCGGCTGCTCCACCACCCGTGAGTTTACTCTCATGAGCACATGTCCCTTGATTGACGTGACGCCTGAGGAACTGCCAGTGGCTTACGTGAACACGGCCTACAGCCAGCAACTGACGGCAGACGGCGGCACCGGCCCTTACCTTTGGGTGATCGAATCCGGATCGCTGCCATCCGGCATGAGCCTGACGGCGGGTGGTATCATCACCGGCCAGGCCAGCGCGACCACCACGGCCTCCTTCACCATCAATGTGACCGATGCCTACGGATGTTCCACCCTTTGGGAATTCAGCCTGTCCGTACGGGGGCTTTCAGTGGGCAACCTGGTTTACAATGACGTCAACCTCAATGGCCTGCGCGATGTCGGTGAGCCAGGCGTGGAAGGTGCGACGGTGCAGCTCTGGAGGACGGGTGCGGATATGGCCATCGGCGGCAGCGGCCAGAATGCGGATACCCAGGTGGGCAGTGCGCAGACGACCGGTGACAATGGCTCATACGCATTCGCCGGCCTGGCTCCCGGTCATTATTATGTGCGGCTTCTTCCTCCCGCTCTCTACCCGCTGCCTGGCGGTAGTCCTGTCAATCTGGACAATGGTGTGGACAATGACAATAACGCCGCCTCCCAGCCAGACGGGGCTGGCACGGTGATCTTCAGTCCTGTGTTTGAACTGGCCATCGGGACAGAACCTGTCGTCGAGGACGAAGATCCGGACACGGACTTCACCATTGATTTTGGACTCTTCCGCGGCATGGGCATGGGCAGCCTGGTCTTCCAGGACAGCAATGACAACGGCCAGCGTGATGACGGAGAGCCGGGCATTGATAACGTTGCCATCGAGCTTTGGTCTCCAGGTGCCGATGGCCTGATCGGCGGGACCGACGATGTGCGGCTCCGCAGCACAACCACCACGGCAGGCGGCCAGTATGGGTTCATGGCTCTGCAGCCTGGCCAGTACTATGTTTGCATCCCGGTGCCGCCCCAGTCACACCCGCTTTCCAGCAGCTCAACGGTGATGACAGACAACGGCGTTGATAACGATGACAACGGACATCAGATCGCCGGTGGCTCGATTTACAGCCCGGTCATCACTCTCCAGCCTGGGGAGGAAAATTCCAACGAGGGTTATACGGACACCACCGTGGACTTTGGTCTGTGCAACGTGCTTCCCACGGCCTATGTCTCAACGACCCACGATGACAGCATCCAGGTTTATGATCCCGTGAGCCGTCAGTTCAAGGGAGTCTTCCATCATCCGTTTGGAACCGGGCATAACCAGGGAGATGGAAATCCTTTTGACGTCCCCTATGACATTGAGCTTGGACCAGACGGCAACTTCTATGTGGCTGCCTTTGGAGGCAACAACCTGCGCAAGATCAATCCCGCCGGGGCGGACCAGGGCGTGGTGCTGGTCAATGACACCGCCAATGTAAGTCTCATCGAATCCTTTGCCATCGGGCCTGACGGCAACTTCTATGTGGTGGATCTCAATGGCCAGCGTGTGGTCCGGTTCCATGGTCCGCTGAGCAGCACCCCTGGCCAGCCCATGGGCACAGCTCCGCATACGTTCTTCAGCCAGGCTGGCATCCAGGATCTTAACTTCGGGCCTGATGGAAACCTGTATGCAGTCATCCAAAATGGAGGGGCACGTGAGGTGCGCCGCTACAGTGCCACCACCGGCGCACTGCTGAACGTGATCGTCACTGACGCCCAGTTGGTGAACATGGTTCCTGGCGGTGAGCCGGTCTCCATCATTTCCGGCATTGATATCCACGGCAGCACTCTCTACGGCGTCAACCGTCTGGACGGGGAGATCTTCAGGGTCAATCTCACCCAGCCTGCATCACCTGGTCTGCCTGAGCTTGTCGCCACGATTGATTCCGCCGGCATGGGCGCGGTGGAGGCGCGTGACATTGAAATAAATCCTGGCAACGGGCGGCTTTACGTGGCCGGCTATAACTGGAGCAAGCCGGTCGTTGGCGGCAGCTACGCCACAGGGGCCCTGGTGGAAGTGGACCTGGCAGATGCTCCCAACGGCACGGTGAGAATCTTCGAGGCACCCATCCCGACGCCACCCGGGCCTAACAACGAGATCTGGTCCGGCCCGCGTTCATTGGCCTTTGGACGGCCTTTTGTCAGCCTTCCTGAGTCAGTCTCCATCGGCAGCCTGGTCTGGAATGATGCCAATGCCAACGGCCAGTTCGATCCCGGTGAACGGGGTATCCCGGGTGTCCGGGTGGAGCTGTGGCACGATGCCGACGACAACCTGAACAACGGTGCTGAAGTGCGCCTGGGCTGGACCTATACGGACCAGCGCGGGGCCTATTATTTCTCCGGCCAGGCACCCGGCCGCTATCAGGTGAAAATTCCGGCCATCAATTTCTCTGAGGGTCTGCCACTGGCCGGGTCCGGCTTCAGCACCCCGATCACCTCGGAGGAGGACAACCAGGTGGATAACGATGACAATGGCATTCAGGCGGAGGCATATTCAGAAACCGTCAGCCCCATTATCACCCTGGCACCGGGTGCGGAGCCCGTGGGCAATGGCATCACCGGAGCAGAGATGGGCAGCGGCGGAGACCTGGATGACTACATCGGTGACTCCAATGGCGACATGACCGTGGATTTTGGCTTTGTGGAGCCGGGCTACATGGGCATTGGCAACCTGGTCTTTAATGATCAGAACGGCAACCGTCGTTTTGACAATGGTGAAGGCGTGGACGGTGTGACCGTGGAACTCTATTATTGGGGCCAGAAGCCGGGTGTGGACCAGCCGCTGGCTTCGACGATGACTGCGGGCGGCGGCAAGTATCTTTTCGACCAGCTCTGGCAGGGCCAGTATTTCGTCCACCTGCCTGCCGGCCAGTTCCTGGCTTCAGGCGTGCTCCGGGGGCTTTTCAGCCTCGAAGGTGTGCAGAGCGGGGATGATGACCAGGGGGAGGATTCTTTGGACGGCTCCAATCCGACGACTGAAGGCATCAGCACCGGCAGGGTCGTTCTGACCCGTGACAGCATGCCGACCAATGATACGACCGAGACCGGCTTTGGCTCCACGGATGATGATGAGGATGATGCCAACACGGACCTGACCATTGACTTTGGCCTCTTCCGTCCTGTGGCTGTGGGCAACCTGGTGTTCTTCGATGCCAACAGCAATGGACGCTATGATCCAGGTGAGGGGCTGGACGGCATCAGCCTGGAGCTTTACAACTCTGAGCAGCAGCCTGGGATGGATACACCCACGGCCACTACCGTGACGGCCAATGGCGGCCTGTATCTGTTCGACTTCATCCGTCCGGGCAGTTACATCGTGCATGTGCCGAAAAGCATGTTTGCAGAAGGCGCACCGCTTTATCAGCGCAGCAGCATCAATGAAGGCCTGGCAGGTGATGATGACGTGGGTGAGGACGGCCTCAATGAAGGGATACCGTCCGTGGAGGGTGTCAGCACATCCATCCTGAGTCTTTTCCCTGGCAGCGCACCCACGGATTCCACCGGTGAAACGGGTGTGAATGCAAACAGCGACAATGAAAATGATGCTGCGGTGGACCTGACTGTGGACTTTGGTTTCCAAAGCCCTGTGGGTCTGGGAAATCTTGTTTTCCTGGACAGCAATAACAACGGCGTGGCCGATGCCGATGAAGGCGTGGATGACGTGAGGGTGGAGCTCTATCTGGAAGGGCAGACACCCGGTGCCACAGCCCCGGTTTACTCAACGACGACCGCTGACGGGGGACGGTACTTCTTCGACTATCTGGGCTCTGGCAGCTACATCGTGCATATTCCTGCGTCAGAGTTTGGCATCGGACGGCCGCTTTATCAGACCGTCTCTGTGGCAGGCGCCCAGGTGGGGCCTGGTGATGACGACGAGGGAGAAGATGGCATTGATGACCCCAACCCCATGGTCAACGGCATCAGCAGCCGGGTCATTACCCTGGCTGTGGACGGATCCCCCACCGATGAGGATACGGAGACAGGTCTCTACAATGACATGGATGATTTAGATGACGACAATTTCGATCTCACCATTGACTTCGGATTCATCCAGACCAACCCCGATGCCATGGGCCTGGGCAACCTGGTGTTCCTGGATGGCAATGCCAACGGCGTCTATGATGCGGGTGAAGGCGTGGATGATGTGACCGTGGAGCTTTTCACTGAAGACGCAGATCCGCTGACCGCCACACCCGTGGCCACCACGGTGACAGCCAATGAGGGCATCTACTTTTTTGGCAGCCTCGCCCCTGGAGACTACTTTGTACACATCCCCGTCAGCGAGTTTGCTGAAGGCAAGCCGCTGCACGCCTGGAAGTCCATCCCCGGACAGGGCGGTGACAACGGTCTGGATGACAATGTGGATGAAAATGGCAGCGATGACGAACCCACGCTGTTCGGCGTCTCATCCACCGTCATCAATCTGACTCCCGGAGAGGAGCCTGTGAACGGCTCTGGAGAGTTCGGCCGTGATGCCTTCATGGATGATTCCAATGATGCCAATGTGGATCTGACGGTGGACTTCGGTTTCTCCAGGCTCGTTTCGGTAGGCAACCTGGTTTTCATTGACAGCAATGCCAACGGCCAGGCGGATGAGGGAGAAGGCGTAGCCAATGTAACCGTGGAACTGTATGAAGAGGGCCAGTATCCTGGGTTTGATTTCCCTGCTGGCTCTGCCATCACAGATGGGGACGGCTTCTACCTCATCACCGATGTGGCCCCTGGCCGATACTTCCTGCATGTGCCCTTCTACCATTTCCTGTCGGGAAATCCGCTGCACCGGAAGGTCAGCATGGTGGGTGCTTCCGTGGGTGATGATTATACCGGGGAGGACGGCCTGGATGACTTTGCCCCTGCCTCCAATGGCATCAGCACGGCGGTCTTTGACCTGAGTGCCACGGCCTCGCCAGCGGGCGAGGCGGAAAATGGCCTGGGCGGTGACGCTGATGATGCCACTGTTGGAGAAGATGCCTCCACGGACCTGACCCGTGACTTTGGATTCGTCCCCCAGGTGGATGTTGGCAACCTGGTCTTCAGTGATGACAACGATGACGGCATCTACGATCCAGATACAGAACTGGGCATTGATGGGGTGACGGTTGAACTCTGGTCCAATGCTCCAGAAGCCACGGAGCCGCTGGCCACTGCGGTGACAAATAATGGCGGGCTTTACAACTTCAGCATGCCTCCAGGCTCCTATCATATCCGTGTGGACGCCAGCCAGTTCACCGGTGGCGGCCCATTGGAAGGCCATGTCCCATCATCTGTGGCCACGCCGAACAGCGATGTCAGCTTTGTGGATGATGATGCCGGCCAGGACGCCTATACCGAAGGCACTGTGGAAACGGATGGTGCACGCACCGCCATCTTCACCGTTCTGGCAGACCAGGCCCCGGGTGATGACAATGGTGAGACAGGGTTCCTCTTCTTCGACGATGAACTCTATGAATTCGATACCGACCTGACAGTGGACCTTGGCTTTGTTCCCGTCGGCGGTGATGAGCCTCCAGCCATGACAATGGCCATGGGGTCTAATGAAGAGTCTTCCATGCATGTGCCTTCCACATCGGATACCTGGCAGTCCGCTTCCCGTGACATCGGTCCGCCGGAAGGAGACCTGGATGCGGATGGCGCGGCCAACCTGCTGGAATACGCGCTCGGCACGAACCCGGCATCGGGATTGCAGACGCGGCATTTCTTCCTGCAAACAGATGCGGCCACCGGTCGGGTGGATGCCGTGGTCATCCGCCCCAGCGGCGGCCGGCCGGACATTGTCCAGCAGATGGAAACCCGTGCAGACCTGCGCAGCGGGAGCTGGGCGCCGCTCACTCAAATCCCTGTCATCAGCCAGAATAATGACGGGACGGAAACCCTGCGGTTCACGGACGTGGGCAGCCTGGGAGAGCTTGGTTTCATGCGTTTGAAAGTGAGCCTGGACGCTGATCTCAACGGAGTGCCTGAAGCGGCAGTGACCTCAACCGCCCAGGCCTGGCTGCGCCGTGACTTCACTGCACAGCAGAGCTTCTCCATGCCGCTGCTGGCCCCGGATGTCTTCTGCGGCACCGACCCGCAGGGTGTGAAATCTCTGCTGAAAGCCGGCCATACCTATTATCTTGAAGTCCTCAGTGGTGAGCACACGGGGCGCCGGTTTGAACTGGATGAAGAGGCCACTACGGACAGTGCCCTGGCCTTTGAAACCGCAATCCCTGATCTCGCCGGAGCACGGATCGCCGTGCGGCCACACTGGACGGTGGGCAGCCTGTTCCCGGCGGACGCGTTGCAGTCAGGGACGGATGAATCCACGGCTGACCGCCTGCTGTTCTTTGATCCTGCCACGGGCAGCTTTGCCTCCCACTGGATGTCGGGCGATGGCTGGCAGGGTGAGGGTGGTGCTGCACGCACCATCGCCCCCGGTGAAGGTCTGTTTGTCCATATCCGCAACGGCAGCGTCCCGGTCACCTTCACAGGAGCCGTGCGCAGCACCCCGTTTGCCCGTCCTGTCACGGCAGGAATGCAGCTTGTCGGCAGCGGTTTTCCTGTCACTCATACCGTGCAATCCCTGGGCCTGACTGCTGAGGCCGGATTCACAGCCTCCGGCACGCCGGAGCAGTCCACCCGTCTGCGCCTGTGGAAGGGCGATGTCACTCCGGGAGATAACAGCTACCGCAGCCTCTATCTGCACAACCCTGACTCCCTCTGGCTGGATGAAGCCGATGGCACGGACATCAGCATCCAGCCTCTCTTTGAAGCCAGCCGCGCCTGGTTCCTGGTCACTCCCGCCGCCGTGCCGGGGTATCGCGAACCTTGAGTTGGCGAATCAATGACGATTACCGCTGCACCTTGGAGTCTCCACCTTCAGCTAGCTTTTGCACTTCAATCAGAGTCGCCATGCTGGTGTCTCCAGGGGTGGTCATGGCCAGGGCTCCGTGGGCAGCACCGTAGTCCACCGCCTTCTGCGGGTCGTTTTCCAAAAGCAGTCCTGCCACAAGTCCGGCCACAAAGCTGTCCCCGGCACCGATCCGGTCCAGGATGTCAAAGCGCGGGTAGTTACGGCTGCGGTAAAACTTCCCTTCGTGGTAGCACAGGGAGCCCCAGTCATTGACACTGGCGGTATGCACCCGGCGCAGGGTGGCAGCCACGGTTTTGAGGTTCGGGTATTCACCCACCAGCCGCTCGATCGCCGGGCGGAGCTTGGAGTCTTCGATTGCAAAGATGTCGTTCGGATCACTCGCCACGGAACTGGCCACGGGTGGCTCATCACTCAGCACGCCAATCATCACATCAATATACGGTGCCAGCTTCCGGTTCAGTGCCTGGGCACCGGCAAAACCGCCGCGCTCCTGCCAGAGCGACGGGCGGTAGTTCAGGTCATAGCTCACGGTCACGCCATGGCGCTTGGCGGCCTCGCAGGCCTGGATGGTCAGCTCGGCAGTGGACTCAGACAGGCCGGCAAAAATACCGCCCGTGTGCAGCCAGCGGCAGCCCAGGGTGCCGAAAAGATGGTCGAAATCAAAGTCGCCCGGCTTCAACTGGGAGGCCGCACTGTGCCCGCGGTCCACGCTGCCCTTGGCACCGCGCACACCAAACCCGCGCTCGGTGAAATTGATGGGATTGCGAACACGCTTGCCCATACCGTCATACGGGACCCATTTGACCAGGCTGGTGTCCACCCCGCCCTGGAGGATCAGGTCTTCAATCAAGCGGCCGATTTCATTGTCCGCAAAGGCCGTCAGAATGCCCGTGCGCAGGCCGAAGCAGCGCCTGCCGCCCCGCGCCACATTGTATTCGCCTCCGCCTTCCCAGGTGGTGAACTGGCGGGACGTGCGCACCCGGCCTTCACCTGGGTCAAGACGCAGCAAAACTTCACCGAGGGAGAGAATATCGTAGTGGGGTTGGCGGGACATGATCCGGACAGATATGAAGCGCACACGCACGGGAGCAAGGGCCAGAGTCATGGCCCGGGCGGAAATCTCCGTTTCGTCACCAGACAATCTGCATTCGTCATTTCCCCCCGGCATCCTTCCTGCTAATGGTTCCATCGAATGACACCGACCAACCCGCTGCGGGAGCTTGGCTTCCGCCTCCTTGAAGAGGAACTGAAATTTTTGATGGATGCTTTTGCCAACGTGCTCCGCCGTCTGGGCGAGCCCGCTTTGGCGGAAAAGCTGCCTTGGGCTGGAAAATGCGAAGATGTGGGAGACTCCCCGGACCGTGCTCTCGGCCAGGCATACTCCATCGCCTTCCAGATGCTCAATATCGTGGAGGAGCGCGCTGCCGCCCAGGTGCGCCGCCTGCGTGAAAAAGATCGCGGCCCCGAGGCGGAAAAAGGTCTCTGGCCGGACAATCTTCGGGAGATGCAGGCTCTCGGTCTCGGCCAGGAAGAGCTGCTGGAAGTTCTCCGTCAGGTGTTGGTGGAGCCCGTTCTGACCGCTCACCCTACTGAGGCCAAGCGGGAAACCGTGCGCGAGCTGCACCTGGAAATCTACAGCCTGATGAACCGCCACGAGAACCCGGCCTACACGCCGCGTGAGCAGGCCCGGCTGCATAGCCACCTGGAAAACCGCCTGGAAAACCTCTGGCGCACCGGGGAGATCCACGTCACCCGCCCTACCATTGATGCGGAGCTTCAAAACGCCATGCATTACCTGCGTGAGGTCTTCCCGGAGGCCCTCTCCCGCGCCCACGTCCATCTGCGCGAGGCCTGGGTGACTGCGGGATATGATCCGGCAGAGGTGGATGCCCTGCCGCCGCTGCTGCGCTTTGGCACCTGGATCGGCGGCGACCGCGACGGCCACCCCTTCGTCACCGCAGAGGTCACCGAGCGCTCGCTGTGCTCCCTTCGTGCCAATGCCCTCCGCATCCAGCGCCGCTCCCTGGAGGCCCTGGGCTTCCAGTCTCCTCTCAGCTCCCTCTTCCAAAAAACACCGGAGGTTCTGGAAAAACTGGTCGCACGTCTCACTGCGGACATCCAGGCCGAGCCGAGTGTGGATCATGCCTACATCCTGGAGCGCAACAAGGAGGAGCCCTGGCGCGCCGCCATCTACCTCATGCGGGCCAAGGTCGTGCTGGCCATGGAGAAGCCTGCTTCCCCCGCCGCCTATACCCTGGCTTCGCAGTTGGATACGGACCTCACTGCCTATGCGCAGTCCCTGGAGGCCGTGGGTGCCAGTACGCTCGTTCATGAGTTCATCGTTCCCTTTCGCCGCCAGTTGCAGGCCTTCGGCTTCCATTCCGCCATCCTGGACATCCGCCAGAATTCTGAATTCCATCAGAAAGCGCTCGGCCAGCTTATGCGCACCGCCGGCCTCATGGATGACCGGCCATTGAGCGAGTGGCCGCTCACTGAGAAACGCGCCTTCCTGGAAAAAGAGCTGCTTTCCCCGCGTCCCTTCCTGGCCCCCGGCATGAAGGCCGGACCGGAAGCGGATACTGTTCTTGCCTGCTACCGTGTCGTCGCCTCCCACCTGGCCAAAGACGGACCGGAGGGCCTGGGCGCCCTCATTGTTTCCATGACCAAAAATGTCGAGGACCTTCTCACCGTTTACATCCTCGCCCGTGAGGCCGGCCTGACCGAATGGACGGATGATGGCCTGCGCTGTCCGCTGCCCGTCACGCCCCTGTTTGAAACCATGGACGACCTTGAGGCAGGGCCTGGCATTGTGGAGGAGTTCCTCTCCCATCCCGTCACCAAACGCAGCCTGAAAAAGGAGAAGACCACGATGCAGATCATGGTGGGCTATTCGGATTCTAACAAAGATTGCGGCATCCTGGCCAGCCAGTGGGCGCTGCACCGTGCGCAGACTGCCCTCGCTGCCACCTGTGCCCGGCATGGCGTGAATCCGGTGTTTTTCCATGGCCGGGGTGGCACCGTAGGCCGTGGGGCGGGACCCACTCATTGGTTCATGGAGGCCCTGCCACAAGGCTCATTAGGCGGCTGGCTGCGCATGACGGAGCAGGGGGAGACCATCGCCCAGAAGTATGCGCATTTGGGTTCTGCCGTTTATAATATTGAGCTGCTGATGGCCTCCACGGCAGCTGCGACGGCCCGCCATCGGCATGTCAAAAGTGAGCCTCTGGCCATCCACTCCACCATGGACCGGCTGGCGGACTGGAGCCGCGATGCTTATCGCGGTCTGCTGCACGCACCGGATTTCATGCGATTCTATCGTGCAGCCACCCCGATTGATGCCCTGGAGCATGCCCGCATCGGCTCCCGCCCCAGCCGCCGCACCGGCCAGGCCACGCTGGATGATCTCCGCGCTATTCCCTGGGTCTTTTCCTGGACGCAGTCCCGCTTTTACCTGCCAGGCTGGTTTGGGGCGGGTTCGGCTCTGGAGAAGCTTCGTGCCGAGGACAATGCCGCCTTTGAGGAACTGCGCACCCAGCTTCGAGGCTCGCCCTTCCTGCGATACGTGCTGACCAACATCGAAAGCTCCCTGGTCAGTGCCAACCCGGACCTCATGCGCCTGTATGCGGGCCTGGTTCCGGATGACATGGTGCGCGAGGCCTTCCTGGGCAGCATCCTGGCGGAATACTCCCGCACACGGGAACTGCTGGAGGACATCTTCCAGGGCACCTTTGCGGACCGCCGTCCGCGCCTGGCCTATACCCTGGACATCCGGGAGGAGCCGCTGCGGGTGCTGCACCATCAGCAGGTAAATCTTCTCCGCGAATGGCGTGCCTGCCTGGCCGCTGGGGAAACGGAAGGCGCTGAAGCCATGCTGCCGGATCTGCTGATCTCAGTCAATGCTCTTGCTTCAGGACTGCGGACCACCGGTTAGCGGAAGCTGCGGCCGGGAGCGGGGGATCAGTTGGAGCCCAACTGAGCTACTACCAGAGATCAATCGGAGCGTGGGTGTCAGGGCGGATGATCTCAGTATCGTTGCTGAGCGTCTCGGCGAAGCGGGCGCTGAACCAGGCTTGGGAGGGTTCTTCGCCATGGACCATGATGAGCTTTTTGGGCTTCACTTTCTCGACGTATTCGGCGATCTGCTCACGGGTGGAATGGGCGCTGAGGTCGAAGCTTTCGATACGGGCGCGCAGTTCCACGGCGGGGAGATCGGGGGAGAGCTTGATCTTTTCACCGGCCTTGGCGTTGCGCAGGCGGAAGCCCGGGGTGAGGGGATCGGTATAACCGACGAAGGCGACGGCATTGCGCGGGTTGTCAATGAACTTGGCGGCGAAGGCGTTGGACGTGGTGCCCTCGGTCATCATGCCGCTGGAGAGGGCATAGATGGTGCGCGGCTGGTAATCAATCTGCGGACGACCGGGACCGCGTTTGCGGCGTGGGGCGACAAGCATCCGAACATCTTCCAAAAGGCGGAAACCGGGGTAGTTACGGCGGGTGCGGTCGGCGTAGTGATCGTATAGAACGGTCACTTTCGTGCCGAGGCCGCCGATGCGCAGGGGCATCTCGGGGATGAGACCTTCTTCATGCAGCTCATGGAGCATCAGCATGACTTCCTGGGTCTTGCCAAGGGCGAAGACAGGGATGAGCACGGAGCCGTTGGCGTCAAAAGTTTCGCGAATGAGGGCCGCGAGGCGCTCTTTTTCGCCCTTGCGGGTATAGTCTTCCGGGCGCTCATAGGTGCCGCGGGTGGTCTCGACGACGAGCACATCAATGCCTTCGGTGGGGAAATCGGCGGCGCGAGTGATGGTCTGATTTTCGAAATTGACGTCGCCGGTATAGAAGAGGCTGCTGCCATTTTGGCGGATCATAATGCCTGCGGAGCCCATGATGTGGCCGGCATCGTGAAAGGTGGCGGTGAGGTCGCCATTGGGAATTTCAAAAGGTTTGTTCAGGTCCCGGTAAACATACTGGGCACGGTTTTCATCAAGCTCACGATGGGTAAAAAGGGGATACTCGGTGATGCTTTTTTCCTCGCGCTGGGAGCTCATCACATTGACCGAATTGTGCAGCATGGCACTGGTGATCTCGCCAGTGGGCTCGGTCATGAACACAGGGGTGTTCGGCTGCTTGCGCATGAGCACTGGCAGGGCACCGATGTGGTCATGATGAGCGTGAGTGATGAAGAGGGCGTCGGCGGAGTCCTGGGGCAGGGGGCCGAAGTCTGGCAGGGCATCGTATCCGACCTCTTTGGGGTGCATGCCGGCATCCAGAACGATGCGATTTTTGTCCGACTCGAGTAGGTAGCAATTTGCCCCGATCTCACGGCGGCGGGTTAGGTTACGGAATCGCATGTGTTCGTTGAAAAAGAGGCAAAGGGAGCACGTAAGGTAAGGCTAATCGAGGAAACTGCAAGCCCTGAGACCCTTTACGGCATTTTGCTCAGCCCGGACGCTTGCGTTTGGCGCGGGGTTTGGGGGCGGGGTTGTCTGGGGTGGCTGGCGGGCTTATGACTTGAGCCGGTTTCCCTTCAGCGGATGGTGGCGGCGCTTCGGCGGGTGTAGGGGGATTTGCTTCAGCAGCTGGCGGCGCTTCGGGTGGAGACTTTGCCGCTGTAGCGTCGGGTTCTGTTAGGGCTTTGGCAGGTGCTGGCGCTTCTGCGGGCGGGAGTTCGCCACATGCCGGAGGTGCCTCGGGGGAGGGTGTCTTTTCAGGGGCGGACAACACTTCGGCGGCGTACGGGGCGGCGGGTGCAGGAAGGGAGGACTTGGCTTTTTTGGGCCATTGGGCCAGCAACATGCCGAGGAGAATGAGGCTGAAGGGGGCGGTGGGGGGGCACCAGATGAGGTGGGATTTGAAGACGAGGAAGTTGAAGACGAGGGCGACCA
This sequence comes from Prosthecobacter sp. SYSU 5D2, assembly GCF_039655865.1. Classification (NCBI taxonomy): domain Bacteria; kingdom Pseudomonadati; phylum Verrucomicrobiota; class Verrucomicrobiia; order Verrucomicrobiales; family Verrucomicrobiaceae; genus Prosthecobacter; species Prosthecobacter sp. SYSU 5D2. The sequence continues at coordinate 94,808 of NZ_JBBYXL010000012.1, read as the reverse complement.
GCATGAGACTGAGCCCGGCGAGGACGGCATGCTGGCGGGGGACAAGGAGGATGATCCACAAAGCGGCGATCATGGCGATGCCGCTGACGGCCCATTGCTCCATGAGGCTCAATTTTTGAAGTCGGGGCAGTGCCAGAAGATGATTAAGCGCGTTTGCATACAGCCTTGGCAGGGAAGGCGTGGCTCCAGGAGTGTCTGCGGAGGTGGTGCCGATGACAATAATGGAGGCGTTTTCCAGATGGGCCTTATCGGTTTCGGAGAGGCCGTCCACAAGGACTCCAGTCATCATGTCCAGGGCGTTGACAGCAGGGGCCGCGTGACCCGGGCGGACGATGTATTCGCCCGTGCGGCGGAGGGGGACAAACCAGCCGTCCTGAAGGTAGGCTCCAGATCCGGCGTTCAGATGCAGAGTGTGGCTGCCGCTATACGGGGTGCGCGTGTGGCGGGCGAGTGTTTGGGCCAGCAGGGTCGGAAGCAGGGAGTCGCGGTCGCGGACGGCGTAGGGCAGGCGCCATTCGCCATCCACCTGGCGCATGCAAAGGAGGCCCCCTTCACCGGCAGGGCGGATGACGGCATCCGGGGCCACAATGGGAAAAGACAGCCGGGGGACGGAGGCGGTATCGCCAGTGACCTCTTGAAAACGGGGCAGGAGGGCCTCCAGGCCATCGGGGAAGAGGGCATCGGGTGCGTCCCCGGCTGCCAGGGGAGCTTCCACGCCCAGGATTACACTGGGAAATTTGAGCAAGGCCTCCGCCACCGCCGGGGCGAAGTCGGGCGTGGGCAGTCCCCAGTTGAGGGGGCTGGCGATGACGAGGATCTCGGGCTGATAATTTTGCAGCTCCTTGATGATCATCTGCCAGTCCAGGGGCGGCGGGGGCCAGGTGGCATATTCGGCGCGGTCCTCCGTGCGCATCTCTACCAGGGCCACTTGGGCATGCGGGGTGGTTTTTTCAAAGCAGCCCTGGGCCTGGGAGACCATGAAACTGAGAAACCCTTCGTCCACTTTTTGAAACCGGCCCGTCCGCTGTGCGTAGTCCAGCAACCAGGCGGCTGAGGCGAGGCAGAGGATGGCAATGAGGAGGCGGCTGAGCATTGGATCATCTTGGGTCAGAGTGCGGGCTCTGCCAAGAGATTCATCCAGATGATGAACCAGTGCTTGCGCACTTTAAAATTCATGCCAGACTGCGTGTCCCATATTCACTACCCCTTGGTGTAATGGTAACATAACAGATTCTGACTCTGTTGTTCAAGGTTCGAGTCCTTGAGGGGTAGCCACTCATGAACAGCCTGCAAAATAAAGGCTGCATTCAATACCCTCCCGACCCAATGCTGGCGGAAGGAGATTCTTTTTCGCCGGAGGCTTCACGGCGGCGGTATTCATCGAGAATGGCCTTGGTGGCGCTGGCACCGAGGCGGGTGCAGCCGAGGTCACGGACGAGGATGAGGCCGTCGAGGTCGCGGACGCCGCCGGCGGCCTTGACCTGGACGTGGGCGGGAGTGTGCTGGCGCATGAGGCGGAGGTCGTGCTCGGTGGCGCCTTGGTAATTGTAGCTGCCATCGGGCTGCTTGCTGAAGCCGTAGCCGGTGGAGGTCTTGACCCAGTCGGCTCCGGCGAGGGCGGCGATTTCGCAGAGTTTGATCTTGAAGGAGTCTTCGGGGAGGTAGTCGTTTTCGAAGATGACCTTGAGTTTGGCTCCGTGCTTGTGGGTTTCGTCGGCGATGACCTGGATCTCGCGCTGGACGTAGTCCCAGTCGCCAGCGAGGGCTTTGCCGATGTTGATGACCATGTCGATTTCCTGAGCACCATCCTGGCAGGCGAGCTGGGTTTCGTAGCGCTTGACCTCGGTGCTGCTGTTGCCGGCGGGGAAGCCGATGACACAGCCGACGATGACGCTGGTGCCGGTGAGGAGGTCCACGGCGCGGGGGACGAAATACGGTTTGACGCAGACGGAGGCGACGCCGTACTCGGCGGCGAGGATGCAGCCAGCCTCGGCTTCAGCATCGGTGAGACCGGGCTGGAGCAGGGAGTGGTCAATCATGCTGGCAAGCTCGGCGTAGGTGTATTTCATGGGAGCGGGGAGGCGGGAAGGGGAATCAGTTGGGGCCCAACTGAACGACTACTCCAGCCGGGAGAGGGTGCCGATGCGGAACATGCCGTTCATGAGCTGGAGGTTGTCTTTTTCAACCTTTTCTGCGTCGAGGTAGATGACGAAGGGGTATTGGTCGAGCTTGACGGTGTGGATGCCGTCTTTGGGCTTTTTGAAGGCTTCGGCGATGTCCTCGATCTGGCTGATGGGAGTGCCATTGATTTCATCCACGATCTGGCCGCTGAGGCGTTCATAACCCTGGGTGCTGGCGGTGGGGAGGACGGCGCTGAGAAAGACGACTTTTTTGCGGCCTTTCTTTTCATACTCTTCGGGGCTGCCAGCGATGCGGGCGAGGCGGAGGATGGGGCCGCCCTGCTGCTCGTTGCCAAAGGAATTCAAATAGGGACGGGTGAGCTCCTGGAAGAGGAGGCCGCCGTTGAGAATGTATTTGGGGCCTTTGTCAAACTGGTAGGGGAGGACAAGGTAGTCCTCGGGGTCTTTGCGGGTGAGCTTGCCCTTGAGGGTGAGCTCTTTGCCGTCACGGAGGACTTTCATCTCCACTTCGTCACCGACGAAGGCTTTGCCGCGGACGATGTGGCTGATGCTGAGGGGGCCGTATTGGGGATCCTGGTAATCGCCACGGGAGTCTATGCTGGCACCGTTAATAGAGAGCATGATGTCGCCTTTTTTGACGCCGGCTTTGTCCGCAGAGGCACCTTTGGTGACGCTGCTGATGTAAACGCCGGGCTGGTTGGGCTGCATGCCGAGGTAGTCCCGAAACTGCTCGTCGAGGGTGATTTGGAACTCAATGCCGAGGGAAGGAAAACCGTCGTATTTGCCATCGGCGACATCTTTGAGGAAGTGCTCAATGATGGGCGCGGGGAGGAGGGTGGCGAGCTGGTTTTTGGAATCGTAACGCAGCAGCAGGGCGGCGAGTTTTCCGCCTTTGGCGACGGGGAGGGTGAAGCTGTTGGCCTCGCTGCGGATGATGCCCTGGGCTTCATAAACAATGAAGCTGGCGTTCTCCACGACGTAGCCCTGGTTCATGACCTTGCTGATCCGCATGGGGGTGACGATGAGCTCGCCGACGCGGCCGGTCTGCCAGACGACAAGAGTATCTCCGATGCGGGCGGAGGTATCCACCTCCATGGGGCGGAGGCCGGAGAAGAAGGCCGCAGAGCGATCCCCTGCAGCCGGGGCGAGGAGGGCAAGATTCGCCTCATAATCCACGGCGACGACGGTTGCGGGGATCTTCTGGCCGCTTTCAGGAAGTTCGAGCTCGATGTAGGTGGCGTCGCTGACCATCTGGCCGGTGACGAGGATGCGGTTGCCCTCCAGGACGACGCCGAGACCGCGTCGGCCGCCTGCGCCTTCTTTCTGCCAGGGGATGCGGAGGTTATGGCTCTGGTAGGTGACATTGACCTTCAGCAGGGAGCTGGTCTGGATGACGGGCTGCAGCGTGGCCGGACGGGCCATGGGGGCGGCAGGGCGCTCCGACGGGGGAATGATGGTGCCGATGGGGCCAGGTTTGCCGGAGCCGGGCACGTTCGGCGGGAACTGCTGGGCTTGAAGGCTGGTGAGGGCCAGCAGGGCGGAAAGGAAAAGGAAAGGCTTCATGAGAAAAAACGCGAAGGGGAAGGGGATGGATGTGGCGGGCAGAAGGGAATCACTCTGCACCCAGGTAGGCGTCTTCCGGGATGTTATAGGTCTTCATGATGCGCGGGTGGGCGGCATCAGCAAAGTCACGCTTGAGGACCAATGGGCGGCCTTTCTCCAGGAGCTTGATGATGACGAAGCCGGGTTTGTCGCCTTTTTGCGCAAGGGCCTTTTTGACATCCTTGAGGCTCTTGATTTTCACGCCGTTGATCTCATCCACCACGCTCTGGGCATAGGGGGTGATGTAGGTGTTCACTTCATCGGCCAGGATGGTGGTGAGGAGGACAGGCTCGGGCCGCTCGACGTAAAGTTTTTCGGTGAGAAAATTGTCGAACATGTAGTTAGCCGCTCGGTCGGAGATCTGGTGGGAGTCCATGAGGTTTTTGTCCATGGGCTGGAAGACGAGGCCGGCATAAACGACGTAGCGGGGGCGCTGGTCGTATTGCTCACCCAGTTTCACATAGGGGTCGAAGCGCTTGAGGGTCACTTCCGTTTCGGTCTTCTTGCCGTCGCGCTGGTAGGAAAGCTTGAGCTTGTCCCCGGCGAACTTGCGCTCCACGACTTCGTTCATGTCCATGAGCTCGCCCTCGAAGCGGATGAGGCCGTTGTTAAAAACCGGATTGTCATCCATGGCGAGGAGGACATCGCCGCGCTTGAGGATGTCCCCTGCGCTGCCGGCGGGCTCCACATCGGCAATCATGACACCGATGCCGCCGCCATTGAGACCGAGGGCTTTTCGCTGGGCGCTGTTTTCAATGGGGAAGTCGCTGACGGCCAGGTCCACATAGTGGTCGTATTTACCGTCTTCGACGTCTTTGAGAAAACGCTCCACAACGGGCACAGGAATGATGTAACCGACGTTCTGGGCGACGCGGCCGCTGAAGCCCTGGAAGGCGACGCCGACGACCTTGCCGCTCTGGATGACGGGGCCGCCGGAGTTGCCGGGATTGATGGCGGCATCCACCTGGATGGCGAGGTGGGAATCCACCTGGGTGTGGCTGAAGGGGCGGAAGTCAATGCGGGAGACGACGCCGCGCGTCACGGAGATGCGGTCTCCGCCGATGGGGTAACCGACGGCGATGACCTCGGTGTTGAGCTTGGGGATGCCGCCGAAAGTGAGGGGCTTCAAGTGGTCAAAGTGGGAGCCGTCCTCGGCCTCGATGATGGCGAGGTCGCAGTCATGGGCGACGTGGACGACGCGGGCGGGGTGGGGCTCGGGGTCGTTGGTGGTGCGGATGACGAGCTTGGTGGCGTTGCTGACGACGTGGGCGTTGGTCAGAAAGCGGTTTTTGCCAATGAGGAAGCCGGTGCCGGAGCCGCCGGAGGGCTGGCCGGAGTTCCAGGGCTCGCGGTAGTCGGGGACGAGGACGGAGACGTCAATGTTGACGATGCCTTCCCATTCATCAATGAGCGGGGCCTCTTCAGGAGGCGGGGATGCCGCCGGGACGGCATCCGGCACCTGGTCCTGGGCAAAAACGGGGGCCGTGAATGCCAAAGCGGCGAGGATGGGAAAGGGGAAACGCATTTTCATGAGAAGAACAATAACAGCCAAACATACGAAGGGCGGCGCATCAAAGACAAGCGCTTCTGCCAACCTGCTCAAACTATCCCAACGCCGCCCACGGTCCGCTGTTGCCTGGAACGTGAAATTCGGCAGAATCGGGCGTCCCATTTATGGCGAATCTTACCCAATCCGAACTTCTCGATCAACTGCGCCAGGATGCCTGGGTGGGGGATGCGGTGCTGGAGCTGTATGTGCGCAGCCTCATCCTGAAGAAGCACGGCCGGGTGGATGCCGAGATGAAGACCCGCTTCACCTGCAACCAGTTCCTCAACTGCGTCGGCAATCCCACCAAGGTGGAGGCGGACATCGGGGTGATTTATCAGAAAGAAGGGCTGGAGGCGGCGTTCGCCTGGATCCGCGAGAATCTGGAGCCGCTGTTTGTGAAGCAGGAAGCGAAGCGGGAGAGGAAGGGGAGGTAGGTTTAAACAATCTTCATCCTTGTCCTGTTCCAAAGCGCAAATTCCTAACCCCAACGGGGTTAAACACCATAGCGAAGGGTTAATGCGAGTCTCACGAGCGAAACCCTGGTCCTCGAAAACCAAACCAGCCACCTACCGCCTAACCCCAACGGGGTTAAACACCATAGCGAAGGGTTAATGCGAGTCTCACGAGCGAAACCCTGGTCCTCGAAAACCAAACCAGCCACCTACCGCCTAACCCCAACGGGGTTAAACACCATAGCGAAGGGTTAACGCGAGTCTCACGAGCGTAACCCTGGATGACGAACGCAACCCTGGTCCACGATAAACCACATACGTCCCCCCCCCCCCCAACGCTGCGTTCCTGCATTCTCCATAGGCCTCCCCGGATGCCTGAGGCATCCTAGCCGGTAGCCAGGGGCACAGCGATCCCGCGAAGCGGGAGAGCACACCCTTGGAACCCCACGAGCATGAGCTCGTCCCGCGACTGCGTCGCTGGTTTAAAAATCCAAAAAAAATCCTCCTACCCGCAAATCTTTTGATCCATTCCTGACAACCAGGCACTGATTTTCTCTTGCCGCGCCTCTCAAGGCGCGGCCCCCCATCATGCGACGGAATGAGCGAACAGCGATCATGAAACTGTCAAAAGTCGTAGCCAGACAACATTCCCCCCTTTTTCCGGACATTTTATTGATCGTCTGGGCTCAAGCTTCAATCAGAAATGCCACAGTATATAGTTTGTGTAATAGCCTAACTGCTACTACTTATTAGAAGCTTCAACAAGTCTCTCTAAACCTTCGAAACATAAATTTTTTATGTTGGGTATCTCGGTGGCAATTTTTTGGGAAATACCCGAAAAATTGGCCGCATTTATTCCATCTATAAGAGCAAGGAATGCATGATCGACTGAATCAATGGAGATATTCAAGGTGCCAGTCCCTTTCATGTGTTTATCAAACTTTTCAATATCTTGGTCACTCAAAGAAAGGTGATGGCCAATAATTGCTACTCCTATTTTAGCTCTCAGAAAGACCGCATCGCGATAAGCTAAGAACAAAGAAGAAAAACTTACGCATAAGCCATTCAATGCTTTAAGAGCATGGTCGCTTTGAACCCTTATATCAACGCAATCATCACTAACAGAAAAAGCTGCAAGAATCGCGGCATCAGCCAAGTTGTCCATTTCGGCTTCGGACCTGGACCACTCAAAATAAAATGCTCTTCCTTTGTGAGCGAAAGGCGGAAACTTTCGAAAGAGGTCTAAGGCTTTGTCAGGCATTTCGGCCTTTCGAAATAAATTTGCCGTGTTGACTAACGTTTTATAGTTATCCTGTTCTGAGGAATAAACACCTATGGCAATTTCTAAACCAGCGTGAGTCCTTCCAGACAGACAAAAATGTTCAGCCAGTTCAAATCTCCATTTAGCAAGTTCGGGAACTGTCTGACCACCTTTATAAGATTCGATTGCTGATTTACCAAGAGAAACAAAAAGATCGGCCATGTCTTCGCCAAAATCCTTTTCAAGTATTGAGACAATGGCATCTGCAATTTTTTTGTGTCTGGTGAATATATAAGATGAAGTTGTAGTTGCAGCCGCCTCTTGGCCCAATGGCAAAAGAACATCACGATGCAATTTCGCGAGAGGGCAGGACAACACATGCGCGAGCACCGGGCGGGATAAAAATTCAAGTCCTTCCGAATGCATTGCTGCAATAATAGTTAAAGCATCTCTTACAGTCCCTCCACTGGGAATTTTTCTTTGTTCCAATCTTTCTAACATAAGCCGTGCGTGGTTCGGGAGGTCGCTGCCATGACGAACGGCAAGTAGCGCCCCAAAGAACGCACCTTCAGATGTTTTGGCCTCTTGATACACTTGCTTCTCGAGGACAGTTGCTCGATCCTCAACTGGAGTCTTGGTTAAATCGCCAAGCCCTTTTTCGCCATATGAAGTCCAGGCACTAACAATTAAAGTCGCTTCTTCGGCACTTAGACCTTCTAATCTATGCTGGGAAAACGAACAGTTACTCGCCCACGGCAAATCATTAGCTTTTGATGCAATCCAATCTGAATCGCGGCAGGCTAAAAGAAAATGCACTCGGCCATGAAGATAGGTTGGAATCTGCCTTAGTAGAGAAATAATTGTTTCTGCAGTGCGATCAGCTTCGTCTATAACCACCAGCCAATAAAAATCGCCCGATAAAATTGGCAGAATTTCGGTGGGTTTTAGTGGTTCCGCATCGTCAACTCGACGTAATATACGCCAATTGCTTTTGCACTTTACAAATTCACCAGCAGTTTGCAATAATGCAGTCGTCTTTCCTTCACAACCTGAAGCGAGCAAGAGAGTAACGATAGAGCGTCCGAATGTCTCTGCATTTTGGAATGATGCGATTAGCTTTTCTACAATTTTCCTACGTGGTATTGATGTAGACAATGCAGCGCTCCAACCAGGAACAGCTCCATTGAAAAATTGAATTGCGACCTCTTCTTGTAGGGTAACGTAATATTGCTGGAGATCATCGGGCTTAACTGTGATCCATCCGCTAGGGAGTAAAGGCTCGGAAATTGTGACATGTTTCGAGAGCCCTTTTGTTTCAGTTCCGGGTAGAGGATAAGCCCACCAGTCGCCAGTTCTATTATAATCCGGAAATGCGTCGCTAACAAGCGGCCAATCTTGATTATCATAAGACCAGTGCCGAGCTTGAAGATTAAGTATGCCTGTTGTGAAGTCCACTTCTCCCCAAACAATGCCATTACGCCATTTCTCCCCCTCTCTTGCTTGAAATGCAGCACCAGCTTGAACGGTTAAAAATTTATGTCCACTACCATAACTGGGTTCTGCCCATACGTTATGGAGATGACCGTGCAGGTATAATGCGTGGTGCCTAGCTAAAATGCTTTTGATTGCCTTTTGCTCGCCAGGAGCGAGCCATTCCAACGGGTGATGACCAAGAACTATTGTTAAATCAATATCACCGAGCTGAATGAGCGAGTGTTCAAGAAGGGTTTTGCCAGGTGTGAGCTTCCGCTCGTCCTGATCATCTTTACAAAGCCACGCCGTGTTAATTCCTGCGATGCCAACCTTCAAATTGTTGATCTCGCTGAGGTTCGTAAATGAACCCTCAGGCTTTCCAAACATACCCTCCGCGACTGTTGAGTCGCTGTCGATGAATGCTTTGAATCGGGGTAGTAAAATCGTTCTTAGATCTAGGCCTTCGTCATTCGCATCGAAACAGTGGCTTTTTGGGTCGGCCATTTCTGCTCGATCAAAATGAGGGTTAACTTTTCTATTCACGTCATGATTGCCGGGAACAACAAAAGTTCGATGCTCAATGCCGTTGCCAATGACTTCTTGAAGTGGCGCAATAAATTCTAACCAAAAGGTTTCATACTCTGACGACAGTCCTTTATTAGCCAAGTCTCCAGTAACGAATAGAAAGTCTGGAATAAATCCTTCCTCTTTACGTTTTTTTACATGTGATTTAATGTATTCAAACATGCTACGTTGCGCATAATCATCCATGCCTACGTGAAGGTCAGAAACATGGAGCCAGCGTAAATTGGACGTTTTCATTCTTTAGGTTGGTAAATGTCAACTAATTTGACCTTATGATTCGGGTTTGGCACAGTATTAATAGATTATTATTTGGGCGCTCTAATATGAGGCTAACACATGAGGAATCTCATTGCGGTCAACATTTCTAAATGCCTGCTTTAAATTAAGCATAATTATGCGCTTCCCCATCAACGACAATAAAAACTTTCGAATTGTTATCCGAATGGATTTTTTATGGTCTCCTGGGAAACGAGGAAATGAGGTCAGGTGACATGAAGCACGTAAAATCATGGGTTCCAGCGGTATCCCTTGGGTACAAGGGCGTTTGCTACAGTGGCGGCCCCCACCCCTCCTCCCCCTTTCTCTGTGCTCTCGCTAACCGCCCGACATCATTCTGCCAAAAATCATCTCTTCGGTCTTCTAACCTCAGCAGCATAAACCTCCCCGTTCCCCAAAACCCATGGCACCCATCCGCCTCCCATTCCAAGGCACCCTCAGAAACCTGACCCGGCATCATTCTGTCCACCAACAAGGAAAGGCCAGGCGAAGTGGCTTCATCTTTTTTGAACCAAGACGGATGGGATGAGGAGGGAAGGATTTGACAGGGTCTAACGGAAGGTTTAATCAGCCGGGTCATACGATGAACTCTCTCACTCATGCCTGCCTGAATGCGGTCGCTGGATCCCCAGCGAAGCGTTGGGCTGTCATTGTGGCCTGGCCACGCGAAGTGGGTTGAGATCCTCGTTGAACTGATTTTTACGAAACCATCTCCCAACCCACCCCGGACACAGGCGGTGGGTTTTTTCTTGCCGCTGTGATTCCTGAAATCACTTTTCATGAGCAGCAGCATCACAGTCGAATCTTCCGGCCCGCTTAGCGAGTCCGGTCCCTTGCGCCCGCCGTTTGGTCTGGTGATCGCGGCGTTTGCGGCGGTGTATCTGATCTGGGGATCCACGTATCTGGGGATGCGGCTGGCCATTGATTCCATCCCGCCCCTGCTGATGGCGGGCACGCGTTTTATGATCGCGGGGGCCGTGCTGTATCTGGTGATGAGGCTGCGCGGAGAGGCCCGGCCGGACTTTGGCCACTGGAAAAGCTCGGTCATCGCCGGAGCGCTGCTGCTGATGGGCGGCAATGGCGGGGTGGTGTGGGCGCAGATGACGGTCCCCAGTGGCGTGGTGGCGCTGGTGGTGGCTTCCGTTCCGCTGTGGATCATGCTGGTGGACTGGCTGCGGCCTGACGGGCTACGGCCCACGCGGCGGATCCTTCTGGGGCTGATCATTGGCATGACCGGCGTTGCGGTCATCGTCATGGGGCGTGGGGCTCTGGGACAGCGGATGATTGACCCTTTTGCGGCGACGGTGCTGGTGCTGGGGAACATCTCCTGGGCCTGCGGCTCCATCTACATCCGCCACGCACGCAAACCGGCGTCGGCGCTGCTGAGCGTGGCCATGCAGATGTTCTGTGGAGGTTTGTTGCAATTTTTGTTAGGCCTGTGTCTTGGAGAGGCGCAGGACTTTCATTTCTCCGCCATCACCGCCACCTCCGCTTGGGCCTTTGTTTACCTCACGCTCATCGGGTCGCTGGTGGGCTACACGGCCTACATCTGGTTGCTCCAGGTGAGCACCCCGGCGCGTGTTTCCACCCATGCTTATGTGAACCCGTTTGTGGCCGTGCTGCTCGGCTGGTGGGTGCTCAATGAAGCCATCCCCCAGAGCGTGATCATCGCGGGCGCTCTCATCCTTTTTTCCGTGATCCTCATCACCCGTTCCTCCCGTTCTCCCCAATGAATGCCTTTTATGTCAGTGATCATTACCTCCCCGCCGCGACTCCGGCGGCGGACCTTGCCGCCCGGCGCAGTGCGGGCACTCATGCCGCCTTTGCCCTGCCGCTGATGCGCCCCGCCATGCGGCTGCTGGACTGCGGCTGCGGCACCGGTTCCATCACCCTGGGGCTGGCGGAGCGCGTGCGCCCTGGCGGTGCCATCGGCATTGACCTGGACGCCGCGCCTTTGGTGCAGGCGAATGAAAAAGCGGCGGAGCGCGGTTTGAATGCCGCGTTTTTGCAAGCCCAGGTCTATGAACTGCCCTTCGGTGCAGCGGAGTTCGACGGCGTGTTTGCCCATGCGTTGTTCGAGCATCTCAGCCATCCTTTGCAAGCCCTGCGTGAGCTGCGGCGGGTGATGAAGCCAGGGGCATTTATCGCCCTGCGGAGCACGGACTGGGGCGGCCATGTGCTGGAGCCGTGGGATGACGGCGTGGCCGCTGCGCTGGATGCCTGCCGTGAGATGCAGACCGGCCGTGGCTGCGATCTTCATGCCGGGCGGAAGCTGGGTACGTGGTTGCGTGCGGCCGGGTTTCATCATGTGACGCCTTCCGCCAGCTATGAAGTGGGTGCCTCTGCACCGCTCATGGCCGGGGAGCTGGTGGCTCAGCTTGAGACGCAGGGTTATGCGGACGAAGCATCTGGTCTGCGTGATTGGGCTGCCAAGCCGGGGGCGCTTTTTGCGCAGCCGTGGTTTGAGGCGGTGGGGTGGAAGCCGTGGATGTGAAGGGGGAACAAGGCGTGAGGCCGTGATGGCTTCACGCCTTGGGCCTTGCCAGATGCTTCCCGCCGTCCTTTGATAGAGGCCCTTTCCATGCGCGCGCTTTTTTCCAAACCCTGGCTCATCGGCCTTCTCATCCTGCCTCTTTTTATCGCGGGGCTGATCCGGCTGAAACTGGAGACGGACATCTTGGCCACGCTGCCTGGCGAGGTGCCGGAGGTGAAGGCGCTGAAGCTGCTGCGTGACGGGTTTGCCGGAGGCAGTGATTTGCTGATTGCGCTGGAGGCGGAGGATGAATTTACGGCGGAGGAGGCGATGACGACGCTGGCGGAGCGGCTGCAAAAGCGCACGGATCTGGTGAAGGAAGTCCGCTGGGCGCAGCCGATGGAGCAGCAGGCGCAGTCGGGTGCGGCGCTGATGGCCTGGGCTTTGCAGAACACGGACCCGGCGGAGCTGAAAGCGGTGCTAGCGCGGCTGGAAGGGGAGGGGGCGAAGGTCAAGATCAGCCAGTCTTTGCAAGCGGTGGGCAGTTCCCTGGATGCGGAGAAGGTGCAGCGGGCGTCGTATGATCCGCTGGGCCTCCTGGACAGTCTGGATGCCTCGGCGATGAGCGCGCTGGAAGGCTCCATGTTTGGCCTGGTGTCTGAGGACGGCCGGTTCCGCCTGCTGCTGGTGACACCGGCCACGGGCGTGGGCAATTACAAGTCGGCGGAGGCCTGGCTGACGAAGGTCAAGGCGGAGATCGCGGAGTGGCGCGGGGATCAAAAGCTGACGATGCGTTTCACCGGCGAGCCGGCTTTCCAGGCGGAGATCGGGGCGGGCATTGAGAAGGACATGTCCAGCACGATTGGCATCACGGAGGTGCTGATCACGCTGCTGTTCTGGGTGATGTTCCGCCGGTTAAAACCGCTGCTGTGGATCCAGATGCTGCTAATGCTGAGCATGGTGCTGGCGCTGGGGGCGGGCGGTCTGCTGGTGGGCAGCCTGTCCATCATGAGCCTGGGGTTTGCGGCCATCGTGCTGGGCATCATCGTGGACTATGCGGTGCTCATCATCCAGGAGGCGCGCCAGCATCCCGACCTGGATGCCAGAGGGCTGCGCCGGCTGGCGGCACCGGGCATCATCGCGGGAGCTTGCACGACCTCGACGGTGTTTCTATCCCTGCTGTTCAGCGGCCTTCCTGGACTGGCGGAACTGGGGCTGCTGGTGGCACTGGGCGTCATGGTGGGGCTGGGGGTGATGCTGTGTTTTGCACCGCGTTTTTCAGCGGGCAAACAGCCGCCGAACACCCAGGTGGTGACAACAGGCAAGCCCGCCACGCATGGACTGGCCATCCTGGCCACGGTGGTCCTGTTCGGCGGCATGGCGGCGGTTTTTGCGACGGCAGGCCTGCCGAAATTTCAGACCGGTGCGGAATCACTAAGGCCGACCAACAGCGAGGCGATGGATGCGCTTCAGTGGGTGCAGGACCGGCTGGGCCAGCTCAATGAAGCCAGCCTGCCCATCCTCATCACAGGTCCGACGGAAGAGCTGCGGGCGCGTGTGGAAAGTCTGTCCGCGAAACTGGACGTGGCGGTCAAAGACGGTCTGCTGATCCGCCAGGCGATGCCGACTTTATTAATCGGCGATCCAGCCGCGCAGGTGGCCAACCGGGAGTTTATCGAATGGCTATTGGCGGAAAGGACGCGCCTGGAAAAAGAGGTGGATGCAGCCGGATTTGCCGAGGCTGCCGTGGCTCTTCTACGCGGCGTTTGTGATGTGTGGAAACCGGCGCTGGAAGGCCCGTGGCCGCAGGATGAGGCCACAGCGGCGGCGGCTCCTGTCTTGGGTCGGCTGCTGGCCACAGGAGCGCGGGCCATGAATGCGGACATGGAAGCAGGGCAGGGCGTGGCGCTGGCTTCCGTGAGCGTGGCGGGGAAACCGGGACTGCCGGACAAGGAAAAACTGGCCGCGCTGCAGGCGATGCTGACCCCGGATACGGGGGCCTGGGTGGCCGGATGGGAGACGCTGGGCGGGGCGCTGTCCACGCTGGTGCAGCATGATCTCAAGCAGCAGCTTTTGCCCATCATCGGCATCATCTGCCTGACCCTGCTCATCACCTTTCGCAATGTGAAGGATCTGCTTCTTTCCGTGCTGCTGTTGGGCGGCGGGCTCGGTGCGCTGGCGGCAAGCATGAGCGTGCTAGGTCTGGGGTGGAACCTGGCCAGTCTGGCGGCCATCCCGCTGCTGCTGGGCACGGGCATTGACTATGGCATTCACATCCTTCTGGCGCTGAAGCGCACGGGCAATGACATCCGTCATGTCCAGGCCACGACGGGCAAGGCGGTGTTCTTTTCAGGCATGACGACGGTCATTGGCTTCTCCAGTCTGTTTTTCGCCGGCAACCGCGGCATCTCCAGCCTCGGGCTGGCCTGCTGCGTGGGGACGGTGTGGATCCTGCTGATCGTCCTGTGGCTGCTGCCGCACTGGCGGGCGTGGTTGAGGGCCAAGTAGATCCGTTGAGCTCCAACGGAGGTCTGGCGAAATCACCTCGGTTTTTTGGAGGTCAGAGGATCACCGATGGAACTGATGCTGCCACGCCCGAAGGTGGCCTCTTTGTCATTGGTGAAGCGGAAATAAAACATCACGGGCGGTGCGGACGGAGCCATCTGGCCTTTGACTTCGACGATGTTATCACTCGCGACTCTCCAGGTGAGCGGCGTTACGGCTCCACCAAGCTTGCGGTAGCCTTTGTTGCCTTTTTCAAAATGGTATTCGGTGCCTGCCGTGCTGTACCAGGACTTGTCCACAAAGAGAGTTTCGAGGAGCATGGGATTGACCGGATTTTCATCGCCGAACTGGCTCCGCAGCCTGGGGCCTGCCATGATTTCTTCCCGGACCTTGGCAGCCTGCGTCACGGTTTGAAGATCTTTGCCGGCGGATGATTTCAGCAGGGTGTCCAGGCGTTGAAGGCTGGCGTCTTGAAGAGGCTTGATGACGGACAGAAGCGCTGCGTCATACTGGCTGAACAAGGTGGCCAGTGCCGCATGAGGAGAGGCCACCTGGCCGCCATTGGCCTTGTTTTTTATCTGGGCTGAGACGGTAGCTGCTCCCTGGGTATCTCCAGCGGAAACAAGCCTGGCTGCAATGGCCGTGCCTTCACTCTGGAGCGTGGTGTGGATCTTTTCACAGGCTTTGGCCGCCTTTGCCTGGAAGTCATAGCCGATTTCATCAACGGTCTGGCTGAATGCCTGGAGGCTACAAAAGACCAGCAGAAAAGGGAGAATGAATGTCTTCATATTGAAGCCTGATTAGGTGAAATGAAGTGCCTGAAGGCAAGGCATATCAATTTACGCAGACCCATATGGAAGCTATTCAGCCTTCAGTACCAGTGCCTTCGCTTTCTCCACATGGCCGGCTTCACGCTGGCCCTTGCCGGGGCGGTCGTTGTCGCCGAGTTCTTCGCGGGCAGCATCGGCCAGTTTCAGCAGGCGGGCGACGATGTCTGGATTCGCAGCGGAGACTTCCTGGGTTTCGGCGACGTCATCGCGGACATTAAAAAGCTGGAGCGAGGCAGGCGGTGTGCTTTTGGCATTGATGCGCTTGGCTTCCAGGGGAAGATACAGCTTCCAGGGGCCGCTGCGTACGGCCTGGAGCTGAGCACCGTGGTAATAGAAGAAGCCGGTTTTGTCCGATGGAGAAACGGCACCCTCTTGGCCTAACAAAAGGGGTAGAATATTATGACCGTCAATTTTGCGCTCGGGCAAAGGGGCAACGGTGAGTGCGGCCAGGGTCGGCAAGATGTCCAGCATGGAGGTCAGCTCCTGGCATTCCTTGCCCGCAGGGATCTTGCCGGGCCAGCGGGCGATGAAGGGCATGCGCATGGCGCCCTCACTGGTGTTGTAGCCCCAGCCGGTGTAGGGCAGGTTGCTGCCCTGGGGCGGATTGCGGTTGGGTGCGCCGTTATCGGAGGTCCAGATGACCAGTGTCTTTTCATCCAGGCCCAGCCTTTTCAGCGCGGCCAGGATCTCCCCCATGGACCAGTCCAGTTCCTCGACGCTGTCGCCCCAGTGACCGTTGGCGGACTTGTCCTTGAAGGCGGGGCTGGCATAGGGATCCTTGGTGCTGCCGGGCATGGCGTGGGGCAGATAAAGAAAGAAGGGTTTGTCCTGATGGGCCTCAATGTACTCGATGGCGGCCTCGGTATATCGCTTGGTGAGGGGATCGCGGTCCACAGGGGCTTCGATGACTTTTTCATCGCGCATCAGAGGCAGCTCCGGCCATTCTTCAGGGCGCTTGTCCTTGGTCATGTCATCGCTGTAGGGGATGCCAAAGTAGGAGTCAAAACCCTGGCGGGTTGGCAGAAATTCAGGCTGGTCGCCCAGGTGCCATTTGCCGATGATGTGGGTGGCGTAGCCGGCGGATTTCATCACTTCGGCCACGGTGGTTTCATCAGGGTGCAGGCCCTTGGTGGCCACGGGTTGAAGGACCATGCCGCCGGTGGCGCTGACGTGCATGTTCACCCGGCGAGGATAGCAGCCGGTCATCAAAGAAGCACGGCTGGGGGTGCAGACGCCGCTGGCCGAGTAATGGCTGGTGAAGCGGGTGCCCTCCGCAGCCATGCGGTCCAGGTGGGGTGTGCGGTGCAGGGTTTTGGGATTGAAACAGCGGACGTCGCCATTGCCCAGGTTGTCCACATAAACAAAGATGACGTTAGGCTTGGGCGCAGCCGCCGCAGTGAGAAGGGCGGGGAGGCAGAGGGCGAGGAAGAGAAGCGGTTTCATGGCGGTTGGTGGCATCATCCGGTGATGGGTTGGTCAGCCCGGATGCGGGTGGCGAGGAGGCCGGAAATGACAAAGGCCGCTGCGCAGAAGTACAACGCCTCATGCCAGTCCTGGTTTGCATCCAGATGTTTGTTGATGAGCGCGATGAAGACCGGGGACAGTGCGGCACCAATATTTCCCCACATGTTGGCCCAGCCAAAAACCGGGGCCGTGTAACGCCCGCCGACATCCTGCATGGTGGCCCAGACGGCGGGCAGTCCGGCATCGGTGAAGAAGGCGACGAGGCCCAGGGCGGGAACGAGCAGCCAAGGATTGGTGGTCTGGATGGCCAGGACAAACATGACGGCGGCCAGGAAGCGTGTGCCCGCCAGCGGGATGAGGCGGCCGCGTTTGAGCCCCATGTAACGCACACAAGCATCGGCAAAAACACCGCCAAACATCATGCCGCCAAGTCCAATGCCGAGAGAGACGGTGGAAAGGGTGCCGCTGGCTTCGTCGCTGAGTTTGAGCGTCTCCTTGAGATAGCGTGGCATCCAGGTGGCCAGGAAGGCCCAGCCGACATTGGTCCAGAACTGCATGCCGCACATGAACCACAGGTTGCCGCTTTTCAGCATGGCCATCCAGGGGAAGCGGTATTTCTTGCCTGCATCGGCGTCTATCGGACGCCCATGTGCCAGCAGGGCGCGCTCCTCATCGTTGCAATCCGGGTGCTGCTCCGGGCTTTCACGGTAAATATGCCAGAAGGCCCAGGCGAAAAGAATCCCCACGGCTCCATAGATCCAGCCCGCCCAGCGCCAGCCGCCCATGAGGCTGATGACCAGCATGGTTAGCACCGGAGCCGCGGCTCCACCCAGCCTGCCGCCGAGCGAGACGATGCTGCTGGCCACGCCCCGGTTTCCCCAAGTGGCCCATTTGCGCAGCAGGCTGCTGCTGGCGGGATACGCCCCGGCCTCCGCCAGGCCGCAGCCCATGCGGGTGAGCAGCAGGGACCAAAGACCTGTGGCAAAACCCGTCAGTGCGGTGAAGGCGGACCACAGGACGATGAAGATGGTCATCAGCGGCCGGATGCCAAAGCGGTCGCTCAACCAGCCGGCGGGCACCTGGCCCAATGCATAGGCCCAAAAGAACGCGCTGAGCACCCAGGAGAGCTGCTCATCAGTGAGGTCAAACTCGGAGCGGAAGGTCGCCGTCTTGACGATCTCTGACATGCACATCCGGTCCAGATACATCAAAAACGCCGCCAGGGTGGTGACGGCGAGGATAGAGTGGCGGACCTTCGTGGGAGCTTCGGGCATCCTGCCGTTACGGGCAAAAGTCATGCCGCATTGCATCATTAGTACCGAGCGGTACTAATAAGCCGGTAGCAGGTCTTTTTGTGGCTCCTCTGTCTTCCTTTTCAAGCAATCCTGCCTCAGGGAGGGGTCAGCTTGCCCACGAGGTTGCTCAGGTAGGGGAAGAGCTGCTTCTTGCGGCTGACAACGCCTGGCAGGTCATAGATCTGCGGACTGCGCTCGACGTAATCCACATCAATGGCCGTCTCCACGCGCTTGTCACCGGCCACCAGCAGCACGCTGTGATGCGCGGTGATATCGGTGACCATGAGGCAGGCGAAGTGGAGGCTGTGCGCTTCGCAAAGAGCGACGAGGGCGCCATGGAGCTCGGCCTGTTTTCTCCAGAATTCATCCAGGCCCATTTCTTCGATCTGGCTGATGCTGATGCGCCAGCCGTTTTCCTCGAAGACCTTGCGGTCGCCCTCGATGGCACGCGCCGGGGTGGCCTCGCGAAGCAGGGAGCCGGCGGCGAAGAAGTCCTTCACAAACTGTGCTGCATCAATGCCGCCCACACCGGCCAGCCAGGCGAGGATCTCACGATCTGTGTTGGTGGTCGTGGGACTGGTGAGATTCAGCGTGTCTGAGATGAGGCCTGCGCACAGGCAGATGGCAGTGGACTTATCCGGCGTCAGGCCGCGCATCTTGTACATGATGCCAACGATGGTGCTGGTGCTGCCGACGGGTTCATTGATGAAACGCACGGGTTCCTTGGTGCGCAAGTTTCCGCTGAGGCGATGATGGTCAATGACCTCAATGATCTCTGCTTCGTCCGCACCGGCTACGGCCTGGCTGAATTCGTTGTGGTCCACCAGCACCAGCTTGGTGCGCGGCACTTCCACGAGGTCGGATTTGGAGAACACGCCTTCGAGTTTTCCGGTCTCCTCATCAATGACGGGAAACAGCGGTTGATGCGAATTTTGCACCACATGAATGATTTCCCGCAGCGGGGTGCGGGAGGTGAAGGACTCGTATTCATGGGCGGCCTCCCCGATGGGCCGGGAAAAGCGGATAAGCTGCGAGGCACTGGCCGTATCCTGCGGGGCCATGATGACGCAGATGCCCTTCGCTTTGGCCTCTTCCAAAAAGCTTTCCTGAAGGATGAAACCCCCGGTCACCACCAGGCAGCGCACGCCGAGCTCCAGCGCGAGGGTGTGGATCTCCGGCCGGTCACCGCTGACCAGCACGAGCTGCCGGGGAGGGAAATGGCTGGCGCGGTCACGCGAGGTGTCCAGGCTGGAGGCAGCTACGACCAGGATGAGGTCTTCGACCTCTTCAGCCTGGGCGGTATTGCCGACCAACTGGCCGCCGAGGGCGATGACCATGTTTTTGACACTGGTACGCACCTGGCGATTGGCCGCTTTGTGGTTGGACTCGCTGGGCAGGAAAAGCTGCGCCATCTCCTGGATTGTCGGCATGCCGATGAGCTTGTGCTCGGCATTCACCACCGGGATGGAGCGGAAATTGTGCTCCAGCATTTTCCGATAAACGGAGAGAAAGGTCTCATCGGCCGAGGCTGTAAGCACATCCCGGCGGCAGACGATGGCGGCTGTGGGGCGCACGTCGAGAAGCAGCTTCGGCGCGGTCGCACCTGCCAGTTTCAGCACCCAGCTCGTCCGCGCATTGATCTCTCCGCAGCAGGCGGGGATGACTTCGTCCTCACGCACCTCGCGCAGGTAGGCGGCATAACCGATGGCCGCGCAAATGGCGTCCGTATCCGGGTTGCGGTGGCCGATGACGTAGATGGGGTCTAACATGAAATGGACGAGATGTGAAGCCTGTAAGCTAAGCCTAGACGTGACAAAGGAAACTTTTTACGGCTTCAAATGCAAAAAAGTCAGGCTGTGCTGCACCTTTTTCACCCAAACATTAAGATTCGGCCGATCAACCTATTTTGAGGACCTCTTCTTCGTCAAGGATCGCTTGGATTTCGGCGTTGGTGAGTGCTGGAATCATAATGCCTCGGAGGTCTCTTACCGGAGCTGGTAACGGAGAACGCCTCCGGCCTTCGGTCGGCAAGGACTCAGGCAGATTAACCGTCGGTTGCATGGGGAAAGATGCTGCATGGATGCACGGGCGTCAATGGGTTCGAGGAGGGGCGTTTTATTCCAATGACGAAAGGGTTTGTGAAAAATCAGGCAGACTCAATTCTTGCCGCTTTCGACGAAATTCCACCTCAGTCAGAGGACCTGTCACACATTCCGAAGGGTCAACATAAGGACCATCCTTTGCCCGATCGATGAAGAAATAATGAGTGATGGTGCGATTATTATCGGGATGTTGTTTGGCGACTAGATGCGTGTCATTCCAACCCACAGCAAAAACGGTTTGGTTTACTCGACCAACAGCGCTGCCGCCAAGTGAATAGCAAAGACTCATGTCGGCATCGAGATCAACGGCGATCAATCGGTAGGGGCCAGTAACTTTTTCATCGTGAACAAAACCGCATCCGGCCAGGACGGTCAGGCATGCTAAAATGGCCAACCGCCTCAATCGAACAAAATGGGCAGGAATCTTCATAGTCCACCCACCTTCATCCAAAAGGGCTTCTTCACCACTTCGGCAGGGAACATGCGGCCACGGATTTCGATTTCAATGGACGTGCCGACTTTGGCGGCTTCCAAAGGGAGGTAGGCCATGCCGATGCCCGAGCTGAGGCTGGGGGACTGGGTGCCGCTGGCGACTTCGCCGACGACGGTGCCGTTAAACAGGACCGGATAATGGGGGCGCGGCGGGGGGGCGGTGCCGGTCATCTTGAAGGCGGCGAGTCGGCTGGGCAGGCCGGTGGCTTTTTGGGCTGCCAGCGCGGCTTTGCCGACGAAGTCTTTCTTGTCCATGGCGACGAAAAAACCGAGTCCGGCCTGTAGCGGGGTCTTGTCAGGGAAGAGGTCGTTGCCGTTCAGGGGATAGCCCATTTCCAGGCGCAGGGTGTCGCGTGCACCGAGGCCGCAGGGCAGGCCGCCTTCCTCACGGGCGGCAGCGACGAGGCGGTCAAACCATTCTGGGGCGGTAGCGGCGGGCATGAAGAATTCAAAACCCTCTTCCCCGGTGTAACCTGTGCCGCAGAGCCACATGAAACCGGCCTCGCCCGCTGCGACGAAGATGCTGTTGTGCGGAGGGAAGGGGGCTTCCTGGCCGAAGACTTTTTCAAACACGGCGCGGCTTTTTGGACCCTGGATCGCGAGACCGGCGGTGGAGTCGCTGAGGTTGGCCATCTGGACATCCTCATCGCTATTGAGCAGGCTTTGCAACTGCGCCCAGTCTTCGGCAATCTTGCTGGCATTGACGACGAGGAAAAATTCCTTGGCCGTGGTACGGTAAAGAATAAGGTCATCTATGACGCCACCCTGCTCGTTGAGCAGCAATGAATATTGACCCTGGCCGATCTCCAGTTTTGTCACATCATTGGTCAGCGCCCGGTTTAAAAAAGCCAGGGCATCGCTGCCGCTGACGATGAACTGGCCCATGTGGGAGATGTCAAATACGCCGACGGCTTTGCGCACGGCGTGATGCTCCTGGACGATGCCCGTGTATTGCACCGGCATCTCCCATCCGGCGAAGGGGATCACTTTGCCACCCAGGGCGATGTGGCTGTCATAGAGGGGCGTGCGGAGAAGGGGAGCGTCAGACATCGTGGGTTTTAGAGTGGCGGCAGGGCCGGAATTGTCAAAGAGCGGCTAGGGATTCTCTGAAGATACCTGTTTGAAATTTGAGGTGCAGGCCGTTTCCTGTTTCCATGTTTCGTCGCTACCTTCTGACCGCTGCCCTTTTCATTTCCGGCATCTGCACCGTCTCCGCCCAGGTGCCTGCTTTTCCGCAGGCGAATGTCATCCTGAATCCGGGCAAGGAATACGACGACGCGGCCCGTGTGTGGCAGGGGATACCGGGCATTGAACGTGCGCCCAAGGGCCGCCTCTGGGTGACGTGGTACAGCGGCGATGAAGGGGAAGGAGCCATCGGCAATTACGCGCTGGTGGCCACCAGCGGGGATGATGGCAAACGCTGGTCCAAACCGGCGGTGGTCATTGAAGGACCCAAGGGCACCAAGATTGGCGATCCAATCCCCTGGGTGGATCCGAAGGGACGCCTGTGGGTGTTTTATAACCAGCTTACGGCCAAAACGGAAACCGCTCCCACAATTCGTGGCACCTGCGCCATTCGTTGTGATGATCCGGACAAAGCCACGCCCACATGGTCGAAGCCCTTTCTTGTGGCCAAAGACGGCATCCTTTTTGGCAAGCCCATCATCCTTGCCAGCGGCGGCTGGCTGGCCCCGTTTTTCCTGATGGGCAATGCGGAAGGCCGTCCGGAAACCTGCACGCTGCTCAGCACGGATGAAGGCGAATCCTGGGCCATGCACGGCGGCACCAGCATCCCGGAAGACCTGCGTAATTTTAGCGAGGCCACCCTGGCCCAGCGCAAGGACGGCAGCATCTGGACGGTCATCCGCACCACGAAAGGGCTGTACGAAAGCACTTCCACAGACGATGGCAAAACTTGGTCAGAAGCCGTGGCAATACCGCAGTTTGAAGGCCCCTCCACCCGTGCCTGCATGATGAAGCTGGCCTCCGGCGCTTTCATGCTCATCTATCACGATGCCAAAAAGAACGAGAACGGCGCTTATCCGCGCACCCGTCTCATGGCCTGGCTTTCCGAGGATGAAGGCCGCACATGGAGCCACAAGCTGATGGTGGATGAGCGCAGCAGTGTCTCCTATCCGGATGCCATCCAGGCACCTGATGGCCGCATCTACATCACCTATGATCATGGCCGCTACAATGCCGGTGAAAAGGAGGTGCTCGTGGCCATCATCCGTGAGGAGGACATCCGTGCGGGCAAGTTTGTTTCTAAAGATTCAGCGCAGAGGCTGCTGGTGAACCGAGCCCTGGGTTATGGCAACCATTCGGACAAAAGAACGGAGGCCGATCTGGCAAAAAAACTTCCGCCCAAGGAAAAGCTGCATCTGTATCTGCTCATCGGCCAGTCTAACATGGCCGGTCGCGGTGTGCTGGACATGGAGAAGCGGATATCCAGGACGCGGGTGCTGAAGTTCTCGCCTAACAACAAGTGGGCCTATGGGGTGGAGCCGCTTCATCATGACAAGCCTGCCTCAGTGGGTGCCGGGATCGGCATGAGCTTCGCCCGGGAGATGGTCGATGCCAGCCCGGAGGCCACCATCGGCCTCATCCCTTGTGCCGTCGGCGGCACGCCGCTGGAGCGCTGGGAAAAAGGTGGCGATCTTTACCTCCAGGCGTTGGAACGCGCGCGGCTGGCCATGAAGGATGGCACGCTGAAAGGCATCCTTTGGCACCAGGGCGAAGGGGACTCTGGCAATGAGGCGAAATCCAAAAGCTATGCAGACCGGCTTTCCAAAATGATTGTGGATCTGCGTGCGGATCTCGCTGCCAGTGAGGTGCCTTTTGTGGCAGGCAAGCTGGGCGAATTTCTGGCGCTGGAAAGCAAGGCTAAGACGCCCGTTTACTGGCCGCTGGTGAATGAGCAGATCGCCTCCATTCCCGCACGGGTGCCGAAGACGGCGGTGGTGGAATCCACGGGTCTGACGGACAAAGGGGACAAGGTCCACTTCGATACACCTTCGTTGCGGACCTTCGGTGAAAGGTATGCGGAAGCGATGAAGCTTTTGCAGAAGTAGGCCATCTCGGTTATCGCGTGGCGCATGTCGGTCACCCTCCAGCAAATCGCCCAGGCGGCGGGCGTCTCCGCCATGACCGTATCGCGGGTGATGCACCAGTCGCCGCGCGTGTCTGTGGAGACACGCGAGCGGGTGCAGCAGGCCATTGAAAAGCTGGGCTATCAGCCGGATCCGCATCTGGCCCGCATGATGACCATGGTGCGCGGGCGCAAGAAGTCCCGCGTGCGGGCGGTGATTGCGGTGATCCGCGAGGTGGCTCCAAGAGATGCGCTGCACAATACGGCGTATCAATACGTGCCCATCGAGGATATCCGCCGCCGGGCCAGCCAGCATGGTTACCACGCGGAGGAATTTTGGTTAGGCAAGGACAGGCTGGATCCCACGCGCCTGGTCAGCATCCTACAGGCGCGTGGCATTGAGGGTATCATCGTTTCCCCGCAGGCTTCTCAGATGCTTTGTGCGCAGCTTGACTACACATCGTTCGCCGCCGCCACGTTTGGGTTTGGACTGACCAGCCCGTCGCTACATCGCGCAGCAGGGAACATGAACCTCGGCATCCAGATTGCGGTGAAGGAACTGCTGGCTCGTGGTTATCAGCGCATCGGCTTGGCGGTCACGCAGTGGGTGGACCATCGCGCGGAGGGCTCTTACAGCGGGGCCATGCTGCATGTGCAGCAGACGATGCCGGATGACCAACGGGTGCCAGTGCTGCTTTTTCCTCACAATGACTTCAGCCGCTGCCGGGCCGACTTCGCCGGGTGGATGAAAAAGCACCGGCCGGATGCCCTCATCACCTTTGACCAGCATGTGCCCGACTGGCTGCAACAGATGAACCTTCGCATCCCCGAGGACATCGGCCTGGTGGTGCATGACTGGACGCCGGCCATGAAGGGTTATGCGGGCCTTTATCAGCGGCGTGACCATGTGGCGGCCGCCGGGGTGGACCTGGTGGCCACGCAGCTTTTGCAAAACGAAAGCGGCATTCCCGAAGTGCCCAGGCAGATCCTCATTCCACCCCAGTGGATCGAGGGGAATTCTGTGCATCCGCGTGATGGACGATGAAGCATCAGGGTGCTGGAGGAAAATTCTGCGCCAGCCTGGCCCCTTGCAACCAGGCGGCTTCCACCCGCGATGCCTCAAGCGCATCGCCACAGAAATGGAGTCCACGCGGCAACGACGGTATTTTTACAGCTTCGGCCACACGGGCATACCGCCAGCGGTGGGTGACATGGGCTTCGAACTGATTTTTGGGCAGCTCCCACAGGGCCTCCAATTGGCCCTTTAACCATTCTGACCACGTTTCAGGAGGTTGCTCCAGGTGCTCGCGGCTGAAAGCTTCGGAGGCATGGGCCACCATTACGGTACAGCCTTCAATGATGCGGCCTTCCTTGTGGTTTTCGCAGGCTGACCAGGCGAGGTCATCTGCGGGCCTGCCGGTGATGTCATAATATTCACCCGTCATTCCAAGGTGATCCCCCCGATACAGGGCCACCATGGCCAGGCAGGGAATGTAGCTGTCTGGAACGGCTGGCTGCCCAAATATCCGCATCGTCTGCGGCAGGGGGGCGGTGCTGACCACTTGGTTGAAAAGTTCTCCTTGGACCTGCCAGCCCCTTTCGGCTGGCAGGACCGCTTCCACGGTCTGTTCAAAGCGGATGTCCAGCCCGGTTGCCAGATCGCGGCAGAGATGGCTGTTGCCCTGCAAATGGTAAAAGCGCTCTGTCGTTGAAGTCTGTCCGTTTTCCAGATGATGCACCGGTGCAGGGATGGTTCGCAGAGCATCGCCACAGCCTTCGGTGACTGTTTGACGGAATGCCGCATCACGCATCGTAAAATATTGTGCACCATGATCCACCCGGCAGCCCATCCATCGCTTGGTCGCGCAGCGTCCGCCAAATCCCCGGGACTTTTCGAAAACCGTGACCTGGTTTCCTTGCTGGCTCAGGTTTCTGGCGCTGGCGATGCCCGCCAACCCGGCACCGATGATGGCAATTTTTTGCATGGCGACTTTACGCGCATGGAAATGAAAACAGCTCGATTTGTTTTGGGGTTTGCCGCGACTGCTTAGTTTTAAACAAAAACGCCCTCTCTCCACGGGGGAAAGAGGGCGCTAAATGTCAGATGATTCAGCCGAGCTTGGCACCCAGCTTGGTCAGCATGGACTCCAGCATGCGGCCATACTTCACGTAGCTGTCATACTGCTCCTTGGCCTTCTGCTCAGGGGAGAGGTCATCGGCAGCTCCGGCACCGTGGAAGACGACGGCAACATGGGGCTCGATGCTGATGTAGCCTTCGTAACCGGTCTCCACCAGGTCCTTCATGATGCGCTCGGTCTGGCCTTCACCTTCGCCGGGGAAGGTGTAAACGGCGTCATTCTTGACCTTGTCCCAGATGCCGTCTTTGACGTGCACATGAGCCATGAAGGGCTTGATGGCCTGGTACATTTCCCAGGCGTCCTGCTTGTGGCCGGGGCGGTCACGGTCGTCAATGAAGACCGGGTTGCCGGTGTCGAAGACCCATTTCATTCCGGGCACGGCCTCGGCCATGCGCTGCACATAGGTGGGGCTCATGCCTCCCCAGTTCATGCAGTTTTCGTGGACGACAGTCAGGCCGGCATCGGCAAAACGCTGGTTGATATCCTTCATGCGCTTGATGCGCTCCGGGGCGAACTGCTCTTCCAGGTCCTTGCCGGAATCATCCTTGCAGACGGCATAGGACATGACTCGGATGAGCTTGGCGCCCAGGGTCTGCATACGCGGGATGGCACGGTTGATCTCAGCTTCGGTGACGCTGAAATCGTCGGTGATCTTTTTGGCCCAGTTGCCGATGAGCGAGCCGAAGCCGCTGATCTTCATGTTCTTTTCGGCGAGGTGAGCGACGACTTTTTCGAACACGGCGTCCGGGATTTCATGAAGGTTGCCTTTCACGCCGTCAAATTCCACGCCGCGGCACTCAATGCTGTCCCAGCCGAGTTCCTGATGGGCCTGGATCTGCACGTCCAGGGACGCGCCTGCTTCATCTGCAATGCCGGTAAGTTTGATCATGGTTGTATATAAGGACTTTCAGTTAAACGGACCGCTTTCTTAGAGCCGGATTGGGCCGATGGCAAGCGAGGGTCACGATACGGAAGCGGCTCGGAGCCATCCTTTCGTGCGGAAAAGGCTGGAATAAAATTGTTAAGGCTTTGTAAATCCCTTCTCGCTTAACGGATTGCGCCTTTACAATTGGGGAGATGCCAGCAGAACCGCCAGCCCCTTCAGATGCCCTGACCCGCATCCTGGTGATTGATGATGACCGCAAGCTCTGCGGGCTGATCCGCGACTATCTGGAGCCGCTGGGCTATACGGTGGCGATGGAGCACCGGGGGCCGGAGGGCGCGGAGCGGGCGATGGCGGAGCCGTGGCATGCGGTGATCCTGGACCTGATGCTTCCAGGCTGTGATGGGTTCGAAGTGCTCCGACGGGTCAGGGTAAAATCCCAGGTACCCATTCTGATGCTGACAGCACGTGGAGATGAGACTGACCGCATTGTGGGTCTTGAGACCGGTGCGGATGACTATCTGCCAAAAACGTTTTCTGCCCGGGAACTCCTGGCCCGGCTGCGGGCCGTGACGCGGCGGGCGACCTTGAATCAAGCGGTCAAAGTGCCGCAGGAACAGCTGGTCAGCGAACTCGTTGCGGGCACTGTGAAGCTGAACCTGGATGTGAGGGAGGCCTCTTTAAACGACCGTCCGCTGAGCCTGACGCCGGTGGAATTTGACATCCTGGCGGCCCTGATGAAGTCACGGGGGCGGATCCGCAGCCGGGAGGAGCTGATCGAATCCCTGCGTGACCGGCAGTATGATGTTTATGACCGCAGCATTGATGTCCACATCGCCGCACTGAGAAGAAAACTGGGCGACGATGCCCATGAACCGCGGTTCATCCGCACGGTGCGCAGTGCGGGTTATGTATTTGTCCACCCTTTGGCCAAGACCCCTTCCTAAATCCCACTTCTCACCGCTTTGCACCTGTCTGCCCTCAAGCTCCGTTCGCTGAACCTCTACACCCGCATCCTTCTATGGTTGCTGGTGAACGTGGCGGTTCTGGGGGTGGTTTTTATCCTGGTGCTGAACTGGCAGTTTCGTGAAGGATTGCAGGGTGCTCTGGGGGGCATCGCCGGTGACCGGCTGCAGGTGATCGGCCAGGATCTGAACAACACCTTAAGCGCGACCCCGGAGGAGGAATGGACGGATGTCATCCGGTCCCTGGCAGCCGAGTATGATGCCCAGGTGGCGCTGGTGTCCCCGCCCGACCGCATCGTGGCGGGGGATGCAATGGTGCTGCCTGAAGAACTGCAAAAGCAGCTCCGTGGCATGAACCCAGAAGGGCAGCGAAGGCCTCCGCCACCGGCGGGGGTGCCGCCTCCGCTCCGCGATGGGGAACGGCCTTCGCCGCCCCCGTGGGAAGAGGTTGAGGCTTATATTTTGGGTGAAGATCTGCTGGCGGACGATGATCGCCCAGCCCGCCCGTCAGCGGAGCGGGAAGGCCGCAGAGGTCCTTCCCGTTTTGGCACGTTTTTGCTGCGGGCCGGGGAGCCGCCGCTTTATTATGCCGGGGTGCGCCTGCCACCGCCCACCAGCCAGAGCCGGCGGGAGGGGCCCATGACGCTGATCATTGCCACGGATTCAATAACCGGCGGCGGGTTGTTTTTTGATACAGGCCCGTGGCTGTGGAGCATCTTCGGCGCGATGGCCATCTCCGCTCTGCTGTGGCTGCCCTTTGTGAAAAACATCACCGGCAGCATCCGGGCGAACATGGAGGCCACGGAGCAGATCTCCAAGGGCCGGTTTGAGGTGCGCGTGCCGGATGACCGGGGGGATGAGCTGGGACGGCTGGGGAATGCGGTGAACCAGATGGCTGTGCAACTGGATGGCCTGGTGCGCGGGCAAAAGCGATTTCTGGGAGATGTGGCCCATGAGCTTTGCGGCCCCATTTCCCGCATGGAAATGAGCCTGGGCATCCTGGAGCCGCGCCTGGACGGGGGGGAGGCCTTTCGCCTGGCGGATGTGCGTGATGAACTGCGCCAGATATCCGCGCTGGTGGATGAGCTGCTCTCCTTTTCCAAAGCCGCCCTGGGCCAGAACGGCAAGAAACCGGAAGCCGTGAACCTTTTACCTATCCTGGAGGGTGCGGTGCATCTGGAAGGCGTGCCGGAGGGCCAATGCCAGATGCAAGTGCCTTCCGGGATGCAGGTGAAGGCGGTGACGGACCTCCTCCGCAGGGCCGTGGGCAACATCCTGCGAAATGCCCAACTTCACGCCCCAGGTTCAGCGATTGAAATCCGGGCGACGCAGTCCAAGGGGGTGGTCATCGTGACGCTGGCGGACAGTGGCCCCGGCGTACCTGCGGAGAGTCTGCCGCGTCTTTTTGAGCCCTTTTACCGGGTGGATGTGGCGCGGGCCCGCGAGACCGGCGGCACGGGTCTGGGGCTTTCCATTGTGAAAACCTGTGTGGAAGGCTGCGGTGGCAGCGTCAGCGCCCAGAACCGGGCACCGCATGGATTGATTGTCTCGATTGAGCTTCCTTGTGCTTGACCAATAAAGGCTCAGAGAACAACATTGTCATTACCACCCCATGAATACCAAGCTAACCCTCGCTGCCATCGCAGCCGTCTTTGCCGTATCCACCGCCTCCGCCCAGGAAGGTGCCGTGGACTTTGAAAAGCAGATCCTGCCCGTCCTCAAGGAGCAGTGCTTTAGCTGCCATGAAAAGGAAAAGGAAGTGGATGGCCGCATGAAGAAACCCAAAGGCGGCCTCCGTCTGGACGGTGCTGCCCACATCATGAAGGGCGGCAAGGAGTATCCCGAGGAGAACGTCGTGGCCGGAAAGCCCGACGCAAGCTGGCTGCTGAAGACCATGGCCCTGCCAGACACGGACGAGTATGCCATGCCCCCTGAAGGCAAAGGCGATCGCGTGAGCGCCGAAAACCAGGCTCTGATCAAAAAATGGATCGAGTCCGGTGCCTCCTTTGGCAGCTGGAAGGGCGTGGAAGATTAATTCCCCGTGACTTTTGAAAAGCCCTTCTCTGCATGATGCGGAGAGGGGCTTTTTTTAGGCCTTGATCAACTGCCAGCGCGCGCGGTGAATAGTGCGCCCATGTTCCAGCCAGTGGCTTTCAAAGTCTGTCACGGGATAGAAGAAGGCCGCCTCAGGCCACTCCTGCTGGACAAACTCGGAGCGGGTCGCAAAACTGGCCAGCGCGTCTTCGTAATACACGCGGTCATCGGTCTTGAGCAGAAACTCTCCTCCGGGCATCAGGATGCGCGCCAGACCGTCCAGGAAATCTTTCTGGTTCACCAGGCGGCGGGCGGCGTGTTTTTTCTTCGGCCAGGGGTCCGGGCAGAGCAGGTGGAGGCGCGTCACTGAAGAGGTGGGTAGCAGCCAGGCCACGGTGTAGGCGCTTTCCAGCCGCATCACTTTCGCGTTGGTCAGGCCGGCACGGTCAATCTTGCGGCTGGTCTTCGAAACACGGCCCAGCATCCGTTCGATGCCCAGGAAGTCCCGGTCAGGATTCTCCCCCGCCATGCCCACCAAAAACGTGCCGTCTCCGCAGCCCAGCTCCACCTCCAGGGGGCGGGCGGGGTCACCAAAAATCTCTTTGGATTGCAATTCTCGAAAATAATCAGGCGGGATAAAGAGGGACATTACGATGTTAATTCAGCAGTGACTTTGACCGTCGCGCAACGTAATCCGTACAATGGTGGCATTTGTCACCGTTTCAGAGAACCTGAGATCCATCCCATTACCATGAACCGCCGCCATTTTATCACCACCACCGGGGCTGCTTTTGCGGGCTCGCTCATCACCACCGGAGCCCAGGCCGCCAGCGTCATCTCTCTGGAGCAAGCCCCGCTGCCGTATCCCTCCGCTGCGCTGGAGCCGCACATTGACTCCGCCACCATGGACATCCATTTTGGCAAGCACCATGTGGCCTACATCACCAACCTGACCAAGGCCCTGGAAGGCACCAAGCTGAAGGGTGACGATGTGGTGAAGCTGATTTCCGACCTTTCCAAGGTGCCGGAAGAAGCCCGCATGGCCGTGCGCAACAACGGCGGTGGTCACGTGAACCACACCTGGTTCTGGCAGTGGATGGCCCCTGCTGGCAGCGGTGCCAAAGGCCCCGAAGGCAAGCTGGGAGATGCCATCCAGAGCACGTTCGGCAGCGTGGATGACTTCAAGAAGCTCTTTGGCGAAGCCGGCACCAAGCGCTTCGGCTCCGGCTGGGCGTGGCTCATTGTCAAGGCGGACGGCAAGCTGGCCGTGACCTCCACCCCCAACCAGGACAATCCGCTCATGAAAGGTGTGGTGCCCGATGCCGAAATGGGCAAGCCCATCCTCGGCCTGGATGTCTGGGAGCATGCCTACTACCTCAAATATCAGAACAAGCGCCCTGACTACATCACCGCCTGGTGGAATGTGGTGAACTGGGATGCCGTGGCCAAAGGTTACGAAGCAGCCAAGGCCTGATCCGTATGGCTGCCGCGTTGATCGAGGTCAAGCTCCTGGAGCTGGCGCAGTTGTTCAATTCCATGGACCCCTCGCCGTTTCATGAGCGTGATCTCGATCACGATGCGGAAGAGTTCATTGTCAGCTGGGCACAGGAGCACCCCCGGCATGAAGATCTGCTGCTCGTCGTCCATCTGCCGCAGGCTCTGGCCGGGCAGGATGCTTCGCCCCTCTCGGTTCAGGATTCCGTCAGGCATTACTTCGCTTATCGCGCCGAGATACACTGGCGGGAGTTCAGGCAGCTCATGAGAGAGGGCCGGGTCTCTCTGGCCGTGGGTATCGGATTTTTGCTTCTCTGTCAGCTTGGCATCTGGCTGGTAGATCCGCATGTGCGCGGTGGCGGGTCATCCGCGCAGGAGGTCCTGCCCCTTTCTTCCTGGCGTCATGCCAGCTCCTTTTTCACCGAAGGCCTCACCATCGCCGGCTGGGTGGCCATGTGGCGGCCCATTGAAATTTATCTCTACCGCTGGTGGCCGCTGCTTTCCAGGCGTCGCCTTTATCAAAGACTCAGCCGCATGAGCGTGGAAGTCCGCTGCTCAGCTTAAGCCATTGAATTTTAAACCAACCTCCAATAGTCTGTTCATCATGAAACGTCTCTCTTTCCTCATCGCCCTCTGCACCCTGCCCGTCCTGGCTTTTGCCGCAGATAAAGTCAAAGACGTGGATGCCGAAAAGGCCGCCAAACTCATCGCTGATGGCAAGGTCACCGTCCTGGATGTTCGCAGCGAGGATGAATTTAAAGAAGGTCACATCAAAGGCGCGACCAACGCAGATGTCCTGGAGAATGACTTTGCCAAAAAGCTGGAGTCCATTGACAAGACGAAACCTGTCCTCGTCCATTGCCAGGCCGGTGGCCGCAGCACCCGCTCCCTGCCCAAGCTGGAGCAGGCCGGATTCACCGAAATCTACCACCTGAAAAGCGGCATGGCCGGCTGGATCGAGGCGGGTAAGCCGGTGGAGAAGTAGTGAAGGGTGCGGCTTTAGCCGCTGCGTTTTCCCAGTATCCCCATCACCACCATCCCCAGCAGCAGGCCGCTGGAACAAACCAGCCAGAAATTGATGGTCGTATCAGCCATGCCGTGGTGCAGGTTCATACCGAAGACGCTGGCCAGCGCCGTCAGGGGTAGGAACATCGCTGCCAGAAGGTTCAGCCGGTGGGCTGTGGCGGCCATCTGGCGGGCGCTCACGGCCTGGGCTTCCGCCTGGCGGGCCACGGTGAAATTCAGGCCAAACTGGGCGTCCTGCAGGAGCAACTCTGCATTACGTTCGATCCCCGCCGCCTGGTCGCGCATGTTGATGAGTTCGCGCTCGGTTTTCACCAGCTCACGGGCCTGTTGCAGGGCCCGGTGCAGGCCACGGCTGGTTCTTAAAACCGGGCCTAATTTTTCCAAAACATCATGGTACTCGGTGGCCAGGCGTGCCCGGTTTTCCTCTTCTTCCAACGCCGTTAGCGTGGTGTCAAAGAGGCGCAGGTGATCACTGAGTCCGGTCAGGCCGTTGCCTTGGAGATTGGTCTTCCACTCGCCTTCCGGGCTGCGCCAGAAGAGGGCGGGCTTGCGCTGATGGTCGTCCGGCCCCGGCAACTGGTGCAGGATGATGAGCAGGTGGCCGTCCTCTAGCATCGCCCGTTGAGGTCCCGGTTCACGGCCCAGGCGGCTACGGATGGATTCGGGCAGGGTCCACAGCTTCGGGAGAATGCTGGCATCGGATTTCATAATCGGAACGGAGCTTAGCGAATGTCTCGGGGCAGGGGAATACAATTTCCGGTCAAGATTCGCCCCGGTCAGCGGCGGCAGGCGTAGAGGATTGCCATGCGCAACCTTGTCATCATTCTGGGAGATCAGCTCGACTCTAAATCGGCCGCCCTGGATGGGTTTGATCCGCAGCAGGACTGTGTGTGGATGGCGGAAGTGGCGCGTGAATCTACCAAGGTCTGGGTGCACAAAGCACGCATCGTCACCTTCCTGGCGGCCATGCGGCACTTTGCAGAGGATCTGAAAAAGGCGGGCCTGCCGGT
This sequence comes from Prosthecobacter sp. SYSU 5D2, assembly GCF_039655865.1. Classification (NCBI taxonomy): domain Bacteria; kingdom Pseudomonadati; phylum Verrucomicrobiota; class Verrucomicrobiia; order Verrucomicrobiales; family Verrucomicrobiaceae; genus Prosthecobacter; species Prosthecobacter sp. SYSU 5D2. The sequence continues at coordinate 61,670 of NZ_JBBYXL010000012.1, read as the reverse complement.
GGACTACCGGCGGCTGGAGGATCCGCAAAACCAGGGGGATTTCATCGTGGAACTGGAGGCTGCCGTGAAGAGGCTGAAGCCGGAAAAACTCATCATGGTGGAAGCCGGAGAATGGCAGGTGCGGGAGGATTTTCGCGATGCGGCCAGGCGGTTGAAGCTGGAGCTGGATGAGCGCGAAGACAGGCATTTCCTGGCCACCCACGCCGATTTTGAAAAGCATGCCAAGGGCCGCAAGCAGCTCCGCATGGAATACTTTTACCGGGAGATGCGCGTAAACCACGGCATCCTGATGGAAGGGGGCAAACCAGTTGGCGGAGACTGGAATTTCGACAGTGAAAACCGCAAAAGTTTTCCCAAAGGCGGCCCGCCTGAGCATGCGACTCCGCACGCATTTCCGCAGGATGCCATCACGCAAGAGGTTATCCAGATCGTGGAGGCCACGTTTCCAGATCACCCCGGCAGTCTGGCGGACTTTGACTGGCCGGTCACGGCTGAAGGTGCGCAGCAGGCGCTGGAGGATTTTATCGCCCACCGGCTGGCGGAATTTGGCGAGTATCAGGATGCGATGTGGACGCAGGAGCCGTGGCTTTTTCACAGCCGCCTCAGTGCGGCGATGAACCTGAAGCTGCTGGATCCGCGTGAGGTTATTGCCGCCGCTGAAAAAGCGTTTCACAACGGCCACGCACCCCTGGCTGCGGTGGAGGGTTTTATCCGCCAAATCCTCGGCTGGCGGGAGTATGTGCGGGCCATCTACTGGCGGTACATGCCCGGCTATGTGGAGATGAACGAACTCCAGGCGCAGCAGCCTCTGCCGAAGTTTTACTGGACCGGCGAGACGGACATGAACTGCCTGCGCGATGCCCTTGGACAGACGCTGCGCTATGGCTATGCGCATCACATCCAGCGGCTGATGGTGACGGGTTTGTTTTCCTTGTTGTTAGGTGTGAGGCCTCAGGAGGTGCATGAATGGTACCTGGCTGTGTATGTGGATGCGGTGGAGTGGGTGGAGCTGCCGAACACGCTCGGCATGTCCCAGCACGGAGACGGCGGCCTCATGGCCAGCAAGCCCTACATCGCCTCCGGCAAATACATCCAGCGCATGTCCAATTATTGTGCCGGATGTCGATATGATCCCGGCCAGTCCACAGGGGAGAATGCCTGCCCCTTCACCACCCTGTATTGGGATTTCCTGATCCGCCATGAGCCGCGTCTCAAGATGAATCAGCGCATGTCCCTGCAGGTGCGCAACCTCTCCCGGCTGGGTGATGACCAAAAGTGGGAGATCCAGGAACAGGCCCAGTCCATCCGCGCCAGCCTGGCGTAAATGATACCACTTATGTCCACAGCTCCCCGCGTCTGGTTCATTACCGGTTGTTCATCAGGCTTCGGCCAGGCCATCGCCGAGGCCGCTCTCCTCGCCGGAGATCAGGTCATTGCTACCGCCCGCAAGGTGGCGGATCTTGAGATGCTGGAGCACATCGGTGCAGGCCGCTGCCTCATTCTGCCGCTGGATGTCACCGATGCCGCAAAAGTCACCGCCACCCTGGCCGAGGCCCACGCACATTGGGGCAGCCTGGATGTCATCGTCAACAATGCCGGATACGGTCTGCTGGGTGCCATCGAAGACTGCGAGGAAGACCAGATCCGCTGCAATTTTGAAACCAATTTCTTTGGTCCCCTCAATGTCATCCGGGCGGCCCTGCCGTATCTGCGTAACCAAAAGCGTGGTCACATCATCAACATCAGCGCTGCCGCTGCCATCGCCAATTATCCCGGCTTCGGCATCTATGGTGCTGCCAAGGGCGCCCTGGAAACCCTAAGCGAAAGCTTGCGGTTGGAAACCGCCGCCCACGGCATCAAGGTGACCCTGGTCCAGCCGGGCCCGTTTCGCACCCGCTTCATCGGGAAAGGCATGGACCGTGCCCCGGCCTCCGAGGCCTATGCAGGCAGCGCTGGCAAGTTTGCCACCTACCTGGAAAAAGTGGATGGCAAGCAACCCGGCGACCCCGAACGCGCCGCCGCCCTCATCGTTAAAATGGTCCACGACGGCCAGTCCCCGCTGCGCCTCCCGCTAGGCAAGTATGCCGTGAAAAAAGTCCGCGACACCGCCGCCTCCCGCCTGCGCGAACTGGAGGCCTGGGAACAGGCGGCAGGCGAGACGGATGGGCCGGGATAACGCTGAAAGCATTCTCGACAAAGCCCTGGCTTTGATGCGAGATAGTCATGAATGAACTCGACTCGATTCCGCCGGGCCTGCGTCCGTTCATGCCGTTATGCGGCCTGGACGGTCATGATTACCGTTACACCGGTGGCCGCTCTTTATCTATATCTGGACTGGCGTGCGGAGAAGCGCTGGTCTGAAAGTGTTGCGATGCTAAAACGGGAAGGGGAGACCCTCTCGCTGATGGATTTGATGCCGCCAAGGTTACCCGAGTCCGAGAACTTCGCCGCCTTGCCCGAATTGCGTGGCATCAATATCATCGAGGAGGGTGATGATAAAAAGGGAGCCTCAGGAGCCAAACGGCAGGCCTTGCTCGACCTAATGAGTGGCCTGGAAAAGATCACTCCCAGAATGTACCAAGGAATTACTTTGGGGAGATCACCCGACTGGTCGGAAATCATGGCAGAGTTGAAAACAGCCAGCTTTATCACCGATCTGCCTCCGATGGGGAAAGAAACGGAGGCCTTCAAGTTTGCTATCGAGACAAGAAATCCATTGCTCAAAGTGCTTTCGGAGGCATCCAGCTCCTATCAGGATGCCGAGTGGGTGCCGGCCATGAGGGATCAAATACTGCCCAAGCATCTGGCGGCGCTCCACGTGCCTCATTATAATGCAATCAAGATGACATGTCAGGCTTTGAATTTGCATGCCATAGCCGCTGCAGAATCAGGGAAAGCCAGTGCAGCTCTTGACGATTATCGGACGATTTCATTGCTGTCCAAGGCCTTGGTCCGCGAGCCTTTGATGACAGGACATTTGCTATCACTATTGAACAATCGGAATGGATTGGAAATTGTTTGGTGTCTATTGAAGCAGCGGAGGCTCCAAGAATCCGGCTTGGCTGATCTGCATGCTGTGCTTTCCACATTTCGGCCTGAGCAATCTTTCCAGCTCGGTTTGCGGGGGGAGTTGATTACTGGAGTCAATAATTTGGACGCGCTGGCGACTGATCCGGATGGGAATGGGCTCTATGCTTTAGCCGGAATGAATGTAAAAAATGGGGACATACGCTCCTGGATTGGACGCGCAGTGCCAGACAGCTTTTTTACTGAAAGTCGCGCGGCTTTTGTAGAACTACACATGGATCACTTCATGCTCCCAATGAAAAGAGGAGGGACCTGGGATGTCGTTCGACAAAAAGATACACTCTTCGAAGCGCTTGGCAGAGGCGGGCTGTATGACCCGCCTTTTGAGCGCTTTCTTGCTCGTCTGTTCCTTCCTCTTTTTATAACGGCCGCAGAACGTACCCTTCATGTGGAGGCGATGCGACAGCAGGCGATTGTCGCATGCGCTCTTGAGCGTTTCTTGATTGCAAATGGGCGTTACCCGGAACACCTAGATGAGCTGGTTCCGCAATTTTTGGCATCCGTCCCACTGGATCCGGTGGATCAGCTTCCCCTTCGTTACCGTCAGGGAGACTCTGGTCGCTATCGCATCTGGTGTGTGGGCATGGATGGTGTAGATAACGACGGGCAGGTAAACCTTGGGCCTGGCGATAATCCGGAATCCATTTTGAGCAAACCACACTATCAGGGCGACTGGACCTGGCAATACGACCCGGTCCCCCACCTCCCGACACCTTCCAGACTTTCGCCGCCTCTCGGCGGTCTTCCTCAGGGCGACTGGACCTGGCAATACGACCCGGCCCCCCAACTCCAGATACCTTCCGGACTTTCGCCGCCTCTCGGCGGTCTTCCGCCTCCATCGGAGCCTTTGGGAAACTGAACTCCGGCTTTTTCACAGTTGGCGTCTGACGGGAGTGTGATAATTTGATCCATGATCACTGCTGGCCGTGCACATCGGCCCTCACCCCCCGCCGCCAGGGCATTGCGGAGTCACCGCATTTGCAAAATGGCGACCAACTGGTCTCCGGTGGTTGAAGAAAATGACTGCCGGATGCTCAATCCAGCCCAAAATCATTCCGAAAACCACCCTTTGGCCCCAAAAAGCCCCTTGCAAAGCGCGGTGGCCAGCCCATAATCCCCGCCCCTTGCGAGCTGCCTTGTCACATCGCCGTCGGTCTCCAGGTCCGTTTTCTCTTTGAGAAGCCACGGACGCTCGCGCTGGAGGTAACCCGGTCTATCCTATATCCATCCATGTCAGTACGTCTTGCCCGATTCGAAATGCCGAATCGCCTCGTCCGCAACGAGGCCACCGCCACCGATACCTACGCCCAGTTCAGCGCCGAGCCTTTCGACAAAGGTTATGGTCACACGATCGGGAACTCCCTCCGTCGCGTCCTGCTGTCCTCCCTGGAAGGCGCAGCCATCACGTCGGTGAAGATCCGCGGCGCGGAGCATGAATTCAGCACCCTTCCAGGCGTGCTCGAAGACGTCGTCCAGATCGTCCTGCAGCTCAAGAAGGTCCGCTTCAAGCACCACAGCGAGACCAAGGAAGCCCGCCTCCTCTCCATCAGCGTGGACAAAGACGGCGTGGTCACCGCTGGCGACATCAAGGAAGACAACCACTACGAAGTCATCAACAAGGACCTCGTCATCTGCCACCTGGACCGCAAAACCAAATTTGAGTGCGAGTTTGAAGTCCGCGTCGGCCGTGGTTTCGCCACCTGGGAAGAAAATAAGCGTCCTGACACCCCGATCGGCGTCATCCCGATTGACTCCATCTACAGCCCGGTCACCCGCGTGAAATACGGTGTGGAAACCACCCGTGTGGGCCAGAACACTGACTATGACAAGCTGGTACTGGACGTCTGGACGGACGGCCGCATCGCTCCGAGCGACGCCCTCCTTCAGGCTGCCTCCATCCTCCGCCATCACCTGGATGTGTTCGTCAACTATGACGATAAGGCCATCGAGTTTGAAGCGGCTCCGGAAGCCCAGACCGAAGAGAACAGCGAGCTGCGCAAGCTCCTGAACATGAGCGTCAACGAGATCGAACTCTCCGTCCGCGCCGCCAACTGCCTGAACAACGCCAACATCACCTCCGTGGGCCAGCTGGCCATGAAGACCGAGGCGGAAATGCTGCGCTACCGCAACTTTGGCAAAAAATCCCTCACCGAAATCAAGGAGAAGCTGGCCGAGCTCGGTCTCTCTCTCGGCATGAAGTTCGATTCATCGCTGCTTGAGCCAACCGCCGGCGGCAGTTCCCTGCTTGCCCGCAGCAGCATGATCGCCGATGACGACGATGAGGCCGATGCAGCCGGCTTTGCCAGCCTGATTGACAGCCATCTTCCCGATGGTGACGACGACGAATAATTGATCCCTGAAGACCTTAGACTAGAGAGAACGAAGACATGAAACACGGAAGAAAAGTCCCCAAACTCCAGCGCGACGCCGCCCACCGCAAAGCACTGCTGGCCAACCTCGTCTGCGCCCTTGTGGAGCACCGCCGCATCCGCACCACCCTGGCCAAGGCCAAGGCCGTGCGTCCGCTGGCAGAGAAGATGGTCACCCTGGGCAAGCGTGGTGATCTCCATGCCCGCCGCACAGCCATCTCTGAGCTGCGCCAGCCTGGCATGGTGAAGAAGCTGTTCGAAGAAATCGCCCCTGCCTCCAAAGAGCGCCAGGGCGGCTACACCCGCATCACCAAGCTGGGCCAGCGCCGCAGCGATTCCGCCCCGATGGCTTTCATCGAGTGGGTGGACGCCTACGTGCCCCCAGCACCGAAGACTGAAGAGGCTGAAGCTGAAGTGGTCTCTGCAGATTCCAAGACAGCCGCTGCTGAATAAGCCGCCCCGCTGATTCTCAAATCTACTCCGAAAACGCGGACATCGAAAGGTGCCCGCGTTTTTTCGTAGCTCCGTTGCGCCGCAACGGAAGTCGGAGTTCTGGAGAGGGGAGGTCATCTTGCCCTGTCGCTCACCCGCCCCTTGCATCCTCCGCGTCCGGGCATCATCCTGGCCCATGCTGAAGCCCGCACCTTCTCAGTATCTCCACACGCTCTCCCTCCGGCGGGGAGAGGTGCCTGGCTTCAGCGAATACCCGTTTAATATCCCCGCCGTCCGCCATCTGGACCTCCTGCCGCTGCATCCGAAGGTCACTTTTTTCGTCGGTGAAAACGGGTCCGGCAAATCCACGCTGCTGGAGGCCATTGCGGAAAAGCTCGGCTTCAGCATGGAAGGCGGCACCAAGAACACCAATCTGGCGATGCATGAGTATCGCTCTGAGCTCACCCCGCTGCTCACGCTCTCCCGCACCTATCTCCGGCCGATGGACGGTTTTTTCCTGCGAGCTGAAAGCTACTACAATTTCGCCACCTTGCTGGATGAGCAGAATTATGGAACCTGGAACTACGGCGGAAAGAGCCTGCACGAGCAGTCCCATGGGGAATCCTTCTTCGCCACCCTCATCCACCGCCTCGGCGGTCATGGCCTCTATCTTTTTGACGAACCCGAGGCGGCGCTCTCCCCGCAGCGCCAGATGTCCCTGCTGGTGCGCATGCATGACCTTATCGGGGAGTTTTCGCAGTTCATCATCGCCACGCATTCCCCCATTCTCATGGCCTATCCAGATGCGTGGATTTACCAGTTCAGCGAGGATGGCATCCAGCGCATCGCCTATGAGGATACGGACCATTACCAGATCACCAGCCGTTTCATGCGCGATCCCAAAGGCATGATCCAGCGGCTGCTGGGTACGCAGGAAGAACTAAATCTGGATTCCTAAGGATCATCTTGACCCAAATTTTGGGTTAGGCTAGGAAGGCACTTATGAAACCAAGACTGCATCAGATCGTCCTCTTGGTTGCTGCCATGGGATCGTTGATCCAGGCCCAGACACCTGCCAATCCCGGTCTGCTGGAGGGGCTTATGTCCGACCAGGCGCCGTCGGCCGATGAGGTGCGGCTGCACATTACGGTGCTGAAGGTGCCGGCTGCCGCCGCTGCCCAGGCGCTGCTGGCCGATGCCGGCAGGACGCCCCGCTACTGGCAGGAGACTGTGACCAGCTGGCAGGCCCGGGGAATCATCGAACTGGTGACCGAAATTAGCGAGGAAGGACGGCCTGGTCATCGTGAGTTTCTGGACAAAAAAGCGGAGACCTTTCGCTACATCTACCAGGACATGTCCTCGCATTACTGGGATGAGGACCGTGAGTGGGAGGCTTATCAAAACAAGCCATGGGCGGAGAAGATGGATGCGAACCGGATCCTTCAGGAGCTGGCCGAAGCGGAGGTGGGAAACGCTGTCCAGGCGCGGGTGGGTATGAAGCTGGGGGATCAGCAGGCCGGACTCGAGCTGAATCTGAAGGTGACTCCTAATGTGCCCGCAAGCCGTCCGGTCAGAGCGTGGCCGCTGCCGTATCTGTCAGCTCCGCGATATTTCTTCCGGCCCTGGCATCTGATGACCACGGCGAATGTGCCCGTGAATGAGATCTTTTTGTTAGGCTGCCAGATGGAGCCGCCGCATGACGGCCAGGTGCAGACAGGGCAGGTGATGATGGCTTTCGCCCGGCTGACCGCCGCTCAACCTGCACCATCGAAAGTGCCTCCCTACATTGGCCCGATGTATCGCGCTCAAAGCTGGACTTTGGCGATACCTCTAAACGATTACCAAGCGTGGCTGAAGACCCGCCGGGATGCCCAGGGAGATGAAGCACAGATGGCCCGATGGCTGGGGACTTCGGGTGGCAGTGCAGGCGTTGAACTCCTGGCAACCTCGGCGGTGGCCTGTCTGCCGGGTGAGGATTCACGGATGGAGACCGCCCTTCTGTGGCATGATGCCACCGGTTGGGAACCCAGTAGCAATCCCTTGATTTTTTCTCCGCTCAGTTGTGATGGCGATGATGCCTTTATGCTGGGGCACAGCCTGGAGATCAGTCTTGCCCATGTCGGAAGACCGGACCCGACTGGGAATCCGTTTGCGCCTGTGGCTATTTCGAACGCTGACTTTCACAGTGAAATGGCCGTGAGGATGGCCATCAACCGGCCTTCTGCCCCTGCGCGCTGGGTGCGCTGCAAGACTTCCTTCGAAGGCAGTGATGCCGATGATCTCCACGGAATCGAAATCGCCGAGGCCGACATGGAGCCAAATGAATCCACGGCGACGCAGCTTATTGCCAACGTTGGTCAGGTCTCGATGGTCGGGGCCAGTCTGAAGGACGGACGGATTCACGCCAGCTTTGTGCGGGTGGTGGAGGCAGGCTCCCAGCCCCAGGTTTCTGTCGCTCCTTTCCAGGCGGTTTATTCATCCGCCCTCACCACCTGGATCATCGAGACTCCGCTTTCCTGGCGCGGACGGCTGCTTACCGATGAAGCCCCGGATTTTAAGGGCCTGGCGGATGAGCTCCTGGCCTCGGTTGGGCGGGAGGAGGTGGAGTGTGTCGGCCTAACAGTAATTGAAGGTAAAATCGACAGGGGTTCAGTCCGTTCGATGCGGCCGCAACTGTATTTCGGTGGTGAGTACCTGAATTCGGCAACTCATGCCAAGGGCATCTACTTTAACCCACGAAGTCTGCTCATGCTCAATTCCGGGGAGGAGGTGGAAACAGACCTCAGTGGCGACCGGCGCCAGTCCTGGCAGGTCCGGTCTGCCGGGGTGCCGGAGGTCCGCCGATGGGGCATCTGGCAGCCGGACATTCCTACAACCAGTGCGGCCAGCTCTTACATGGCGCTGCCCAGCCAGCCGCTGATGGAGGTCAGCAGCATGCTGCAAATGACGCCCCACCAGCCGGAGGTGGTCGCCGTCATGCAGACCTCTGCCATCGGCGCGGTGCAGCCCTCCTCCCCACGCCTCCGCTGGCATGTGGTCCGATACAGCACCCCAGCCCAGCCTAAGGACGAACCGGCCCTTCCCGCTCATAGCAGTGCCCCGGTCCCTGACCCGGTTCACAGGGTGCAGGCGGTGGTGCTAAAACTGTCTGCCGGATGGGAGCTGCCCCATATTGTCTCAAAAGCCGCTGAGGATCTCTTCAAAGCCAGTCGTGAGGGCACGGTAGAAATCCTGGAATGCGTGACCGTCAGCCTGGAGGATTCCGGGTCCGCCAAGCTCAGGTCTGGCTGGGACATGTACTTCACCAACGGGCGTCTCCGGGGGGCCAATGAAACGGAGGAGGATGTTCTATGGGCTCCTGCGAAGATGCCTGCCGGCACCCAGTTCAGCAGCCAGATTGACGTTAGGCACCGCCTGGTGGGCTGCCAGCTGGAGATCAGTAACGGCCAGTGGACCTTGATCCGCGATGTCAGCACGCCGCAGACCGTGACCGATACCTTTGCGGATGTGATCCAGGAATGGCCAAGCCCGCAGCCGGATGGCCCGGACTGGGAGCAGCTGCCAAAAGTCCGTGTCTGTGTGCAGCGGCCTATTTTTGATGTTCAGGGCGGTGAGGGGCCGCTGCCTGCCGTTGGCGAATTCAGCATCACCTACCTGGCTGATGACACGGTGCTGGTGCTGCGCGTCCTCCGCTGAGGATTTTTACGTCCCGCGTGTATTGCCAAAAAGCTCGATGTGCAGCCGGGGGCTGAGGCGATAGCCGTGAGTCAGGCAGGCCTTTACCAGCAGGTCGTAGCGGGTGCGCATCACCTCCAGGCTCACACCTTCCGGCATCAGCAGCACCTTTTCCGGTGGCACTGCGATGCCGATGCTGGCAACCACATGCTGCGCCTCCTGCAGGTCGGTTTCGGTAGAAATGACAAATTTAAGCTGGTAGTCCCTGGCCTGCTCCAGCCATTCCCGCAGCACAGCGGGTTGCAGGCGGGTCTCTTCATGTCGTGCCGCCCAGCCAGCGCCAGCCTTTTCCACACTCGGCGTCGAGTTGGCCAGTTTCGGGCTGATGGAGGCCAAGTCCACCGGGGCATCTCCGGGGGCGATGGTGCCCGCCGTTTCCACGGTGATGTGTTTGCCGGCCGCATGCAGGCGTCCCAGGAAATTCCGCATGTCCTTGGCGACCATGGGCTCTCCGCCGGTCACCACCACAAACCGGGTGGGATGTTGGAGTACGGCCTCCATCACCGCGTCCAGAGTCATCTCCGGCCCCTCCGGATTCCAGGAGGCATAGGGAGTGTCACACCAAGTGCAGCGCAGATTGCAGCCCGATGTCCGCACAAATACCGACGGCACACCCGTCAATGAGCCCTCTCCCTGAACCGAATAAAAAATCTCCGAAATCCGCATCCCCTGATCATACCCGCATCCGTCCTGCGCACAAGCCGCTCCCCGGTCTCCCCGCGCTTGCCACACCGCATTCACCTGTTACTCTCCACCGATGCCCCCCCGCTGTCGTTTTCTGTTTCTGTTCATGGCCTTTGCCATTGCTGCGCTTAGCAGTTGCTCTTCCAAGCCCAAGGTTTGGGATTATGAATACACCAAGGGCAAGACGGCGGTCATTGTGGGTGGCAAGGCGGTGCCGCCTGCGGGCCTGCCGCCGACGGTGATGCGTGCGATCAGCGCAGGCAACCGCATCGCCGGAAAGCCCTATAAATTCGGCGGCGGCCACCGTTCCTTTGAGGACAGTGGCTATGATTGTTCCGGCACGGTGTCCTATGTCCTTCATGGAGCCGGTTTGCTGAACAGCCCTGGCACGTCCAGCAGCCTGCGCACCTATGGCAAGGCGGGCGAGGGCAAGCACATCACGGTGTATTCACGCAATGGCCACACCTTCATCATCGTGGCCGGTCTGCGGCTGGACACCGGTTACAATGGCGAGCGCAAAGGCCCCCGCTGGTCGGTGAAATCCCGCCCAATGAAGGACTACATCGCCCGTCATCCGCCGGGGTTCTGATCTTTGGGTGAAGTGGCGGCAAGCCGCCCCAGCTTCAAGCCATGGCGTCTCAAAAGTCTGGCTTCTTCAAGCCAGTATTCCTGCATCAGCATCGCTTCATTGGCTGCCGAGGCCTCAATCGTAGCGGCGAGTTCTTCGACCTGGCCCTGAGTGAAATCCTCCAGCCATTTTTGACCACGGAGCACTTCAGGCAGCCCCAGTTTTAAAGACAAGGGCAGCCGGGGGCCCATGAGCCCGAGCGGATAATCTCCCAGCCCTGCCTGGTGGCGTAAAGCCCGGAAGACACACCTGGCGAAGGTGCCCAGCATGTGGCGAAAGGCCGAAGGGAAGGGACCCAGGCCGGCCGGTGTCCGGCTCAGCTCAAGATTCAGCCATCCGGCTTGCGAATCCGTCCCGGCGACCAGCCACCACGGCTCGCCCTCCCAGACACCGGCGCGGTTAAACGGCGGCCGGTGCTCCAGCAAGAGGGCGGCTTCCATAGCCACGGCATCCGCTGCAGTCTCACAGGATTGCCAGCCGATCCGCACCGTCCGCGCCACCAGTCTGAGGGTGCGCTTCGCGGACTTTTCCGGCGTGACATGCCGGTAGCTGCCCACCCGTGCCTTCAGGTTTCCGGACTGGCCGATGTAGAGCAGCTTTTCCATCGCATCATAGAAAAAATAGACGCCAGGACCAGGCGGAAGCGATTTAAAAAAGTCCGTCCCCAGCCGCGCGGCAAAAGGGTTTTCCAGATGAAACAGCCTCAGTTGCTGGCCCGATCGCCTGGGTGCTGTCCTCACATCAGTCATGCAGGGTGATTATGTCCCATCCGGCAGCTTTTTCAAACCCGCAGCTTTTGCTGGATGGTCTGTGACGGCTTCAAAAAATGCATGCCCTGCGCGCCCATTTGTCCACCTCCGTCCGAATCAGTGGCAACCAACCCATTCTATTATGCCACTAACTTACCGCCCCTTTGACCACCTGCCAAAGATTGAAGAACTCCACCAGGAGCTGCGCAAAAATGTCACCGACCCTGAGCGTGCCCTGTCCGCCCTGTCCGGCCTGGGCCTGCTGGTATCCGGCCTGTCACGTGGAGGACTGGCCAAGTGGATTCTTGCGGCTGCCGGGCTTGCGCTCGTGCGCCGCGGCCTCACCGGTCACTGCGCCGTTTATGAGCAGATGGAAGTGAACTCCCGGCGCCAGGCGCTTCAATAACGGATCAGGATTAAACTGCCCTGTGAAGGTGCAGACAGGTGATGCCGCAAGCATTGCCGGTCTGCACCTTTTGCATTTGCGTGCGGCAACTGGCAGTGGATGCTGAAATGCTTGTTGTTAGGATGTCCCTGCCGTCTTTCGCGCCGACAGCCCGTTTCGCATCCCGGCCTAAGAATGGCCGTCCCCCGATTTGGTGACAGCATCACCCTTCTCAAATTTGAATGCTCCCGCTGAAATCAGCAGCGCTATGGGATCACTACAACCACCTCGATACCAACCAGGGCTGCGTGCCCTTTCCACATGGGTGCGAAACACCGCGCTCGCCGTCACCTTTGTCGCTGGAGCTGCCCTGGCTGCGCCTGCGAATTTTGAATCCCGCGTCATCACCACTCCGGTGCAGAGTAATGGTGACCAGTGGAACACCATTACCTTTACCCGTACATTTGCCACGCCGCCGGTCGTCATCATGGGGCCGGCCACCCAGGTCAATGGAGAGCAGTGCGTGATGCGTGTGCGCAATGTCACCACGACTGGATTTCAATATCAGATTGATGAATGGGATTATCGCAATGGCTACCATCCTGCCGAGACCGTCCACTTCTTCGCTCTCACGGAAGGAACACACCTCTTTGGTGCACAACGCTGGCAGGTGGGGCGTGTAGGCGCTGTCAACCGGGCTCCCGTCTCCATGAGCCTGACAGGATTTACAGCCACTCCGGTTGTTCTTGGCCAGGTGGAAACCACGGTGAATTCCGCCGGTGTCACAGGCAAAGGAGTCAAGGCTTTGAAGACCCGCATTGGCAGTGTCAGCTCCACCGGCTTTCAGGTACGGCTTGAAACCCAGGAGCTGGATACAGGTTCCATATCCAATGAAGGCATTGGTTACATGGCTGTCTCTACGGGTACAGGGTACCTGGATGGAAAGATCCTCACCGTGGCGCGCAGCAGCGCAGCGGTGACAAATTCCTATGCCACCATCACCTTTCCCAATGCCCGGACGAACCCTGTTCTCATGGCCCAGACTCAGTCCATCAACGAGGTGGATCCCGGAGAGCTGAAGATGGCTTCCCTTACCAGCACCGGAGTGCAGCTTCGGATCCAGGAAGAAACCTCTTTTGATACGGAGACAGCCCATGTCGCTGAAGATCTGGGGTACATCGTCCTGGGTGACATGAACGGCGAGGTCGCTTCCAAAATCGAAGTGGGGGATGTGACCGTTACGCAGTCAAATGCAGCCAACTGGAGCACGGTAACGTTGGCAGACACCTATACGAATCCCGTGGTCGTCATGGGACCGCTATCCTATCGCAGCAGCACCTCGCTCACAGTCCGGGTGCGCAATGTCACTGCCAACAGTTTTGAGTTTCAGGTGGACCGCTGGGATCATCATTCCACCCAGACTCATAACATTGCTGAAAAACTCAGTTACGTGGTCATGGAATCCGGTTCCTTTGCCATGGGCGGCACGCGCTGGCAGGCTGGGGTAAAAACGGGTGTCACCCAGGCCGGGACCACCCAGGCCCTGGCATCAGGCATGCCCAATACGCCCGCCGTTTTCTCCCAGGTCGTGACCACTAATGATCCTCAGGCCGTGCAGTCGCGCGTCAGCGGCATCAGCACCAGTGGATTCACAGTGGAGCTGGATGAATCCGAAATCGACGCCACTGCGCACGCGGCTGAGACAGTGCACTGGATCGCAATGACGCAAGGGACGAGCAATTTTTTCAGCAGCCGTATGCGTTTCGAGGCAGGGCAGGGGACCAATCATGACAGCGCCTTCCGCACGCGGGCTTTCTCGCGAATGCATGCGGATCCATACGTCTTCGCCTCCATGCAGACGAAGAATGATCAAGACCCGGCCACGCTGCGCTGGCGCTACCTGTTTGCCGACCGGGTGGACTTTGTCGCGCAGGAGGATGCACATCCGCTGCAGTTTGGCGAAGGTACTGTCAATAACACCCACAGTGCGGAGACCGTGGCCTACCTTGTCGTCCAGGGAGCTGAAGATCTGGATGAAGACGGTGCTCCTGATGACTGGGAAACAACGGTGGGCCTGGACCCGAACAACTCGGCGGATGGCGGTCTGGACCCTGACGGCGACCTGATGACCAGCCAGCAGGAATTTCACAACCGGCTGGATTTCGTGACTTCCAGTAATCCGTCTGTCTTTACCGGCGGGGTTGTCACCGTCAGCACGGTTACCTCCCAAGGCTATGAAGTGAATGACACCACTGTCACTCCCACCAGCCGGACGAACGCCCGCCTGCGGCTCAACCGCAATGGCGGGTTTGCTCCGATGACCTTGAACTTCACCCTGGCGGGAACTGCCGCCACGGATACCAACCGGGCCCCCGCCAGCAGTGCGGACTATACTGCCTGGACGGGTGCCACAAGCGGCACGCAGGTGACCAGTTCCATCTCCCTGGGTGCGAATGCACAGAGTGTGGATGTCTATATCCGCCCGGTGGATGACGGGCTCAACGAATACCCTGAAGGGCTGCGAATGACCGCAGTACTCAATGGCAGCAACTACACCATTGCCTCTCCGACCAGCGCCATCGTTATCATCAATGATTCGAAGGACATCCCCGCCAATGAAAAGCTTTTCCTGGGCACGTTCCTGGCGCAAGGAAGCGCGGTGACCAGCGCCTCGGGTTTTGCAACAGTCATCCTGAACGGGCCTAACAGCAAGGCTCGCATTTCCACGGTCTTCAACGGGCTGACTACGCCGCAGACGGACATTGACGGCAGCCACGTTCACTACAACGGCTCTGGGACCATAGTCTATGGAGATCCTGACGGACTGCCCAACGGGCCGTTGTCTGATTACCCTTGGACCATCGTGGATTCAGGCGGTTACAAGGCACAGACGCTCATTGATGCGCTGTTCCGCAAGACTGCGGGCCAGAATCTCTACATCAACGTCCACACCAACCGTTATGCCAGTGGGGAGATCCGGGCAGACCTGACCCGCGTCATCGGCCAGAGCGGTCCGTTTGTTCCGCCAGCCACCCCGGGAACTTTGGAAAACTTCACCACGGATGAGCAGGTGCGGCGGGACTGTGCCCGTTTCCTCACCCAGGCCACATTTGGGGCCAGCCAGACGGACATTGATGCGCTGTATGCCGCGATCTCCGGTGACAAGAAACTGGCCACCAACCGCATCAATGCCTACACCGCCTGGATCAATAACCAGTGGAGCCGCAGCCAGACCACACTGTATGACTACCACCTGGCCGCCAATGCCCAGGAATGGAACCTTCGCGGCCAGCAGGCCAATCTGCCAGCCGTGGTGGACAATCCCAACACCACCATTGACGAAACCTATCCGGCCGCACCGCCGCCTAACAATCCGCTGGACTGGACCCGCTGGGGCGCCACCCCCAGCCCTGCCGGAGCCTGGACCTACCGGCCTGTGCCGCCTGGCCTGAACAAGGAATCCTATGACCCGGACCACATCAACCGCCGCCGTGCCTGGTGGACGCTGGCCAATGAAGCCCAGGACCAGCTTCGCCAGCGCACCGCCTATGCCCTGGAGCAGATCTTTGTGGTCTCCGACCGGCTCGGCACCGTGCAGACGCGGACCTTTGGCCACAGCCGCTACTACGATATGCTGGGAGACTTTGCCGACAGCGTGCGCCACATCCAGCCGCCTAACACCACGTATAGTACCGCCACCAGCAGCACCATCACCGTGCGCGAGCTGCTGAAGGACATCAGCAAGCATCCCATCATGGGCAAATACCTGAGCCATCTGAAAAACCAGAAGGCAGTCTTCGACAGCGGCGGCATTCAGACCCTTTCACCGGATGAAAACTATGCCCGTGAAATCATGCAGCTCTTCTCCATCGGCCTGCTGCAACTGCATCCCGACGGCACCATCATGCTCGGCGGCAACGGCCAGCCCATCCCGACCTACAGCAATGATGACATCAAGGAGCTGTCCAGGGTCTTCACCGGCTGGAGCTTCGCCTATGCCCAGAACAGCGCCGCCAACGGCTATGTGCCCACGGTGGTGCAGAACAACTTCCTGAACGGCAGCGAAGGCGCAGAATACTACCATCCTGGTTATGAAAACCCGATGAAGAACTTCCCCGCCTATCATGACGAAGGGGCGAAGACGGTTCTTGGTGCCAGTCTGCCCGCCTATGGCGGCAGCTCCAGCGATAACACAGCCCGGATGGCCTACGCGGAGGCGGATCTCGATGCCGCCATCAACACGCTGTTCACCCATCCGAACATCGCCCCCTTCATCAGCCGGCTGCTCATCCAGCGCCTGGTCACCAGCAATCCTAGCCGTGGTTACATTTATCGCGTCGCGCAGGTGTTTGAAAACAACGGCAGCGGCGTGCGTGGCAGCCTCAAGGATGTGGTCAAAGCCATCCTGCTGGATTATGAGGCACGCACCCTGACCAATGTGGATCCGCAGCTCGTCAACGGCAATACTTCGGTAAACGTCGGCTTCGGCAAGGTCAAGGAACCCCTCATCCGCTATATCCAGGTGCTGCGGGCCTTCAATGCGAAGTCCCAAATTCCTGTCTCGGATCTCAGCAGCTTTGGTTATCCGGCGGGCCAGCTCAGCAACCTGGGCACCGCACCGACCAGCTTCCGCTACAGCAACTCCATTCTGGATCTCGGCCAGATTCCCAACAACATGCCCAGCGTCTTCAACTGGTACCTTCCGGACTACACGCCCGGAGGCCGGGTGGCAGCGGCAGGCCTGGTGGCACCGGAACTGCAAATCATGACGGAAAACCTCGTCGTCCGGGCGGTGAACTACCATCGCAACGTGGAGTACAATTCCATCATTGATCCCGCCCTGACCACCGCCACAGGCCAGTCCACCACCACTCTGCTTGGGGATACCACAGCCTTGCTGGACAATGTATTTGTCAATCTCGGTGCGCTCACCACGGAATACCGGCTGGTTCGCGAAACCGCCGGGCAGACGGAGCTCTCCGCCTCCACCTGGCTGGTGGACAAGCTGGATTCCCTGCTGTGCTCCGGCTCTTTGAAAACAAAGTATCCCTATGTCAGCGGCGGCACGGACCCGCGCAGTATCATGATTGACCAGCTTGCCATCATTGCGGTGGATGCACCGCCGGTCAGCCAGAGCAATGCCGGCGCCCGCGTGCGCACAGCACTTTATCTCATCACCAGTTCACCCGAATACATCGTCCAGAAATGATCCGCCCCGAATCGAAAACATAAACACCTTGCCCCATATGAAAAATCGCAAGCACAAAGATCACTTCGATACCCGGCGGAATTTTCTCTGCCGCTCCGCCTGCGCCAGCCTTGGCGTGACCTCCGTTGTCAACACCCTGGCCCATTTGCGTCTCGTCCAGAGCGCCATGGCCCAGAGCGCGCCCACGGATTACAAAGCCATGGTCTGCCTCTTCCTCTACGGAGGCAACGATGCCAACAACATGCTGGTGCCGCTGGACGGGGTGGCGCGAACCAATTATGATACCGCACGTCCGCCCGCCCATCCCATCCACATCAGTCCCACGGCGGCACTTTCACTGACGCCGCCCGCAGGCGGTTTCGGTCAGCCGAATGCCTCCGGCTTTGGGGTGCATCCCAGCATGACGAATGTGCAGAACCTGTTTAACAGCGGGGATCTCGGCTTTGTGGCCAATGTGGGCACGCTGGTGCAGCCCATCACCCGCAGCCAGTATGTGGCCGTGCCGCGCACGGTGCCGGTGCCGCCGCAGCTCTTCTCCCACAGTGACCAGCAGCTCCAGTGGCAGAGCAGCCTGCCTGACCGCCCCTTTCAAAACGGCTGGGGCGGCCGCACGGCGGAGCTGCTGAACAACCTGGTCAATCCTAACAGCAAGGTGTCCATGAACATCTCCATCGCCGGGCAGAACTCCTTCCAGGTGGGCAGCTCGGTGGTCCAGTATGCCGTCAGCACCAGCGGTGTCGTCGGCCTGTCAGGCTACAGCAGCAGCACCGCCCCTTACTTTGCCCCCGGCACGTATGGGCATGCAGCGGACTATTCAGTGAGCCCGGTGGCCTATGCTCCCAATACGCAGGGCCGCACGCTGAAGGCGCTGGACACCATTACCAAGCTGACACGCATGCAGTTAGGGGAGGTGGAGAGCCACTACCAGCATCATCTGGAAGAAGGCTACAATGACGTGATGAAACGCGCCCGTGACAATGAAGCCACTGTGGGTGCCTCACTGGGCGCTGCCACCACAGCCATTGACACGGCCTTTGCCAACGCCTTTCCCGGCGTGACGACCCTGCCGGATGTGGCCAACCAGCTTAAAATGGTGGCCCGTCTCATCCAGGGACGTTCCTCCCTGGAGAACAACCGGCAGATCTTCTTTGTCAGCATGGGCGGGTTCGACACCCACCAGTCCCAGCAGGCAGACCATGCGCTGCTGATGGGGAATCTGGACAAAGCATTGCAGGGATTCAAAAATGCCATCGATGCGGTATCCACTGCCGAAGGTGGTGGCAGCAACCTGTGGAATGACACGCTGCTGTTTACGCATTCCGACTTTGCCCGTACTTTCCAGCCCAATGGCAGTGTGGCTGCCTCCGGCACCGATCACGGCTGGGGCGGGCACCAGATCGTGATGGGCGGCCCGGTCATCGGCCAGCGCATTTACGGGGAGTTCCCGGACCTGGCCCGGGCGACCGGCCAGGATGTGGACAGCAACCGTGGACGCTGGATTCCCACGCTGGCGGTGGACCAGTATGCCTCGGTCGTGGCCAAATGGTTCATGAGCCAGGGCACCAGTTATGTGCCCGGCATCACCGGGGCCAACATCACGGACATCTTCCCGAATCTGGGGCGGTTCCAAAACATCAACACCATCCCCACGGAACTCGGGTTCCTGGACTTCAATGTGTAAGCAAAGCCAAGGGAGCGGGCAGGGGATGCCCGCTCCCTTTCTTCACCCATCGGGTTCCTGCCTTTCCTTTTTTCTTTTCGTTTATGAAACCTTTTGTCCATATCAGCCTGGCCCTGCTGGTCATCGCGATTCTCACCGTGGGTTGGTGGCTGGCTGGCGAATCCAATTCCGCTTCCCGCCAGATAAAGGCGCTCAAGACCGCCAACAAGGGACCGATGGAACCTGACTTTTGCGGCCCGCTGCGTGCGCCTCTGCCGCCGCCTCCCATTGACAGTGTCTTTGGCCTTCACCTTTACGCCACCTCGGCCAAAGGCACGGTTCATCCTCTGCCGGTGATGGAGATTGTGGATGCGCTGCCGCCGCCGGAGGGCCTTCCTGTCAAGTCGGGCGCGGTTTCTGACATCCCGAAAAACGACACCGCCTATGACGATGTGCAGACAGTCAATGTCTTGCTCGAAGAATTCCGCCGCGCTTTCGGGGCCATGCCCACAGGCGAGCTAAATGATGAAATCGTGCGCCGGTTGCAAGGGGAGAATCCCAAAGGCATCGCCGTGCTGCCGAAGAGCCATGCCTCCATCAGTGCGGACGGTGAGCTGCTGGATAGGTGGGGCACGCCTTATCGTTTTCATCCTGAGAGCGCGTGGCACATGACCGTGCGGTCAGCGGGGCCTGACCGGGAAATGTGGACGAGTGATGATCTCATCAGTGATCAAGGTCCAATGACCACGCAGCTTTGATGCGGATCTTCTCAGGCTGTATATTTTTCGTTTTGCAAGAAAGTGCCTTTCGAAGACGATGCCCTTCTACCATGAAGACATCCACCCTTGTCGCGCTCGGTCTGTTCAGTTTTCTCACTGCCTTGCAGGCAGACAACTGGCCCATGTGGCGGGGCATCCAGGGGGATGGCACCACGGCCGAATCCGGCCTGCCGCAAAAGTGGAGCGCCACTGAAAACGTCCTCTGGAAAATCCCGCTTCCGGGCCCGGGAAACTCCACGCCGGTCGTGTGGGGAGACAAGGTTTTCGTCACGCAGGCGGTGGAAAAAACAGGCCAGCGTCTGCTGCTCTGCCTGGACCGTAAAACCGGCAAACAGCTCTGGGAGGCGGGCACGATCTATCGCGAGCCAGAGCTGACGCACGCGACGAATCCCTACTGCGCGGCCTCCCCTGCGACGGATGGTGAGCGCGTCATCGTCTCCTTCGCCTCGGCCGGAATCTTTTGTTATGACCTGCAGGGGAAGGAACTGTGGAAGCGCACCGACCTCGGCAAGCAGCATCATATCTGGGGCAATGGCACATCACCTGTGCTAGCCGGGGACCGGTTCTTTTTGAACTTCGGACCTGGCGAAAAGACCACCCTCTATGCCTTTGACAAGACCACAGGCAAAACGCTCTGGCAGCACGATGAGCCCGGCGGTGCCTCAGGCGAGAGCAAGGAAAAGAAATGGCTGGGCTCCTGGGCGGATCCGCTGTTTCGGAAGGTGGGGGACCGCTATGAACTCTTCATGTCCTATCCGGGCCGTGCCTGCGCGTTTGATCCCATGACCGGCAAGCAATGGTGGACTTGCGAGGGATTGAATCCGCTGGTGTACAATTCGCCCCTGTATGCGGACGGGCATGTGGTGGCCTTTGGCGGGTTCAATGGTCAGGGTCTGATGGTGAAGGCGGGCGGTGATGGAGATGTGACGAAGACGCATCGCGTCTGGCACCTGCCAAAGGTGAGCCAGCGGATTGGCTCCGGTGTGCTTCATGAGGGTCATCACTACATTCTCACCGATGGCGGCATCGCGGAATGCCGGGATCTGAAAACAGGTGGGATGGTGTGGAATGAGCGGCTAAAGGGGCCGGGGCCACGTGGCCAAAACTGGTCTTCTCTCGTCCTAACTGCGGAAGGATTGTGCTATGCGGTGAACCAGGGAGGCGATGCTTTTATCTTTCGTGCCAGCCCCACGTTTGAGCTTCTGGCGACGAACTCCATTGGCGAGAAAGTCATCGGTTCGATGGCGGTGAGTGACGGGCAGATTTTCATCCGCAGTTACGAGCATCTTTGGTGCATTGGGAAGTAGGGTAATTTAATCACAGGGTCGAAACTGCGAACGCAGAGTCGCGGCGTTTGGAGTGCCGTCCCGCAGGAAGGCGGGACGGAATCTTTGAAGCTACGAAGCTCTCCCAATCACCGCATAAATGCGGGACTCCGAACACCGCAGTCCGGCGCACAAAAAAGCGGCAACCGGTCTGCCGGTTGCCGCTGAATTTTTAGCCGTTGGTCTAACCAACGATGTGCTGGTTTAGCCCAGGTCTTCCGCTTCTGCAGGAGCGCCGGATTCAGCCTTGGCGGCATCGTCCTTTTCCTTCATGGCGGCCTTGCGGCTCATCTTCACGCGGCCTTTTTCGTCAATGCCGAGGCACTTGGCGGTGACGATGTCACCGACCTTGACGACGTCTTCCACGCGGTTGACGCGGAAGTCGGCGAGTTCGGAGACGTGGATGAGGCCGTCCTTCTTGCCACCGAGGTTCATGAAGGCACCGAAGTTCGTCGTGCTGACGATCTTGCCAGTGTAGATCTTGCCGGGCTCGATCTCCTGGGAGACGCCGCCGATCATCTCGATGGCGCGCTCAAGCCCTTCCTTGCGGGTGGCGTAAACGTAGATGGTGCCGTCGTCCTCGATGCTGATTTCAGCGCCGGACTCGGCCTGGATGCCTTTGATGTTTTTGCCGCCAGGACCGATGAGTTCACCGATCTTGTCGGGGTTGATCTTCATGATCTCGATGCGTGGAGCGTGCGGGCTGAGAGGCTGCACTTCGCTGATGGCGGAGGCCATGGCGGAGAGCACTTCCGTGCGGCCGTTTTTGGCCTTGGCGATGGCTTCTTCGAGGATGCTGAGGGGGATGCCGGGAAGCTTGAGGTCAAGCTGGTAGCCGGTGACGCCTTCGGAGGTGCCGCAAAGCTTGAAGTCCATGTCGCCGAAATGGTCCTCAGAACCGAGGATGTCCATCATGGTGAGGTAGCGCTTCATGCTTTCGCCTTCGAACTCGGTGACGAGACCGACGGAGATGCCGGCCACGGGGCGGATCAGCGGCACACCTGCATCCAGGAGGGCCATGACGCCGGAGCAAACGGAGGCCATCGAAGTGGAGCCGTTGGAGGCCATCACTTCACTGCTCACGCGGATGGCGTATGGGAACTTGGATTTCGGCGGGATCACGGCGTCAATGGAGCGCTCAGCGAGGGCGCCATGGCCGATTTCACGGCGGTTCTGACCGCCGAAGCGGCCACACTCACCCACCGAGAAGGGAGGGAAGTTATAGTGCAGGATGAAGCGCTTGCTGTCAGGGCCGCCTGCGTAGGTGTCCATTTCCTGGGCTTCGTCCGCCGGGGCCAGCGTGGCGATGGAAAGGGCCTGCGTTTCGCCACGGGCGAAAAGGGCGGAACCATGCGTGCGCGGAAGCACAGAAACTTCACCGGAAAGGTTGCGGATCTGGTCAATGGCGCGGCCATCACAGCGGCTCATTTTGTCCAGAATGGAGATGCGGAATGCCTTCTTCTGGAGGTAGTCGAAAGCCTGGCTGATCTCGAAACCGGTCGCTTCAGGGAAACGTGCCTTGATGGCGGCTTCCACTTCATCCTTCAACGCGCCGACAGCCTTATTACGGGCGACTTTGCTTGGCTGATAGATGGCGCCTTCGATGCGGTCACCGGCGATTTCGTAGGCGACTTCGAGGAGTTCGTCTTTGACGAGCATGAGAGGCACCACGCGCTTCTCTTTGCCAGCCAGGGCGGCGAGTTCTTCCTGAGCCTTCACCAGGCCCTGGATGCTGTCCTGGGCGAACCGGAGGGCGGCGATGAAGTCGCTCTCAGGCATTTCGAGGGCAGCGCCTTCGATCATGATGACGTCGGTCTTGTTACCGACGTAAACGAGGTCCAGGTCGCTGTCCTCGCGCTGGCTGTGGGTGGGGTTGGCGATAAACTGGCCGTTCACGCGGCCCACACGCACGGCACCGATAGGGCCTGCGAAAGGGATGTCAGAAACGCAAAGAGCGGCGGAAGCACCGTTGATGGCGAGGATGTCCGAATCGTTCTGACCGTCTGCGCTGAGCAGCAGGGCGACGATCTGGGTTTCGTAAAGGTAGCCTTTCGGGAACAACGGGCGCAATGGGCGGTCCGTCATGCGGCAGGTCAGGATTTCCTTTTCGGTGGGGCGGCCTTCGCGCTTGAAGTATCCACCAGGGAACTTGCCGGCGGCAGAGGCTTTTTCTTTGTACTCCACGGACAGCGGGAAGAAGTCGAGACCTTCCTTGATCTTGGTGGCGGAGACGGCAGTGACGATGACGATGGTGTCACCCAGGCGGACGGTCACCGCGCCATCAGCGAGGTGAGCGAGCTTGCCTGTTTCGATTTCGATGATCCCTGAACCGCAGGGAGTTGTTACTTTATGGATGGCCATGGTGGCTGTATTCTATGTTTGTTTGTTTTGGGAAGGATCCTGCCTGGGGCAGGGGGAGTTCAGTCTCAGCGGCTTGGCCTGATGACACCCTCGTTGAGGGAAAGGGCTGCGCACAGGCAAGCGACCCGGTATCCGGGTGCATACTGGCTGAATACAAACAAGGGGTGATGTTTTGTGCATCACCCCTTGTTTGTGGGAAAAGTGAATTAGCGGCGCAGGCTCAGGCTCTTGAGGAGCTTCAGGTAGCGCTCGTTGGCGGTCAGCTTCAAGTAGTCAAGAAGCTTGCGGCGGCGGGCCACCATGCGGAGAAGGCCACGGCGTGTGGAGTGGTCCTTGGAGTGCACCGTCAGGTGCTCGGTCAGTTCATTGATACGGGCCGTCAAGATCGCGACCTGCACGTCGGCGCTGCCGGTGTCTTTTTCGTGCAGTTTGAATTCTTTGGGGCTGGTGGTAGCTTCGCTCATGGTCAGTTATGAAACCCGACACCTTGTCAGGCGGGTTGTGTTTGGGATGTTATAAAAGGGCCGCGAAGAAACCACGTCGGCTGAGATTGGCAAGAGGAAATTGTGAACATCTTGAGCTTCATCCTGCCTGGTGCATCAGGTTTAGGGCAACGCTGGAAAATTCGGGGCAATGAACGCGCCTTTACCAGGAACTCAGGTCATCATGGAGCTGGTCCATGGCCTGGGAATGAACGGCGCGCTCGGGGAGATCGGGGCAGCCGAATGGGACGATCTGGACTTTGTTATATTGAAGGGCGGTGATGCCGTTTTTGCTGTTGCTGTCCAGGATGGAGCGCCAGGCTTCTTCTGCAAAACGGGCGGCCAAGATGCAATCTCCGGGGGTGGTGTGGCCGCCGCGCTGAAGGTGGCCGAGCACGGAGGGACGGACTTCCAGGTCTTGGAACGGGGCCCCTTCACGTTGGAAGTATTTCTGAAAGACATCCCGGAGGACGTAGGCCCCGTTGCGGGTCTGGGGCGGGTCAAAGGTGACGCCTTCAGCAATCAGTACAATGGCATGTCCGCGGCCACGGGTCATGGCACCTTCGATTTCTTCGGCATACGCACGCATGGACTTCTCTGTCAGCGGGCCGCTTTCCGGGGTGATGACCATTTCAGCGCCGGAGGCCAGGGCGGCCATACGCGCAAGGTCACCGCTTTCACGCCCCATGGTCTCCAAAACCATGACACGCCGATGGCTGCGGGCCGTGTCAATGAAGTGGTCCACCGCCCAGACGAGGGTGTGCACGGCGGTATCCACGCCAAGGGCCATCTCGGTAAACTGCAGGTCGTTATCAATGGTGGCGGGTACGCCGATGATACGCAGACTGCTTTCCTCGGCCAGCAGGCGGGCGCCGGTCAGTGAGCCGTCCCCACCGACGACGACGAGGGCTTTAACGCCCAGGCTTTCCAGGAGCTGGATGGCACTGCGCCTGACTTCCGGTTTGTGGAAATCCAGGCAGCGGGCGGAGCCCAGGATGGTGCCGCCTTTCCCCATGATGCCGCTGACGCTGGCATGGTCCA
Source organism: Prosthecobacter sp. SYSU 5D2 (assembly GCF_039655865.1). NCBI lineage: Bacteria > Pseudomonadati > Verrucomicrobiota > Verrucomicrobiia > Verrucomicrobiales > Verrucomicrobiaceae > Prosthecobacter > Prosthecobacter sp. SYSU 5D2. Next base: position 36,744 of record NZ_JBBYXL010000012.1, on the reverse strand, counting down.
TTTGGATGATGAACTGCTGGGCATCAATGAGACCGCGGTTTCCGGGCTGGGCGGTGATCTCTTGTTTCAGCCGGACGAGTTCTTCGGCGTCTCCATTGACCATTTTGGCGGCGCGGACGAGGCCCCGGTAACCATCCCTTATGCCGAGCACGGGTACCTTGTGCCGGTTCAGCCCCAGGCGCACGATGGCGCGGAGGAAGGCATTCATGCCGGGTGCATCGCCGCCACTGCAGAGTACGGCGACGGGACTTTCGGGAAATAAATTCATGGGATGCTGCCCATAGCGAAGCTGAGCGCCCCTGCAAGCAACGGCTGCTACACTTTTTTTGGATTCAAACTCCTGCCTAAACGATCCGCCCGCGGCTACGAATTGTTATCAATTGCCCGCCGAATGCTGGCGAGGACATCGCTGATCTTCACGTCAATGCGCTGACGCTTTTTGAAGTAGCAGACTTCCTCGTATCCGGAATCGCTCAGGTTATTGAGTGCGGTGATGAAGTGCTCACCCACACGGCCGGGTTTATGGGCATCGCTGCCGACGACGATGGGGATCTTCCGCTCGGCCATCATGCGCAGCATTTCATTGCCGGGGTTCATCTCCGAATAGCTCTTGTTCAGGCCGGAGGTGTTAAGCTCCATGGCGACACCGGTTTTGGCGATGCGATCCAGAACGGTGGTGACGGTGTTCTTGATGATGGCGAAGCACCAGGAATCCGGGTGGTAGTTTTTGACCAGATCCGGGTGGGCCAGGCAGTCATAAAGGCCGGTTTCCGCGCTCTGGGCGAGGTGCTCGAAGTAACTGCGGCGGAAGTTCTCGATGGTGCCGGTTTCAAACTTGGCCAGGTAATCCTTCGACTGCCAATGGAGGCCTCCGAGGATATAATCAAAATCGGCGCGCTGATGCAGCTTCTCGATCCATTTTTCATGACCGGGATAGAACTCGCTTTCCAGCCCGAGGCAGACATCCAGCTTGCCACGATAGGCCTGGGCGGCGCGCTGGACGATGGAGACATAGGTGTCAAACTCGCTGTCCGACATGCGGACGCTGGGCCAAAAGCCGTCCGGCATGGGGCAATGGCAGGTGAAAATGATGCCTTTGAGACCGGATTTGAGGCCCTGGGCGGCGTATTCCTCCGGCTCGCCAACGGCATGTTTGCACAGCGGGGTGTGCATGTGGGAATCGTAAAACAGGGCGCCGGATTTGATGGCCACCGGTTTTTCCTCCGACATGACAGGAGGTTTTGGCGCGGCGAGGGGCTCCTCAATGACGGGGGCAGCAGCAGCGACCTGGGCGGTGGTTTTGGGTGCCGAGGCGGCGGCCTTCGGGGCAGACGGCTTCTTCGCAGGTGCAGCTTTTACCGGAGCGGCTTTTGTCGGGGCGGGCGGGGCCGCTTTTTCCACCTTGGGCGCTGCCTTGGCCACTTTTACCGGAGCCTTGACCGCCACTTTTTTGGGGGCAGGAACGGCCTTTTTAGCGATGGGGGCGGCCTTTTTGGCAGCCGGGGCAGGTTTCTTGGCTGCCACAGCAGTTTTCTTGGCAGGGGTGGAGGGCTTTTTGATGGCGGTTTTCTTTGGGGCGGGAGCTGCCTTTTTCCTTACGGGACTTTTTTTGGCCGCAGGGGCTTTCTGGCTGGCGGCGGCTTTTTTGGCGGGCGTTTTCTTTCCCAGGACTTTGGGCAGGGGCTTGGCGGGTGCTTTTTTAGCGACTGTTTTGCTGGCGGATTTGGGCGCAGGCTTGGAGGCTGGCTTTTTGGCCGAGGTTTTGGAAGGCGCCGCTTTTTTGGCTGCCTTGGACTTGGTGTGGGTCGTTTTGCTCACTTGGTTAGCTCCTCCTGTCTGTTAGTATTAACCAGCCTTTGCCTTCACTGCCTGTAATAAGGACGGATTCAGCATTTGATTTAGCTTCCGAATAGCACAGTCTGAGCGTCAGCGGAACATTTTTCCAATCTCCCATTTCAAGTTGCTCCAGCAGGGGCTGAAACGCGGGGTCATGGGGGTTCAATCCAGCCTTGAGGCGTTTATCGTTTCCTGGATAGCTGATTTCCAGCCAGACCTGCCTGTCACTGCCGGTAGTGGGCAGCCGGGAAACCAAAACGCGAAAGAGCGTGGGCGACGTGGGTTTTCGGCTGAGGAAGTCTGCCCACTCCATTTCGCTGTATTTAACCAGGCTTTCCCAATCCACACGGAATCTGCCGTCCGGGCCCTCTTCGACGATGACTTTGGCAGGTTTCCCGGAGGTGAAAAGAGCTTCGATGTAGCCGAGACGCTGGCCTTTTTCGCCAATGGAAACGCAACTTCCCAGCCCTGCGACGGTGCGGGTTTGCAGTGTCTTCTTGGTATAATATGCCTGCATCAGCGGACGGACACGGCCGACATCGCGGGCGAAGGCCAGCTTGTCATTCACGCTGGCGGCCTGGAAAAAACCGCGCACGGCTGTCTCAATGAGGCTCCGTTTTTCCTCCAGCCGGGAGATGCCGCTGAAGTCCGGATCTGGCTGCGTGGAGGAATCGGCCAGGGTGGCGCTGGATGAGTCTTTTTTGGGTTTTCCCTGGTATTCCGGCTGGACGGGAGGGCTGCGTTCCAGGCTGCGAATGCTCATGTAGAAAGCTGCGGCAATGAGGACCACCAAGGCTGCGGCAGCCGAGAGGCGGGGCAAAAGTTTCGACGTATCTCCCCGCCGTCGGTTGCGGCTGGCGCGGGGCTGATCTGGAACTGAAGTCATTGCCTGACACGAGTGGAGCCGAAGGCGGGATTTGAACCCGCGACCCTCGCATTACGAATGCGATGCTCTACCACTGAGCTACTTCGGCATAGGCCACTTATTTCGGTTGAGCAGGAACGTTATACCCAGGCAATGCCGTTTGTCATTTGGTTTCTGCTCGGTTTCTATCAAATTTGGCCCAACGTGCCTTGCCATTCTGTCAGGTCAGGTCCACGCTATCCATCCCCACCATGCCACCCGCTGCCAATAACGCCTATATCGAGTTCAAGGCCGAGCTTGAGCAGATTCTGCGGCACAAGTGGTTCATCAGTGAAAAGGAAAACCGGGACATCGGCTTTGAGCGGGCTTTGAATGACTGGGCGCAGAACCACCGGTCAGAATGGCGGAAACACCGCAATACCCTGGTTAAAAGTAAAAAGTAACCCGGCGGGGCAGGTGCGATGCCTGGCTCATTTTTCGCGATGTTTGGCGAAGATGGCCAGGGTGCGGTCTCGCTCGGTGCTGTGGTCCACGCAGGGGAGCGGGTAGTCCGGGGCGATGGGGCGGTTGTCCTTGGGCGCATCCAGCAGCCGCTCGGCGGGCACGTTTTTGAGCTCAGACACCCAAGTGCGGATGTAGGCGCCGTCCGGGTCGTAGCGCTTGGTCTGCGTCCAGGGATTCTGGATGCGGAAATAGGGGGCGGCATCGGCTCCGGTGCCGGCGCTCCACTGCCAGCCGCCGTTGTTGCTGGCATTTTCGCCATCCACCAGATGCTGCATGAAAAAGCTCTCTCCTTGCCGCCAGTCGCAATGCAGGTCTTTCGTTAAGAACATGGAGACGATCATGCGCACCCGGTTGTGGATGAAGCCGGTAGCCAGCAGCTGGCGCATGCCCGCATCCACGATGGGGAAGCCGGTGCGGCCCTGGCTCCAGGCATGAAACCCCTCGTCCGTACCGGGCCAGGGCAGACCACGAAAGTCGGGATTGAACTCCTCCTCAAAGACTTCCGGGTAGTGCCAGAGAATGCCGATGTAAAATTCCCGCCAGGCGAGTTCCTTGATGTATTTTTCGATGGAAGTGCGCGCGGCCGGAGTGGTCGCCTGGGTGGCGGCTGCCAGGCAGCGGGCATGGAGTTCCCGGATTGAAATGAGGCCAAACCGCAAATCCTGGCCCAGCCGGGAGGTGGTGGTGCCGGCGGGAATGTCGCGCTTTTCGCCGTATTCATGGAGGGTGCGGTTCTCAATGAAGCTCTTCATCCGCTGACGCGCGGCCTTTTCTCCGCCTGCGGGAATGCCATCCGGGGCGGAGGGCAGCTTCCAGTGAGCCAGGGTGGGAACGGGGAGGCTGGTCACTGAAGCGGCGGCGGCCGGGCCGAGGCTGGCCGGCTTTCCCTCGGCAGCGGTTTTGTCCAGGGACAGCCAGTTTTTGGAATAGGGTGTATAGACGCGGTAGGGGCCGCCACTGCCGGTCAGCACCTCATCAGGCTCATGCAGGACCCGGTCTTTAAAACTGTGGCAGGGGATGCCAATGCGGCGGCAGACTTCCTGCACCTTCTTCTCCATCATGCGCCCGTAGGGATCGTAATCGCGGTTAAAATAGACGGCTTCGGCCTGGGTTTCGTGGATGAGTTTTTCCAGTTCGGCATCCGCCTGGCCGCAGCGCAGGACCAGTCGGCTGCCTGCCGTCTCCAAATTTTTGCTGAGGGAATCCAGGCTGTCGCAAAGAAACTGCTGCCGTATGGGACCTGTCCAGCCGTGGTTTTGGCTCGAGCCGCTCAGGATGTAAACGGGAATGACCTGGGCGGAGTCCCTGGCTGCATGATGGAGTGCGGTATTGTCCATCAGCCGCAAATCGCGGCGGAACCAGTGAATGGCAGTCTTGTGCTGGGGCATGGGTCCAAGCTACGCCTGCCGGGAGGGACGAGGTGCTGGCAATTGACAAAAACCCATGGGGAGATAGAGGGGGGGAAATGCGGCTGCAGGTGGGAGGAAAGTTGGCACGGTAGATGCTTGCTGATTTCCGCCTCTGCTGTGCCAACCAAACGTCCAGCAGAGTACAACCTACAACCATCCATCCATGATCCCGGTCTTCCATAACTGGCGCACCTTCGCGTGCGGTCTTGTCGTCACCACCCTGCTGTCCCTTGGGGCAGTTCTGGCCCAGGAAACTGCTGCTCCCATGCCGGCCCCCGCGGCTGAAGCTGCGGAGGCGGCCACGGCTGAAGCGCCTCCGGGGACCGTGGAAGAGCGGCTCAGCAAACTGGAAAATCCTGGCGGCATCAATTCTGGTGACAATGCCTGGATGCTGACCAGCTCTGCCCTGGTCATTTTCATGTCGCTGCCGGGCCTGGCGCTGTTTTACGGCGGCATCGTTCAGAAGAAAAACATCCTGTCCGTCTTTGCGCAGATCTTTGCTATCGCCGGCATCGCCTCCCTGGCCTGGTGGGCCATTGGCTTCAGCCTGGCTTTCTCCGAAGGGAATGAGTTCATCGGCGGAACTGACAATGCCTTCTTTAAAGGGGTGGACGGCGAGCCCGGAACGCTGGCGACAGTTTCCCAAAACATCTTTGCGATGTTTCAGCTCACCTTTGCCATCATCACGCCCGCCCTCATCATTGGAGCTGTGGCTGAGCGCATGAAGTTTGCGGCGGTGCTGGTGTTTGTGACGCTGTGGCTGTTTGCCGTTTACTTCCCCTTTGCCCACATGGTCTGGGGCGGTGGTTTTCTGGCGACGAACATCAAGGCCATTGACTTCGCAGGCGGCACGGTGGTGCACATGACCTCAGGTTTCTCGGCACTGGTTCTTTGCATCCTCCTGGGCAAGCGCCAGGGCTATGGCAAAGAGCAGTTCGCCCCGCACAGCGTGGTGCTGACGGCGGTGGGCACCGGGATGCTGTGGGTGGGCTGGTATGGCTTTAATGCCGGGTCTGCTGGTGCTGCGGATGGCGTGGCCGGAAATGCCTTTGCGACGACGACTTTTGCAGCGGCCATCGGCGGCTGCGCCTGGGGTTTTGCGGAGTGGATCTGCAAGGGCCGCCCGAGCGTGCTCGGCTTTGCCTCCGGCGTTATCGGAGGTCTGGTGGCCATCACTCCGGCGGCGGGTTTTGTGACCGTCGGGTCATCCATCATCTTTGGTCTGCTGGGCGGCATCGTGCCGTTCATCGCCGTCACGTATTTGAAGCGCATCTTTGGTTATGATGATGCTCTGGACACCTTTGGGGTGCACGGTGTTGGCGGCATGCTCGGTGCCATTCTGACTGGCATCTTTGCTGACCCTGAGGTGAGCGGCCTGGTGGCTGAGCTGAAGGCCGACGGCGTGAACTTGCTGGCCGAGCAGCTCAAAGCTGTGGGTGTGACCATTGTCTGGAGCGCCGTGGCGACCGTGCTCATCGCCATCATTTGCAAAATCACCGTCGGCCTGCGTGTCAGCCCTGAGGCTGAGCGCATGGGTCTGGATCTGGCAGAGCACGGTGAGTCCGGATACGAGCATTGATTTTGATATCCATTTTTGGGTCTTTTTAGAGCCGGGGCGTGCCAACGCTCCGGCTCTTGATATTTCAGGGTGTTTTGCACGATATCGGGGTTTAAGGCATGGATCGTCATGCAATGTGGGCAAAATGCGCGTTGAACTGAACGAACAGCAGAGACTTTACTACCAACATGGGTATGACACGTTTTTTAACCCTCGCCCTTTTGGCGCTTGCCCTGTTTGCGCATGGTGAAACGGCTCAGAAAAAAAGCAGTTCCCCTGATAAGGAAAATGTGAAGGAAGGTCCGTCCACGGATGGGCCGCCGGTTGCGGCTGTGAGCAGCATTGAAGAGACTGACATTCAGGGGTTCGAGCATTACGCACCGCAGATCCAGGAGCTGATCCGTCAGTCTTTAGCGCTGACCAAACTCAACCTCACCTACACTTTTGGTTCGGCCGATCCCAAGAATGGCGGCATGGACTGCTCCGGTGCGATCTTTTTTGTGCTGAGTGATTTCGGCTTCAAAGGCGTGCCCCGCCAGTCCAATGAAATGGCGGGCTGGGTGAAGGAGAAGACGCTGCTGCACCGGGTGGAGAAGGCGGATTCGCTTTCGCATCCGGAGTTCTCATCCCTGCAGCCGGGCAACCTGCTTTTCTGGTCCGGCACCTATGAAGCCGGTCCCCGTGAAATCCCTGTGACGCATGTGATGCTGTATCTGGGCAAGCTGAAGAAGAGCGGCAAGCATGTGGTGTTCGGGGCCAGTGATGGCCGGGCTTATCAGGGCAAGCGGCGCACGGGCGTCAGCGTCTTCGATTTTTCCCTGCCGCGCTCCACCAGCTCGGCCACCTTTTATGGTTATGGGATGATCCCCGGAGTGGGCAAGATCGAGGTCAAAGAAAAGTCTGTGGAACCCGTGGTTGTGGCCGAAAAGACGGAGCCAAAGCCTGCACCCGTCAAACCGCAAGAAACTGCCAAAGCGCAGTCAGCCCCAGTCACAAAAACCGCCAGCGAATCCAAAGAGAAACCGCCAGAGCCAAAAATGGCCGCCACGACCGTGAAGGAAGAAGTCCGGCCGGCGATCCCAGTCGAAAAGAAACCGGCGCCTATCACGGCTAAGGCTGAACCGCCACCTGTGAAAAAGACGGAGGCCAAAACGGTCGCTGCGAAACCGGCGGCGACAGCCAAGCCGGCCACCGCCAAACCCAAAAGCTCCGCCCCGGCCAAGTCCACCTCGTCCAAACCCAAGGTCGTGGCCAAACGGAAACCGGCACCGCCGCCGCCGACTCCGCTGGAGCGTGCCCGGCAGGCCACCACGTCCTTTTTTAAAGACGTGCGGAAGAATTTCCCCTGATGCCTGGGGAAGGGTGGCGGGGTGACCAGGAGGGCAGGCTGAATATCGGAATTGATTTTCCAGGGTCCAAGTAGCTCTTGCACTCTGGCGTTTTCCCCCGAATTTCAGCCCCCCTTTTAGCCATGATCCCGAACGCCTACCGATCCCTTCACTGCAATGCCGTACGCCCTGAGCACATCGGCCAGACCGTCACACTCTGTGGCTGGGTGAATTCGGCCCGTGACCATGGCGGCGTCATCTTCATTGACCTTCGCGACCGCGAGGGGCTGACCCAGGTGGTTTTCCGCCCTGAAGAAAACGCTGACGTGGCTGCTCAAAGCCATGTGCTTCGTGATGAAGATGTGGTGCAGATCATTGGCAAAGTCTCCGCGCGCCTGACCGGCACGGAAAACAGCAAGCTGCCCACCGGTGAGGTGGAAGTGGTGGCCCTGGAGCTGAAGGTGCTGAACAAGTCCGACGTGCTGCCGTTCCACCTGGACCGTGAGCTGTCCAACGAGGACATGCGGATGAAATACCGTTATTTGGACCTGCGCCGCGAGCGGATGAACAAGAACATCCGCACCCGCCACAAGATCACCAACGCCGCCCGCAACTACCTGGACGGAAACGACTTCGTGGAGGTGGAGACGCCCATCCTTTCCAACCCGACGCCGGAAGGCGCGCGTGACTTCCTGGTGCCTGCGCGTCTGAGCCCCAGCAAGTTTTTTGCCCTGCCGCAGGCCCCGCAGCAGTACAAGCAGCTTCTCATGGTCGCTGGCCTGGAGCGTTATTTCCAAATCGCCCGCTGCTTCCGCGATGAAGATCTGCGCGCTGACCGCCAGCCGGAGTTCACCCAGATTGACATCGAGGCGAGCTTCATCGAGCAGAACGACATCGTGAACCTGGTGGAAGGTTTGCTGGCCAGCATGTTCAAGGCAGGCCAGGGCGTGGACATCCCGCTGCCCTTCCCGCGCATGACGTATCAGGAAGCCATGGACCGCTACGGCTCTGACAAACCGGACACCCGTTACGGCGTGGAGATCGTGGACATGGCGGACGTGTTTGCTGAAAGCGGCTTCAAAATTTTCCGCAGCACCCTGGAAAACGGCGGCGTCGTGCGTGCCATCAATGCCAAAGGTTTTGCCGGCATCACCACCGGCCAGATGATCCGCCTGAACGAGCTGGCCATCCAGGCCGGCATGAAGGTGAAGCAGCTCGCTTTCATCAAGATCGAAAACGGCGAGTACAAATCTCCGCTGTGGAAGTTCTTTGGCGAGGTCGAGCAGAAAGCCCTCGTCGAGAAGATGAACGGTGAAGAAGGCGACATCATTTTCTTCTATGCCGGCACCTGGGAAGACGCCTGCAACATCCTGGGCAAGGTGCGGCTGGAGATCGCCAGCATGATGAACCTGACGAAGGACAGCACCGCGCTGAACTTCCTTTGGGTCGTTGACTTCCCCTTGCTGGCCTTCAGCCCTGAAGACCAGAGCTGGGTGGCCGTGCATCATCCCTTCACCCGCCCCAAGGCGGAAGACGTGCCGCTGCTGGAAGCCGGTGAATACGGCAAGGTGCGCGCCGAAGCCTATGACGTGGTCCTCAATGGCTACGAGCTCGGCGGTGGCTCCATCCGAATTCATGAAAGCGACCTCCAGGCCAAGATGTTCAGCGTCCTGGGCGTCACGCCTGAGGAGCAGGAACTAAAGTTCAGCCACATTCTGGAAGCCTTCAAATTTGGCGCTCCTCCGCATGGCGGCCTGGCCCTCGGCCTGGATCGCATTGCCATGCTGGTCTGTGGTGAGGACAGCATCCGCGAGGTGATTGCCTTCCCGAAAAACAACAAGGCCTGCGATCTCATGACCGACAGCCCCACCAATGTGGATTTCAAATCCCTCCGCGAGCTCTACATCCAGAGCACCTGGAAGGAGAAGAAGATCGAGACCGCTGCGGCGACGGTGCCGGTTTTGCCAGTGCCGTGAGTGGCGCTCCGTGTTGATTGATGCCGTGGCTGTTCTATGATCAGCCATGGCAAATCAATGGCCAGGATTTGGAATGACCGATGCTAAGATCGAAGAGGTGGCAGTCTGGCTGAGCCGGGATCATCCTTCATTCAAAGATGGCATGGTCATGTATTTCCGCATGGCCGCTGCCCTGCTGAGACAGACCCGCCAGGACTTTTTCCTGTTACCCTTGGTGTTTACGCAGTCCGTTATCGGGTTGGAAAGAATGCTGAAACTGCACTTCGGTCACGATAAAAAAACGCTTCAAGCCATGCTGGATGACGCAGTCAATGGCGGGCTAATTAGGGATCATGTCTTTTCAAAAATCGAACCATTGCCGAAGGTCTGGTTCCAGGATGCGGTGCCAGATTCTGCAAAAGAGCCGGAATGCCATGCCCGTAAGCTGGCTATTTGTATTCCCCGGCTAAGGAATCAGTTTTTTCATGGTCACTACATTCTAAATGTTGAGCTTCTGGAGCTGACTATCCAGACCAGGGAGATCGTGGATGCATTGTTGGCAGTTCATCCCAGATCCGAATGGTCTTACGACGTGGCCGAGGTCAAAGCCCCCTCCGTTATCGTCGTGAAGTGATGTTGATGTTATGGCATGTTGTGGAGTCAATCTCCAGCGGCCTTTTTTCGGCTGGCGAGGAGGGTGACGATGAGGACGAAGAAGCACATTACGAGGGAGAAGAGGGGGAACTGAAGGGCGGCGGGGAGGCTGTAGATGAGGGCGAGGGCGGGGATCCAGACGAGCCAGTTGGTGACCATGACGGCGGGGCAGGTGCGCAGCCAGAAGTCGCGGTCCAGGGAGGCGCGGGTGCATTTCCAGTTCGCTCCCAATTCGATCCAGCGAAGGGCGATGAGGTAGGTGGGGACAAACCAGAGGGGGCTGAACACGAACTGGTCGAGGGCGACTTTTTTGAGCAGGGTGAGAACGTCGTTGCCATGGCCAAAGAGGAAACCCTGGAAGCGGTAAAACAGGTCAATTTCCATGCCGCGATAGCCCCAAAAGAGCATGCTGAGCAGCAGGCGCTTCCACCGGCCGTGCTCGGGCAACGTGCCCATGAGGGCCTGGACACCGAAGGGGAGCACGGCGGCGGCGAAGATGGTGGAGGTCAGGGAGAAGGCGAAGGACCAGCGCAGCTTGAAGTTGCCAATGGCCTCCCAGATTCCGGCCACGGCAGGGACCTGATAATAGGAAGTGACCAGGGTGATCACGAGCACGTTCAGCAGGAGGCAGGCGGTGCGATTTTGCCGGAAGGCGGCTCCAATCATGCTGAAAATGCCGGATGATTGGGGAAGCGGAGATTGCATGAAGCGCAGGCAGGGGGGAATGAATGAGGGCCAGAATGCCATTGCTATGAGTCTGACTGCTGCGCAACTGGAGCTTCATCTCACACGTTATTCTACTGCCCATGCCAAACCTCATTCTCGCCGCCGCTGATCTTCATCGCAGTTACGCTTTGGCGGAGTCTGCCGTGCCGGCTTTGCGGGGTGTATCGCTGGAGCTGGAGGCGGGGGCTTTTGTGGCGGTGATGGGGCCTTCAGGGTGTGGTAAGTCCACGCTGCTGCAGCTCTGCGGGGCGATGGACAAGGCGGACTCGGGATCGCTGAAACTGGATGGCAGGGAGGTCACGTCCATGACGGATACGGACCTGACGCGGCTGCGCCGGGAGCGGATCGGGTTTGTGTTCCAGTTCTTCAATCTGCTGCCGACGCTGAGCGTGCTGGAAAACATCGCCATGCCGCTGCTGCTGGCGCGGGTGGCTGAAAAGACTGCTTTTGACAAGGCGCGTGCGCTGGCAAAGCGGGTGGGCATTGAGCACCGGCTGGATCACTTTCCCAATCAGATCTCCGGCGGTGAGGCGCAGCGTGCGGCGCTGGCGCGGGCGGTGATCCATGAGCCGGCGCTGCTCATCGCGGATGAACCCACGGGAAGTCTGGACAGTGCGAATGGTCAGCGGGTGCTGGAGCTGTTTCAGGAATTGAACCGGGACCTGGGCATTGCCATCTTGATGGCCACGCATGATGCGCAGGTGGCGGCGGTGGCGAAGGAGACGGTGAGGATGAAGGATGGGAGGATGCAGAATGACGAATGACGAAATCAGAATGCAGAAACACATCCCTTTTTACCGCCCGTGATTCTCAAACATTCGTCATTATTCCGTCGTTTCATCCTGCGGCCCATGCGGGCGGAGCCGGTGCGCACGGCGCTGACGGCGCTGGGCGTGATGCTCGGCGTGGCGGTGATGCTGGCGATCCAACTGGCGAACAGCGGCTCGTTGCGGGGGTTTTCGGCGGCGTTGGATGCGGTGTCGGGAAAGGCGGCGCTGGAGATCATGGCGCCGCCTTTGGGGGTGGATGAGACGTTGCTGCCGGGGATGGCGTGGCTGCGGGAGTATGGGATTGCGACGCCGGTGATCGAATCGGATGTGATGGCAGTGGCGGGGGAGGGGCGGGAGATGCTGCGGATCATCGGGGTGGATGCGATGCGGGATCCGGCACTGAGGGACTATGCGGTGGCCACGGATGGGGCAGGCGGGAATGCGGCGACGGGGATGGAACTGATGGCTCTTTTGGGCAAGCCGGATTCGCTTTTGATCACGCGCACGTTTGCGGAAAGGCATGGCTTGAAAACCGGGGGCACGATCCGGCTCCAGGTGGGGGATCGCGAGAAGGTGTGCAGCATCACGGCGGTTCTGGGGGAAGGCGGGGATCAGGGCAAAGGCGGTGCGCAGTCGGCCCTGGCGGCGCAGTCGCTGGCGATCATGGACATTGCCAATGCGCAGGTGATTTTGGACAAGCCAGGGCGGGTGGACCGGGTGGAACTGCGACTGCATGAAGGGCTGGGGGTGGAGGCTGCCGAACGAGAAGTGCGACAACGGCTGCCGGACGGGCTGACCGTGCAGAGGCCGCAACGGCGCACGGCGGCGGTGGAAAAGATGCTTGCGGCCTTTCACTTCAATCTGACCATGCTGTCTGGCATCGCCCTGGTGGTGGGGCTGTTCTTGATTTACAACACGGTCTCCGTGGCGGTGATGACGCGGCGGCGTGAGATCGGCATGTTGCGCACTCTGGGCGTGACTCGCGGGCAGGTGCTGCGGCTGTTTTTGGGGGAGGCGACGCTGCTTGGCATCATCGGGGCGGTGCTCGGAGTGCCGCTGGCGAAGCTGATGGCTGAGGCGGCCATTGCGCTGACTTCCACCACGGTGGATACGCTGTATGTGGCCACGGCGGCGCAGGTGCCGGATGTGACGTGGGTTCACTGGGCCATGGCTTTGGGCATTGCTTTGCCTTTGTCCTTGCTGGCGGCGGCGCTGCCTGCGCGGGAGGCGGCGCGGGTGACGCCGGTGGAGGCGATGAGAAGTGAGGCGGGCACTCCTGCCTGCCCGAATCCGTCATCCAGATGGCAGGCAGGAGTGCCCGCCTCACTTTGTTTAATCGCCGGTTATGTCGCGGCGAGGCAGCCGCCGGTTTCGGGGCTGCCGCTGTGGGCTTACTTTGCCTGCCTGTGCGCGGTGGCGGGCATGTCGCTGCTGGTGCCTTCGGTACTGCGAGGAACGGCGCGGATGATGCGGGGGATCTTGGGCCGGGTGTTTGGCATTGAGGGCAGGCTGGCGGCTTCGCAGATCAGGGCGTCCACGCACCGGTTATCGGTTTCCGTGGCGGCGCTGGCGGTGAGCCTGGCGCTGACGGTGGCCATCGCGGTGATGGTGGGGAGCTTTCGGCAGACGGTGCTGTACTGGGTGGACCAGACGCTGGGGGCGGACCTGTATGTGCGGCCGGGAACGCCGCCGCGCAGCCAGAGTCCGCCGACGTTTTCGGAGTCCACCTTGAAGACGCTGAGGGAGCATCCGGCGGTGGAGGCCTTTGACGGGTACCGCTCCATGGACATGCCGTTTCGTGACCGCATCATCAAAATGGGCACCGGGGACTTTGATGTGCAGATGGTGCATGGCCGGCTGGCGCTGAAGACGCGGGGGGATGCGAGGGAGATGCTGAAGCAGGCGAAGGAGAAAGGGGAAGTCTTTGTGTCTGAAAGTTTTGCGCTGCGCTTTAATGTCAAGGAGGGGGATTTGATCACGCTGCCCACGCCAAAAGGGGAGCATGCCTTCCGCATTGCGGCGCAGTTTTATGATTACTCCAACGACAGCGGCACCCTGACCATGGACAAAACCTTGTTTCAAAATTGGTTCGGCGAGAGCCTGCCCACGCATGTGGCCATGTATCTGAAACCTGGCTTCAATGCAGAGGCGGTGAAGACGGAACTGGTGCAGCAGCTGGATGGTCGTGGATTTGTGGCCATCTTCACCAATGACGGGCTGCGCCAGGAGGTGCTGCGTATTTTTGACAGCACCTTTGCCATCACCTGGGCCCTGGAGATCATCGCCATTCTGGTAGCCATGGCGGGAGTGGCGGCGACGATGATGACGCTGGTGCTGGAGCGGAAGGAAGAGATCCGGCTGCTGCGCATTGCGGGGGCGGAGGCTGCGCAGGTGCGGCGGACGATTGTTATTGAATCGGGGCTCATCGGGGCGGTGAGCCAGGGGCTGGGGCTGGCGGTGGGGATGCTGCTGTCGCTTGTGCTTATTCATGTGATCAATCCGCAGAGCTTCGGCTGGAGCATCCAGTTTTACACACCGTGGCTGTTCCTGGCAGGCTCGACGGTGCTGACCATTGCGGGCACGATGGTGGCGGGTCTGTGGCCTGCTCGGCGCAGTGTGTCGCGGACGTTTGTGGCGGGGATTTTGATGCTGGCTTTGTGGCCGTCAGGGCTGGAGGCGCAGGAATGGAAAGCGGCTAAACCGGGTTATGAATATGTCTTTCCACGGGATCATGGGCAGCATCCGGAGCACAAGATCGAGTGGTGGTATTTCACGGGCAATTTGAAGACGAAGGAGGGGCGGCGTTTGGGGTATCAACTGACGTTTTTTCGCATCGGGGCGGTGGCGGAGCCGGAGGTGAAATCGCCCTGGGCGCTGAGGGATGTGTGGATGGCGCACTTCGCGCTGACAGATGTGGAGGGTGGGAAATATCACCACGCGGACCGGCTGAACCGGGCGGGGCCGGGGCTGGCCGGGGCGACGGAGCAGCGGGTGTGGAATGAAGACTGGGAATGCAAGATCCTGCCGGATGGGAAGTTCACGCTATTAGCTAAAGATGGGGACTTCAGCCTGGATCTGGCGCTGGATACGGGCAAGCCTGCGGTCATTCATGGTGCGGATGGCATCAGCCAGAAGGGCGTGACGGTGGGCAATGCGAGCCATTATTATTCCCTGACGCGCATGCCAACAACGGGCAGCCTGCGGGTGGGGGAGGAGACTTTTGAGGTGACGGGGGAAAGCTGGATGGATCATGAATTTGGCACCAGTTTTTTGGAAAAGGGCACGCAGGGCTGGGACTGGTTCAGCGCGCAGCTCAGCGATGGTAGCGAGCTGATGCTGTTTCAATTGCGCGGAGATGCGGCGACGGATTCCAGCGCGGGTACCTGGATCAAACCGGACGGAAGCGTGGTGGCCCTGACGGCCAGGGATTTTAAGCTGACGCCAGGCAGGACCTGGAAATCACCGGGCGGGGCTGCGTATCCCATTGAATGGCGTATGGAGGTGCCGGAGCACGGGATTTCCCTGAGCAGCCGGGCTGTCCTGCCTGACCAGGAATTCAAAGCCGCCTCCACGCCGGGGCTCGGCTACTGGGAGGGGGCGGTGGATTATGCGGGCCAGATCGGCGGAAAGCCTGTGACGGGCCAGGGATATCTGGAAATGACCGGGTATTCGGGGAAGGCGATGAGCGTCTGGTTTGGCCAGGATTGAGGCAAGGACGGGCTGGAGAACGTAGGATAAAGGAATTATGATGAAACAAAGCGCTGATTACGGGGTCTTAAACCACAGCTCATGAATTCCTGGCTCAAAGGCATCCTCATTTCCAGCGTCCTGCTGTGCGTGCTTTCCTTCGGCACGCTGGCCTGGCTGGCGATGCAGACGACGGAGCCGACGGCGGGTCTGCAGCGCAAAAGCCCGGCCACCTGGGACTGGGGATTCAAATCCAACCGGCCACCGTCCCAGGATGTGGTGACGGCCTCGCTGGACTCTGCCGCCGACGAGCTGGCGCGTTCCATCATTGAGCTGGCGGACCGGCTGCGCAGGCTGAATGCGGCCCCTGGGGTGAAGCCCAACGAGCTTTTGCTGACTTTCAAGTCACCTGAGGCGCTGAAGGCCTTTCGTGCCCGTGCTGCCGGGTTGGGGCTGAAACTTTTAAACGATGACGAGCGCCTGCTCACGGCGCGGGTGGGCTATGATGATGCGGAGGCGATGGCGCGTGAGCTCCGGCGCAATGCGGGAGATCTGGACAACATCGGGCTCAACTACCTGGCCTGGGTGCCGGGCCTGCCGGATCTCAGTCAGGTGGATGCCACGAATGCGGGAGGGGCGATGCCTTTTGGGACCAGCGGACTGGAGGCCATCGGTGCCAAGGGTGACCGCAGTGAATGGGGAGCAGGCAGCAAGGTGGCCGTTTTGGATACGGGCGTGACGGATCATCCGATCTTTGAGAAGACCCGTGTGACGCACATTGATCTCGTGAATGATGGCGAAACGCCGAACGGTCACGGAACGGCGATGGCCTCGCTGATCGCCGGGCAGGATGCCGCAGACGGTGGCGTGGCACCGGCCTCGCAGATCCTGGATATCCGGGTGGCGGATACCAATGGGGAAAGCAATACGGCGCTGGTGGCGGAAGGCATCATGCGGGCAGTGGATGAAGGGGCGCGGGTCATCAACATCAGTCTTGGCACCACCGGGGATTCGTCCGTCCTGCGGCTGGCGGTGGAGTATGCCCAGGAGCGTGGTGTGGTCGTCGTGGCGGCAGCAGGCAATGAACAGCAGGCAAACCTGGCGTATCCGGCCGGGTATGAGGGTGTGATCAGTGTGGCGGCGGTGGATGCCGCGGGCAACCAGGCGTTCTTTTCCAACTCGGGCGAGACGCTGACGCTTTCCGCACCCGGGGTGGGCATTGTCTCCGCTTACAGTGACAACCGGATGGTGGTGAGCAGCGGCACCTCGCAGGCCACGGCGCTGACCAGCGGTGTGGTCTCGGCCATGCTGGGCTGGGGATATTCGGCGCAGAACATCAGTGACACCCTGATCCGCAATGCCCAGCCGACCGGTGCGCCGAAGACGCAGGTGGGAGCGGGCATCGTGCAGTTGCCGAAGCGTTAGACTGCGGCCTTTTTGCGGCGAAATTGCAGCGCCATGAAGACGCCGGTTAATGCCAGCATAGCGATGCAAAAGACATCGCCGTATCGGGCATAAAAGGTCAGGATTCCAGCCTTGGAAACCTGCACTTCTCCAGGCAGGCAGCCTTCGATGAAGGTATTGCCGGTGACGGGATCATGGAGGTGGGAAGTCACCTGGCCATAGGTGTCAATGAAACAGGTGATGCCGGTATTGGCCGCGCGGACCATGGGACGGCGCAGCTCGATGGAGCGGAATTTGGCATTGGCCAGATGGACTTCGGTTTCGACGCTCTGCAGGAACCAGCCGTCGTTGGTGATGTTGACCAGCATTTGTGGCGCGGGCCGGACAAAGCGGCGCGCCATGCGGCCGACGGTGTCTTCAAAACAGATCAGAGGGATGAGCTGGACCTGGGGTTTTTCGAGGAGGAAGGGTTCGGCTTTTGTGCCGGGATCGAAGTCGCCCGGAAGGACGCCTTTGAGGAAGGAAAAGGGCGGGATGTTGCGCAGGGGCAGGTATTCGCCAAAGGCCACGAGGTGGATCTTGTTATACTCCTGGCGCTGGTTGTATCCGCCCCGGAAGAGGACGGCGGAGACGTGGCCACGCTGGCCGGGTTCATGAAGCTCGGTACCGGTGAGGAGGCTGTAATCGCCCAGTCCCAGAAGCTCGTCAAAATAAGGCCGGTGGTCGGCCAGGCCGTAGAGGTGGACGGGGAGGGCGCTCTCCGGCCAGATGACCAGATCGGTCTGGGTGACGCCATCGCGCGCTTCTGCATAAAGGCGGGTGAAGTCGTGGAGGCGTTTGTAGATCTGCGGGCCGAGCTCGCCTGACCAGGAATCCACCTGGGCGACATTCGGCTGCACCAGGACGGTGCGGACGGTGACGGTTTCCTCTTTGCACTTTTCACCCAGTCTCAGCGCGCCGTATCCGGCGATGCTGAGGACCAGAACCATGGCAAAGGTGAAGTCCAGACGGGAGCGGCACTGGCCCTGTCCGCGATAGACCATGATCATGCGGGAGACGGTATTCCAGGCTGTGCAGGCGACGAAGACGGGAAGGAAAGACAGGCCCATGACGCCCACGACATCGGCAATCTGGATGAGCAACACGTTTTGATGAAGGGCCACGCCGAGGCCGTTCCAGCCAAAACCGGAGAAGGGAAAGTAGCTGCGGACCCACTCCAGGCCGGACCAGGCGGCGGCGGCGATGAAGGCGCAGCGCAGGGAATGCCAGGTGCTGATCTGCCAGGGAGCATTGGCCAGTTTTTTGAAGTCCGGTTTGGCAAAGCGGGCGACGATCCAGGACCAGATGCCGAAGTAGAGGGCGCAATAAAGCGCCAGGCCGAAGACTGCGGCGAATCCGAGCAATTCCGGTCCCCAGCCTATCCACGTATCATCCCTGGCACCGCCAACCACCCGCGAGGAATGGCGCAGCCAGGCGAGGTTGGGAATCCAAAAGGCGAGACCTGCCAGCCAGCCGGAGAGAAAGGGGGAAGAGGCTTTTTTGCCCTCCCGTTCCGCCATGGGCCAGAGCAGGAACAACAGCGGGAACAGCCAGATCCACGCGGCGATTTCCAGATTCATCCCTGGAAAGGCAAGGGTGAGCAAGCCGCCGCTGAGCAGAGGGAGGAGGAAGCGGGAAAAGCGGGACAGCGCGGGCATGGGCAGGCGGCGAGTAAGGAGGTTGGTCAGGGAGACTGTGCACCTGACCGGGCTTGCCCGCGAATGCTTCTTCACCCGCGAGGGCGGGATTTTGAAGATGCAGAATGACAGGCGTGTGAGAAGGCTATAATACGAATTCAGGAAGACCAACCACGCCAGGATTTGCAATGACACCTGAAGACCTTCTCGCCCTCAAACAGCTGTGCATTTCATTGGGACTTGGGCTGCTGCTGGGGCTGGAGCGGGAGCGCTCGGAAAAGTCCATCGCGGGCATCCGCACGTTTCCTTTCATCTCCCTGTTTGGGACGGTGTGCGCGCAGGTGGGGGCGGCGACTTCGCCCTGGATCATCGCAGCGGGTCTGATGACGGTGACGATGATCGTCATCTTCGCCAATTACACGAAGATCCGAAAGGGCGACAATAATGCCGGGACGACGACGGAATTCGCGGCGGTGCTGCTTTATGTAGTGGGTGCGTTGATTGTCGTGGGCAGCATCGAGTCATCCCTGGTGGTGGGCGGAGTGATGGTGATTCTGCTGCATCTGAAGGAGCCGATGCATCGTGTGGTGGGGTCCATGGGGGAGCATGACATCAAGGCGATCATGCAGTTTGTTTTGATCTCTCTCATCATCTTGCCGGTGCTGCCCAATGAATCCTACGGACCCTATGAGGTGTGGAATCCGTTTAAAATCTGGCTGCTGGTGGTCTTCATCGTGGGCATCAGCCTTGGGGGCTACGTGCTTTATAAAATTTTTGGTTCGCGGGCCGGGTCGTTGCTGGGCGGTGTCATCGGGGGGCTGGTGTCCAGCACGGCCACGACGGTCAGCTTTGCGCGGCGCTGTGCCTCGGATGCGGCGCTGGCCCCGCTCGGCGTGGTGGTCATCATGGTGGCCTCCTGCATCTCCCTGGTGCGGGTGCTGGTGGAGGTGGCGGTGGTGGGCCCGGGCATCTTCATGGCGGTGGCGCCGCCTTTGGGCATCCTGCTGGGCTGGTGCATCCTCATCTCGGCGGTGCTTTATGGGATCAGCCGCAAGCACCAGGCGGAGATGTCCGAGCAGAAGAACCCGGCGGAGTTTAAATCGGCCCTTTTCTTTGGCCTGATTTTTGCCCTGGTGCTCTGGGGAGTGGCGGAGGCGAAGGCGCGCTTTGGGGATGCGGGCATGTATGTGATCAGCATCATCTCCGGGCTCACGGACATGGATGCCATCACGCTTTCCACGGCGGAAATGGCGGGGTCTGGAGGCATTGCCACCCGGGTGGCCTGGCACGCCATCGTCATCGCCGCGATGGCCAATTTTGTGTTCAAGCTGGCGACGGTGGCGATCCTGGGATCGGCGGCCCTGGTGTGGCGGACGGCGGCGGCGTTCGGGCTAGCCCTGGCGGGCGGCGGGGCGCTGCTGTGGTTGTGGCCGTGGTAAACAGGGTTTAGAGCCAAGCGGGTCTTGCATGACGCAAAATTGACATACAAAACAAGGCGTCATCTGGCATCAAAAGTGCCATGACTCAGGCGTGGCTTTTTTCCAGCAATTGCATCAGACCTCCGCTGTCGCGCATGACCTTCTCATTCTCAGTGCAGTGATCCTGTCGGGGATCGGGCTGGGGAACATCCGCATCGCGGGGATCAAAATGGGCGTGGCGGGGGTGCTTTTCACGGGGCTGGCGGCATCGCATTTCGGTCTGAGACCGGAGCATGAGGTGGCGCATTTTTTGAAGGAATTTGGCCTGGTGCTGTTTGTCTTTGCGCTGGGTATGCAAATGGGGCCTGGGTTCTTCGCCTCCCTGCGGCGGCAGGGTCTGCTGCTCAACGGATACGCCTTTGCCCTGGTGCTGGGCGGGGCGGTGGTGGCCATGGCGGGCGGGTGGCTGCTGGACATGCCGCTGCCTGCGGTGGCCGGCCTTTTCGCCGGGGCGACGACCAATACGCCGGCGCTGGGAGCGGCCCAGCAGGCCCTGGCCACCGCCGGCGCCGACCCGGCGCTGGTGACGCTGCCCGCACTCTCCTATGCGGCGACGTATCCGCTGGCGATTGTCGGCATCATCTTCTCGCTGATCCTTCTGAAACGCTTTTTCAACATGGATGTGGAGGCGGAGGCGGCGGCGTTCCGCAAGGAGCAGGGGGCGGATGTGGAGCCGCTGGAGAGGATGAATCTGCGGGTGGAGAACCCGAATCTGGAAGGCGTGAACCTGGGGGCGCTGCCGGGCCTGCATGAGACCAATGTGGTCATTTCACGCCATCGCCTGGCGGACGGAGGAGAGGTGCGCACGGTCACGTCCGGGACCGTGCTGCATGTGGGAGATTTTATCATGGCGGTGGGCACGCAGGCGCATCTGGACCAGTTCCGGCTCATCGTGGGCAGTGTCAGTGAAGAAAATCTGATGAAGGCGCCGGGCAACCTGGTCCACCGGCGGGTGGTGCTGACCAACAAACGCAACCTGGGCAAGAGTGTGCAGGAGCTGGGGCTGGAGCACATTCACAACGTGACGGTGACGCGGGTGAGCCGGGGAGATCTGATCTTCACCGCGCTGCCAAACGTGCGGCTGCAATATGGCGACATGCTGCAACTGGTGGGGGATGATGAATCCCTGAATGCCGCCACGAAGGCCCTGGGCAATGAGGTGGCGCAGCTTCAGGAGACGAAGTTTGCGGCCATCTTCGCAGGTATTCTGCTGGGGGTGCTGCTGGGGCTTTATCCTTTCCGCATCGAGGGGTTGCCTGCTCCGGTGCGCCTGGGGCTGGCGGGAGGACCGCTGGTCATGGCCATCCTGCTCAGCCATCTGGGGCGCCTGGGGCCGATGGTGCTGCACATGCCGATGAATGCGAATCGCGCCCTGCGGGAGCTGGGCATCATCCTTTTCCTGGCCAATGTGGGCCTGCTGTCCGGGGAAAACTTCGCCCGCACGGTCTTCTCCCTGCAGGGCCTGCAATGGGTGCTGCTGGGCATCGCGGTGACGATGCTGCCGCTGCTGATCCTGGGTTATGTGGGGCGGCGGTTTCACCGGCTGAATTTCATGACCCTGAGCGGTGTGCTCTCAGGCGGCATGACGGATCCTCCGGCGCTGGCCTTTGCCACCGGCATGGCGCGCTGTGATTCTCCGGCCATCGCCTATGCGACGGTGTATCCGCTGACGATGCTGCTGCGCATCGTGGCCGCGCAGATCATCGCGCAGTGGGGGTGAGGAAGGAAGCGCTCACCGCTTGCACTGGGGGCGTGGTGGGGCGAGGTCATGGCTTTCATGAGCCAAGCCGCCGAGACGCCTTCCATCCCCCACCCAGCCGCCTGGCTGGTGCGCATCCCTGAAGTCCTGGAGGGGGTGGCCGAGGAGGTTTTGAAACGGTTCGGCGCGGCCACGCAGACGCGGCTGGGGAAGGACTATTACCTCATCAAGACGCTGACGCCGCAGGCCATTCACCTGTCCGAGGCGGCCAAGTTTGCACGCTGGAACCTGCCCATGGATCACACCTGGCCGTGCAATCCGCAGAAGATGGACGGCTTCATTGAAAAGGCGGCGCAGACGCTGCTGAAGAAGTTTGGTGACCGCCAGCCACACGGCCTGTTCATCGGGCAGCTCAATGCGACCTCGCCGGACAAGTATTACAAAAGCCTCGCTTCCAACCTGCGCGGGCGGGCGCTGCAAATCTTCCCGAAACTGGCGGCGAATACGGTGGAGGAACAGGACCCGACATTGCCCACACTCTTTTGCCTGGTGGGAAAAGAGGGGCTTTTTTGCGGGATGCAGACGCCCCGGCTTTCCAACGGTCTGTATGCGGGAGGGAGCAAGTACATTGACCAGGACTCCCCGGACACGATCAGCCGGGCCGGGGCGAAGATCGCCGAGGCGCTGCACTACCTGCTGCTGCACCGTCCGCCGCTGGCCAAGGGCAGCCACTGGGTGGAGCTGGGGGCCTGCCCTGGCGGCATGACGTCCGAGCTGCTGGCGCGTGAGCAGCGGGTGACGGCGATTGACCGCGCGCCGCTGGACAGGCGCCTGGACAACCGGGCCGGGCTGAAATTTGTGCATGCAGACGTGGCCACCTTCACGCCGCAGCCGGGCACGGTTTACGATGTGGTGCTTTCGGATCTCAACGGGCCGCCGCATGAATCCATGGATCATGTCATCCGCCTGTCGCGCTTTTTGAAGGCGAAGGGACTGGTCGTATTTACGCTGAAGGTGCCGAAGATCGAGACGGTGAGCGAGCCGTGCGACCTGTTTCGACGGACGGTGAAAACGGCGACGGCAGCGGGGTTGCGTCTCTTTGCCCAGACGCACCTGACTTATAATCGGCATGAGTTCACCCTGTTTTTTGAGAAGGCGGGCTGAGCTGCGGACTGTCTTGCAGAACTGCCCGGATTGAGCCAAAGAAGTCCTGTCCATGCTGCCTCAAGCCGTCTTTGTCCAAAATTCCGTGCACCTCGCCGGGGCTCAAAAGTCCCTGTCGCGGCTGCTGAGCGCGCCCGGAATGCAGGAGCATGATCCGGTGCTGCTCACCGGGAAGGAAGGCTGGCTGACGCAGCACTGCACGGCCCACAATGTGCGCTGGGTGCGGCTGCCATTTCCCGCGTCGCGCAGTCTGGCAGGCCGTTTGTGGGAGAACTGGGCTTTTGCCAGACGGGCGGCGAAGGCCCTGTGTCCGCTGCTGACACCTGGCCGGCCGGTGATCGTGCACACAAATGACCATCCGGACAGCCTGCTGGGGCTGGCGCTGGCGCGTGAGCTGAAAGCGATCCCCGTGCTGACCTTGCGGACGCCCGGCATGAGCCAGCGGGATTTTGAAAAATATCGCTGCGGTGACCACAAGCACATCATTGCGGTGGGGGATGATCTGTTTCAGAAAGTGCATCCCTGGGTATCTGGGCAGAGGCCGCTGACGCTGGTGCACAATGGTGTGACGGCAGAGGAGGTGCTGCCACCACGTGAGGGTGCTTCGGTTCAGCCGCTGGAGCGGATTTTGGTTCTGGGGTCCATCATTCCTCGCAAGGGCTGGCAGGATCTCGTGGAGACGCTTTTGCTGCTGGAGTCGCGGCTGCCGCAGGGACCCGTGCCGGAGATTCATTTTCTGGGAGACTTGTTAGGCCAGGAGGCGGCAGCGGTTTTGGAAGCGGGCCGTCTGAAACGTTTTCGCGTGTCGTTTCTGGGCGTGGTGGAAAACTACCGGGAGCGACTCCGCGAATACGCTTTGGCGGTGCATCCCTCCCGCAGTGAGAGCTTTGGCATGGCGGCGCTGGAGTGTGTGGCGGCAGGGGTGCCGCTGCTGGCGGCGAGTAGCGGTGTGATCCCGGAATTCATTCCGCGCGAGGCGTTTCTTTTTCCGCCGCAGCAGCCGGCGGTGCTGGCGGACAAGCTGGAGGCGCTGCTAAAAATGGATGGCGCGCAGATCAGCGCCGCGTTTGCCTTTGAGGAAGCGCAGGCTGTCATCCGCGACCGTTTTGCCACGCCCGGCACGGTGCGCAAACTTCACAACATTTATACCGGGCTGATGCCCGACCGGGCATGAACGCAGGAGCCGCGATCGTCAGTGACAAACAGCTCGGGGATGTGCTGCTTTTGCAGCCCAGCGCGCAGCATCTGGCCAAGGGGATGGGACAGCCGACGGCGCTGTTTGTGCGGGAGGCCTTTCAGCCTTTGGTTTCGCTGATGCCGGGCTGCGTCTGGGGACCGAACGTGAAGGGGAAATTCGCCCAGGTGTGGACGACGAACTGGAGCTCCAAGGCCGTCTGGCAGGCCTTCCGGCTGCGCACGGCCCAACGTCTGCTCATCATCAACAAGGCCCGGCATCTGCGCTGGTGGTACCGGTTTTTGTTTCATGAAGTGCGGCTGGAAATCGCCGGGCAGGAATACTGGGCGCGGTATTTTTGGCGCGTGGTCAGCGGTCTGCCGGATGCGGATTTTGTGCCGCCCAGACTGAATGCGCCACCGGCGGAATGGCGGCATCCGGAACTGCCGGAAGGGGAGTTTCTTTTGGTCAATCCGACGGCGGCGTGGTCGCGAAAATTCTGGGGGGTGAAGCAGTGGGCGGAGACGGTCAAGCAACTGGCCCGACAGTATGAATTGCCGGTTGTCATCGCCGGGGGCGGGTCTGAGCGTGAGGTGGCCCACTGCCAGGCCATTGCCGATGGCAGCGGTGTGGCGGTGATCAACCTGGGCGGAAAGACCAGCATGCAGCAGTATCTGCACCTGCTTTCCAAAGCGCGGCTGGTGCTTTGCATTGACGGGGCGGCTTCGCATCTGGCGCAGGCCTTTGACGTGCCGACGGTGACGGTCTTTGGTCCGACGCATGAAGGCAAGTGGCACTGGCCGACGCCGCGCCACCGGGTGCTGGCGGCACGGCATTTTGTGGATCCGGCGGAGTATGGGCCGAAGGACCGGCTGTCACCCGAGGAAGTGCCCACCACGGCGATGCTGGCGGAGGCGATGGCGCTTATGGACGCTTGAAGTAAGCTTCGTCTTTGCGCTTGATGATGTGGTTGGGCGAGGTGCCGAAGACGATGGAGCAGGAGGGAATGTCCACGTCTTTGATGTAGCTGTTGGCGGAGAGGATGACATTGTCTCCGATCGTACAGTCGCCCAGCACTTTGGAGCCTGACATCATGCGGACGTTTTTGCCAAATTTGGGATAGATGCCCTTGTTGTTGCCGACGGTGCAGCCTTGGGAAAAGCTGAAGAAATCCCCATAGTCTGCGCGGCCCATGACGCTGCCGACCGGGTGATCCAAGAAGAAGATGTCAGGCATGGTGACTTCATACAGAAGATCCAGCGAGTTCAGGGCCTTGTTTAGGTAGTAGATACGGTCGCAGAGGGTGCGGTGGGCTGCATCTAGCCTGAAGACGGAACTGGCCAGATAATATAAAAAAATGGAATACTGGCCGGAGTGGAAGGGATTGAAATAGACCTGGCC
This sequence comes from Prosthecobacter sp. SYSU 5D2, assembly GCF_039655865.1. NCBI lineage: Bacteria > Pseudomonadati > Verrucomicrobiota > Verrucomicrobiia > Verrucomicrobiales > Verrucomicrobiaceae > Prosthecobacter > Prosthecobacter sp. SYSU 5D2. Next base: position 11,456 of record NZ_JBBYXL010000012.1, on the reverse strand, counting down.
ATCGCGGTGGTAATATTTGTTTGAGGAATGCGAAAAGCAGAACTCGCAGCGTTTCAGCGCCTCTTTGACGCCACGCTCCAGGATGTCTTTTTCCTCGTCGCGAAGCATGAAGAGATGATCAATCTGCCTGGCCACCAGGCTTTGCAACTCGGCTTCAGTTATTTCCAGCTTCATGCTATTCCCTTAGCGGCTAACGGCAGGGGGTCAAGGTGATGAATTTTGAGCCTGGTTGGAAGAGCCCTTTTGATTTGACCTGCATGGCAGGCTGTCATTAATCCATGAGGCCACCTGTGCGCGGTCATCCCACCTCTCCTGTCCATCTATGTCATTCTTATCCTGGCTTAAAAAGCGAATCCGCAAAAAGAAGCCTGCCGGGAGAGGGCGCAGCCTGATCGCCTCAGAAGATCCGGTCAGCGGGCCGGATGCGCTGCGCATTCAGCAGACGTTGGCCCCGGCCCTGTCCGTGCCGCTGATGGCTGTGGCGGGGGCGACTTATGTTTCCAAGGCGGACTATGAGGAACGGCAGCAGAGCCTGATGACGGTGCTGTATGCGGCGGACCCGCAGATGTGCAGCAGCCAGGAGTGGCTGGCGGTTTTCCGGCATCTGTTTCGCAACCGCTGCCTGCGGGCCTCCGGCATCGCCCGGGACAAGGCGGTGGCGAGAGCCTTTGCGGATGCGAGGCAGGAGGGGGCGGACCTGGAGACGCTGAATGCGGGTTTCACGGCGGCGATTGACCAGGGGGATCTAGACTTTGCGAAGAGCTGCCTGGACCGGCTGCTGGCCATCCGGCGTCTGCATCCGGGCTACCGGCATCTGCTGGAGGTGTGCTACCGCATCCATGCGGGGATGCCTGACGGCGCCATGCAGGGGCTGGAGGAGGGGCGGCACTTTTCCAATCCGAAGTACCTGCGGCGTGACTTCATGGATTACATCCGGGGCAAGTCGGTGGCGGTGGTGGGTCCGGCTTCCTCAGCCCATCTGAATGGTGAGGAGATTGACTCCTTTGATGTGGTGGTGCGGCCGAACTGCGCGGGGCCGGTCCCGGAGGAGGCCAAGTCTTATGCGGGCACGCGGGTGGCGGTTTCGGCTTACGCGAATGGCATTTTGAAGCTGGCGGGACCGGACAAGGAAGACAGCCCGGTGCTCAAATGGGTGACGGATCTGGACTGGGTGCTTTTCAAAAAAACCACCGAGAGGATGCACCCCAAAATCGAGGCCACGGGCAAGGTGGTGATCGGGGCGGTGGACAGCCTGATCTTCCACGGGGCGCACAATCTGATGCCTTTCTGCGTGCTGACGCTGCTGGGTTACGGGCCGTCGCGGATCAAGTTTTTCAACTCCAATTTCTATTTCTCGCCGACGGTGTATGCGGCAGGTTATCTGAAGAACATTCTGAATGAAGACCGGCACAAAAAGCTGGGGGACATGGAGGCGAAGCTGCACATCCTGCTGGGCTCGCTGGCGGCGCATGACTGTGTGGCGCAGGTGCATCTGATGCGGCAACTGCATCGTGCGGGCGTGGTGGAGCTGGATGCTGAAAGCCTCATGGTGGTGAGCTTGAGCACGGAGGATTATCTGGCGGGGCTGGAGCGGATTTACATTCATCCGACGTTGCCGTGAGAGGATGGGGGCGAGGGGTAAGAATCAGTTGGAGCCCAACTGAACTACTTGAAGAGGGGCTCCAGAAGGGGGACGAGGCGCTGGGAACCGGCGGCGCTGAGGTGGTGGGGATCGGTGTAGAGGGCGCGGCCATCGGCCTCCACGAGGGTGCGGTTGCCATCGGCGGATAAAAAATAGGGCAGGGGATCCAGCACGCGTGCGCCGGCTTCTTCGAGAGCCGGGACGAGGTCGTACATGAGGCGGTTGGTGGCTTCGTGTTGCTGGCGGGTGGTGGCCAGATCTGCGGGATCGGTGATGAACTCCGGTCGCAGCGCATGGAGGGACAGGGCCTTGTCCACGTCAAAGTCGTGGCTTGGGACATCGAGAAGGATCCACACCTGGGTGCCGGTTTTTTTCAGTTCGCGGACGGTGTTGATGAGGGCGTCTGAAAAGCGCTGGGTTTGCTTGTCAGGGGCCTTTTGCCAATAGCCGACGAGCAGGGTATGGGGGATGTTTTTCTCCCGCACGGTGGCGACGACCTGCTCGGCCCAGGCCTGGGTGCGCTCGTTCAGGGAATGGCGGCTGGGCCGGTAAAAACCGAGCACGGGAGAGGTGGCGCTGTAATAGGCAAACTGGGCGGCGCTGCCTTTTTGCAGGCTGAGATCCAGGACGGCAGGAAGCACGCGGCCGGCGTGGCTGTCCCCCCAGACCATGAGGTGGGTGGCTTCCTGTCCGGTGTGGCCGATGCGCGGGAAGTCCGGGCCGGCGGTGTCGCGGAACAATTCAAAAGGGTAGCCGGCGTAGGCGGGCAGGTTGTTGACGCCGGTGAGGTAGCTGAGCGCCTGCGGATTCACCCGAGCGGGCCAGCCGTCATGGCGGATGAGCAGCCAGGAAAAGGTGATCATGCCGGCGGTCATGACCGCTGCCATGCTGAAGAGGCTGCGGCGGGCGGCGAGGATGCGGCGCTCACGCACAGGCGTCTCCACCCAGCGCCAGGACAGCCAGGCGAGGATGAATCCGGCCACTACGAGGGCGATGCGTGTGCCCACCCCAGGGTGGCGGGATGTGGCGGTCAAATACGCGCCATAGGCCAGCAGCGGCCAGTGCCAGAGGTAGAGGGAATAGGAGATGCGGCCGATGAAGACGGCGGGTCCGGTGCTGAGCAGGCGGCCCGCGCCGGTGAGGGCGGTTTCATTGCTGACGAGAAGGGCCGCCGCGCCCAGGCAGGGGAGCAGGGCGGCGAATCCAGGAAAAGGCGTGTCATTTTCAAAGGCCAGCGCTGCGACCAGGATGGCCACCAGTCCGGCCCAACCGGCGGCATCTTTCCACCGGGCAGGGATCAGGGTCCAATGCTGCGGACGGGCTGCCAATAAGGAGCCGACCAGCAGCTCCCAGGCGCGGGTGGGCAGCCAGTAGAAGGCGAAATCTGGCGAGGTGTAAGTGGAGGCCACACCGACAACGAGACTGATGACGAAGAGGACCAGCAGCCAGAGGCCGGTCCTGCGGCGCTGGCCCTCGATGGGCGTGGAGGTCTTCAGGATGAGCATCAATACCAGCGGCAGCAGCAGGTAAAACTGCTCTTCCACGGCGAGGGACCAGGTGTGCAAGAGAGGGCTCTCCTCCGCCGCTGCGGCGAAGTAATCTGAGACGGACCAGAAGTGCATGTTGGCCGCCATGAGGCTCTGGGCCACGGAGGACTGGGCCAGCTCCACGAGGGCATCCGGCAGCAGGAGGAAGAGGCCGGCGGTCATGGTGGCCAGCACCATGACGCAGAGGGCGGGGAAGATGCGGCGGATGCGCCTTTCCCAAAAATCCACCAGACAGATTTGTCCACGCTGCATCTGGCGCAGGAGCATGGCGGTGATGAGATAACCGGAGATGACGAAAAAAACATCCACACCGACGTAGCCGCCTTTGAACCCGAGCCCGGCATGGAAAAGCACCACCACCAGGATGGAGACGGCCCTCAACCCGTCAATGTCCGGGCGGTAGGACAGGGGCTGATGCCTGGCCGAATCTGGGGTGATGCCGGATGCGAGGTTCACGACAGACGGGTCAGGCAGGTTTTCAAACTTTCGGTTAGGCTGGGGGCGGCGGGCCAGTAGAACTCCTCTAGATAAAGCTTCTGCTTTAAAAACTGCCGGATGCAGGCGTCGGGATCAGAAGTCAGTGTCAGCAGCTCTTTCTGCAGGGTCTCCGGAGTCTCGGCGCTGATGCAGGCAGCGTAGTCATGGATGCGCAGGAAGGCTTTGACCAGAGGAGTCACTTGTTCCAAAAAGATGACCGGGATGCCGAGCTGAAAGGCCTCCAGGGCGGCGGTGGAGTTGAGGTTGAGCAGGACGGAACTCTTTTGAAGGTCGTCCATCATGCTGACTTCCGGCTCGATGAAACGCAGGTTGGCAGGGGGCTGGAGGCTGTGAATGTAGTTCTTGCGGTTGCGCAGCTCCGTCTCATCCAGGGCGACGAAGCTGAACATCTCCTGCTTCTTTTCCCGCAGGGGATGGAACTTGATGGCAAAGTCCATGTTGGGCAACCGACGTGCGGTTTCTACAACGAGGCGGTAGCACCGGTAACTGCTGCTGGGATCGCTATGGGCGATGAGACCGGCGTAATAACTGTCGGCATACAGGATGAGAGGCCGGGCGGACGACGGAGCGGCGGCTGAACTGCCGGGCCTGACCTGCCGATGTGATTGGGTGGGAATGATGGCTTTCTCAGGCACGCCTCGCTCAAGTGAGAGCTGGGTGATGCGGCCGCTGTTGCTCAGCAGCAGGTCCGGCGTGAAGGAAAAACGCGGATTGGGCACGTGATCATAAACATACGCGACCACGGGAATGCCCAGCTCCTGGGCGGCCAGGCTCCACATGCGCTCAGCGCTGCCGGTTTGCGTATCACAAAGAAGCAGGCGCGGCTGCAGGCGCTCCAGCTCCCGCAGGGCGCGCTGGTAGATGCTGGCATAACGGGGATAATGGCGGACGGCCTCCGCGCCGATGGCCTCAAAAATGGCCTGGCTACCGGGGGCGCTGGCCAGGGGATGCGAGGAGGTGCTTCTTTCCTGCTGCCAGGCGGTCCACCACTGCTGGTAGAGCAGGCTGTACTGGGCCACTTCACTGCTGTCGCAGGCATTCACCTGGGCGACGGTGAGTGGTAGGAGGGGGAGCTGCCTGCTGTCTGGTGCGGCGGCCAGCAGGCGGGAGGCTCTTTCGCTGATGCAGAGGATGCTGTCGCGGGCGCTGGATGCATCGGAGTGGGCGGATGGAGGCTCCAGACGCAGGGGGGCCGGTTTGCGCAGGCGGTGCCATTTTTTCCGCAGCCAGCGGGCCAGGCCGGGGGAGGCAGGTTCCATCGGCAGCAGGGTCAGCGGCAAGTTATGACGCCGGGAAATTTCACGCCATGCGCCGAAGTGAATACCACAGCCGGCGGAGACGATGAGCCGGTCATACGTCTGCTCCCTGAGCATCTGCTGCGCGATGTGGAGATTGACCAGGCAGGGCACGGTGACCCGCCAGGCCTGTACGGGCAGGCAGGCGGCGCGGAAGGCGCGGTGCGTGGGCACCTGTGCCGACGGACCTGGCAGGGTCAAAAAATAGTCAATCACGTCATCCGCCGCGGCATTGATGCGGGCGGCCTGCTCCAGGGGAAAGAGGGAGCCGTAGTCCTGCCAATGGGCCACGGCGGGAAACTGCGCCCGGTCATGCAGGGTGTCCATCTCCACCACTGTTGTGCCGCCAGCATCGGCGGAGCGCAGGTGCCTGCGGACGGCTCGGTCCGAGAGGCTGCCAGCCACGAGGAGCGTGCGTTTCATCGCCATCAGCTCGGGTCGCCAGGGGTGTCTTCCGCCGTTGCATCCTCTGAGCCGCCCAGCAGCAGGTCCCAGGTGACAGGGGTGCCTTTGGGCGTGGCGGATTTCATTTTGCGGCCCAGGACGAGATCCAGGTACTTCGGCTGCAGGCCATGACCAGGGCGGACGATGCGGAGGCTCTCCATGGTCAGCGGCCGACCGGCAGGGACATCCTGGCTGATGTAAATGGAGCGCCTGCGGGTGACGGCCACTTTTTCAGCCTGGGTAGGGCCGTAATGCACCTGGCCGAGGGCCTGCCAGGCGCGCTCGCTCTCAATGACCAGGGCCTTCATCTCCGCAGGTTCCATGGAGAAGCTGGAGTCCACCCCCCCCTCCGCCCGGTCCAGGGTGAAATGTTTTTCAATGACTGTCGCACCGAGGGCCACGGCAGCCACGGAGACACCGATGCCGAGGGTGTGGTCCGAAATGCCGGTGTAGCAGCCGAAAAGGGTGCGCAGATGCGGGAGGGTGAGCAGATTGGTATTCTCCGGCGTGCTGGGATAGGTGCTGGTGCACTTCAGCAGGACCAGGTCCTGGCAGCCGTTGTCCCGCAGGGTGCGCACAGCCTCGTCTATTTCAGCGGCGGTGGCCATGCCGGTGGAAAGGATGACCGGCTTGCCGGTGGCGGCGACTTTTTTCAGCAGGGGCAGATGGGTGCACTCAAAGGAGCCGATCTTATAAGCGGGCACGTCCAGCGTTTCCAGGAAGTCTACAGCGGTCTCATCAAAGGGGCTACTGAAGCAGATGATGCCGAGCTCCTGCGCGCGTTTCATGATGGGCGCATGCCATTCCCAGGGCGTGTGGGCCTCGGTGTAAAGATCGTGCAGCGAGCGGCCCTTCCAGATGGATTTGGGATCGGAAATGACGAACTCGTTTTCCCGCACGTCCAGGGTCAGGGTATCGGCGGTGTAGGTTTGCAGCTTCACGCACTGGGCACCGGTGGCGGCAGCGGCCTCCACGATGGCGAGGGCGCGGTCCAGGGACTGGTTATGGTTCCCGGACATCTCCGCGATAACGAATGGCCGGTGCTCTGGCCCGATGGATACGCCTGCAATTTTCATGAATGATGATGGAAACGGAACGCTCAGGATGCAACCGCTCCTGTCTGAAGAATCTCCGGGTGTGCTTCGAGAAACTGGTGCTTCACCTCGGCGAGCTGCCAGTCCTCAAAGGTGTTGATGTCCTGCGTCTCGAACTCCGAGAGCACCAGGGGAAGACGGCGCAGAAAGGCCATGGTCTGGGATTCACGGGCCAGGAAAGGCGCGGTGCGCAGCCAGTACATCTGGGCGGCATCGAAGTAGGTCTCCTCCAGGTCCTGGGAGCGGGCGAACTGCATCTGGTCCAGTTGAAAAGCGACGCTGCCATCCCGCACGACGAGGGCCCGTGTGGCGGGCTGCGGCGTGCGCACCAGGGTGATGACGCCTTCCACCTCCGGGTGGGTATCCAGCATGCGTGAGGCCTCCTGGATGCGGGCCGGGCGCACCAGTGCGGCGGTGGCATACAGGCAGCAGGCGCGGCTGAAGTGTCTGCCTGCGGCTGCATAGGCCTGCAAGACCTCCCGGATGACGACGGCCACACCGGCATGGTCATTGGCATTGTCCGCACTGCGCAGGAAGGGGACCTGGGCTCCGTGCTGGCGAGCGACGGCGGCGATCTCCTCAGAATCGGTGGAGACCATCACCTCAGTAAAACAGCCGGAGGCCAGGGCGGCCTCAATGACATAACCAATGATGGGTTTGCCACGGAAGAGGCGGATGTTTTTCCCTGGCAGCCGCTTGCTGCCGCCACGGGCCGGAATGATGGCGATGCTCATGCGCAGGTGAAAAAAGTGAGGTTATTGGGCGGATTTGGCGGCACGCAGATCCTTGGCGAGCTGGACCATGCGGGCCTTGTGATCAGTGGCGAAGTTTCCAGACACGGTGGCTCCGGCGGCCACGATGCTGATGACCACGGAGCCTGCCATGACTTGGGCTTTTTCTCCAATCTGCACATGCTCACGTACAAAGCTGCCGGTGCCGATGAAGGCGCCCTGGCCGACTGAGCAACGGCGGGCGAGCACGCACTGATTGGAGACGACGACATGCGGGCCGATCTTGGCCTCGTGACCGACCACGCTGTTCAGGCCGATGATGGAGGCACGGCCCACGCGGGTGACATCGGTATCATGAATGCTGCGCACGACGGTGCTGCCGCTCATGAGGGCCACGTGGTCCTCAATGTCCACATATCCGCCGTGGGGAATGAGGCGCGGGCCGTCATCGGTGCGGTGATAAAGGATGCCTTCCACGGCGATGCGCACGCCGGGCTCCATGATGACATGGCTGCCGATGCGGGCGGGCTGGCGGATGACGACGTTTTCACCAATGGTCACATGATCGCCGATCCAGCATCCGTCCGCGACGATGGCACTGGGATGGATGCGGCAGTTCACCCCGCGATGCGGGATGATGGGACATTGGTAGCGGGCCTCAGCGACCCAGCGTTCATGGAGCTGATAAAAAACATCACGCGGAGTCTCGTTGACGAGCACACCGGCCAGGCTGGCGGCGGAATCTGCCAACGCAGGCGTGGTGATGAGGCAGGTGACAGAGGCATTTTGGCAGGCCTGCCGGACGTACTTGATGGCATCGCTAAAAGCCAGCGTGCCCGCCGCAGCGGCATCCACGTAGCCCAGCGAGGTGAATTCGGCATCCCGGACGATGCTCGCGGCATCGAAAAACTGGCTGAGGCGTGGCATGAAAAGGCTGGGTAGGGCAGGGGAGAGGAGGCTTTAGCTGACCTTCCGGCAGATGTCGTTGATGGTGTTCAGCTCGGCGATTTCAGCCTCGCTGAATTCCAGGTTCCATTTTTCCTGGACGCCCAGCAGCAGGGACATCTTGTCCAGGGAGTCAATGCCCAGCTCCTTGAGCGTGCGGTCGCCATCGGCAGCGGGATCGATTTCAACGCCAGGGACGGCTTCGCGGATGATTTCTACAATCGTGTTCAGAGTGTCGCTCATAAGTCAGATAAAAGGGTGGGGTCAGTCGTGCAGATCCAGCAGTCCCGTAGCATAAGAAAGGCCCACGCCAAAGCCGGAGATGAGGATTCGTCGCGGCGCATCTTTTTTGAGCACGGCGGCCAGGGTCAGCGGGATGGCGGAGGAGACGGTATTGCCCAGATCCGCGATGTGGACGGGGACTTTTTCCTCTGGAAGGCGCAGGCGCTCGCGCAGCTTGTCCACGATGTAACGGCTGCCCTGGTGGAGCACGACGCGGTCCACCTGGTCCAGGGTGATTTCCTGGCGGGCCAGCAGGGCCTGGATCTGTTTGGGGACGGTCAGCATGGCAAAATTAAACACATCCCGCCCGCTCATGGCCAGGGTGCCGCTGACGTTGTTGATGGCGGCACCGCCTTTTCCCTGGGTGCCAAAAAGCACATCGGTGAGCTGCCAGCCGGGTGCGTCCGCCTCCAGCAGGCTGACGGTGGCCGCATCCCCGAACAGCAGGCAGGTGGCCTGGTCGGCGGGGTCCACGATGGAGGAATAGGGATCGCTGGTGAAAAACAGGCCGCGCTTGATGCCATTGGCCTGCATGAAGGAGGTGATGACTGAGAGGCCGTAAACATAGCCTGAGCAGCCCAGGGAAATGTCAAAACAGGCGCAGGTATCTGCCAGGCCCAGCTTGGCATGGACCACGGCGGAAGTGTGAGGGATGCCATGCCCGTCCGGTGTCTGGGTGCAGACAATGACCGCGCCGATGTCGGCGAGGGACACGCCCTGGCTTTCCAGCTCGCGCGCGGCTTTCACGCACAGGTCGGAGGCCTGCTCATCCGGCTCTTTGATGGCCAGGCTGGTGGTGCCCAGCTTGCCCACCAGGAAATCATCCCCGTAATCAAAGGCCCGGCCACGCTCACGGGTATCCACACGTCCTGGCGGGATGTAGGAGGCGATTCGGGTCAGGCGGACGGGGGCGGTCATTGCGGTGTGGAAAAGGAGATGGAGCCAAAACGCTGGCCATCGAACAGAATGTCACTGCGGGTGAAGCGGTTTCCCAGCACCTGTTTCAGAACGAGGCTGAGCTGCTGGGGAGCCTCCGCAGGCAGCGGCGCGCTGAGTTCCAGCCGGGCGAAGAGCCATTTGGGGCTGAGGTGCGGCAGGAGCTTGAGATGCAGGTGCTTGTTCAGGAAAACGATGCGCTCGATGAGATTGCCCGGCCCGTCTGCCTCCAGCGTGGCAGACTTGGCGGTTTCATCCACGACGGCCGCAGCGGCCACTTCGTTTTCGTTGCAGATTTTTCTCTCCGTCGCCGGGCGGGTGCTCTCTAGCAGGGCGGCATTCAGCACGGCATCACCGCTGCCAAAACGCACCTCACCCCGGAAGGTGGGATCATCCCGCAGATGGCGCAGGCTGTCCGTGGAGCAGACCAGGTCCGGCAGTTGTTTCAGTAGGGAATGAAAGGTTATGGAGACCGGGCCCGCTGGCAGATCCGCCCCCAGCGCGGCCACAATGGCCTGATGCAGGTCCGTGCCGTGCAGGTAGGTGCGCTCGCCACGAAAGGGCAGTTCCAGCGGATAGGTGCGGGTCATGAGGATGGGTTACCCATGATGGGGAGCCATGGAATGTCAATATGAGACGCGTTATTGCTGATCAACCTGCCGCAGAAGGGCCTCCGCGACCCGTGCGGCTCCCTGGCCATCCTGTGCCTGCCAGCAGCGCCGGGCCAGGGCCATCCTTTCTTCGGGAAGGCTCAGCAGACGTTGCAGGTGGCGGACCGCCTCCTGCGGCTGGATTTCCGGCGAGGGGCCGAGGTTGATGGCCATGCCTGCCTCATGCCAGGACTGGGCGGGGAAGAACTGATTGTCCGCGATGCAGACGATGACTGGCGGCACCCCCAGGCAGGCCAGTTCATGCAAGGACGTGCCGCCTGCGCAGAGGGCGAGCTGGCATTGCGCCATCAGCGGTGCCGGATGCCAGTTGTCCACATGCAGCTCGATCTCCTGCGTGGTGGCCGCCCTTTCCTTCAGTGCGGGCAGTTGCGGGTTCATGCTGGTGGTCAGCAGCAGGCGCTTGCCGAAGTATCCAGCGGCTTCCAGCCAGTCCAGCGCCGCCAGGGTGGCCCCCCGGTCATCGCCGCCGCCAAAGGTCAGCAAGATGGAGGTGATTTCCTGCGGGTCCGGCAGGGAAAGCCGGGCGCGTTCCGTCACGAAATCTTCTGCCACCAAGGCATAACCAGGGCCGGTGAGAAACTCGGGCTCATGTCCGTGAATGCGGCCCCGGTAGTCCTCAATCGTGGCTCCTGGGTTGGCATCGTGAACCAGCGCACCGAGAAGCGGATGGGTGTGCAGCCGGTTGCCAAATTGCATCCAGCGCAGCCCGCCTTCATTGAGGATTTTTTGGGCCGGTTCACTCACCCGGTAATGGTCCACCACGCCGGCACGGATGCCGTTTTGATGGCAGAGGGCGACGGTCTGCGCGGCATCCTCCTCGGGCGTGGAGTTCCAGGGAATTTCATGGATGACGGCGTCCATCGGGAAGTCCTGGGTGCTGAGGTCCAGGGCTTCGCTGCGGATGAAAAAATGCGCGACCGCCTCTTTTTCCCGGCAGGCCCTGGCCAGCACGCAGCAACGGCGCAGATGACCCAGCCCCATTTTGGGTGAGGCATCCAGGCGGAAAAAGAGAGGCGTCATGCGGTAGGTAAAAGGGGTTATACAGGTTTTTAAAATGATGTCCAATTCCACGGCGGGAAGACGCTGTCTGCATGGAAGGAAGGGGGTATGACATGGGATGAGATCCGTGTCAGCAGGGGGACTTTGGAACGTGCCCTTGCATTTCCCGGCGGCATTGTTCACCGTGGCCTTGTGCTCGACGCTGACCTGGCCGCCCAACCTAACGATGCCTACTTCAAGGCCGTCTTCTCCGACCCTGTCTATGCCACGGCCTTTTTCCAGCGCCACCTGCCTGCTGAAACCGCTGCCCTCGTGGACTGGCCCTCCCTGGTCCTGCTGCCCGGCTCCTTTGTCAAAGGCAGCCTCCAGCAG
>NZ_JBBYXL010000011.1 GCF_039655865.1 Prosthecobacter sp. SYSU 5D2 | reverse complement strand
GCATCGCCAGACCAGGTTGGAACATGACCGGCAACGCCGCGTGCCAGCAGCACGGACGGCGCGGAAAATACGTGTCCAGCAACAGCCATGAGAGCCTTCTGGAGGAACCCGGTTCACCACGCTCGAAGCCGCATAAAATCAAGGATCCAGGCATTTTCCGCTTGACGACTTTTTTTCAGAGAAGGGTGCGATAATTGACAGAATGGTCATGGTCACCGCCTCCACTGCCTCATCCGGGAGGGGTGATCTGGACGGATGTGCTTCGCGTGGATGCGGGCTAGGGCGTCCGCGCTCCGTTGGGTCAGAGGAGTTCTTTGACTTTGGTGGCGAGGGAGTGGGCGAGGGTTTGATGTTGGGAGGCGTCGAGATGGACGGCGTCCAGGGGGCTGGGGGTGAGGAGGGGCGGAGGGGGGGGCGAGGGCCTCGTAATAACGGGGTAGCTGGGCGCTGCGGGCGGGGCCGTCGTTGACGCGGGCGGCGGTTTCGGGGAGGTGGGTGAGGTCGCCAATAAGGGGCGGGCAGACGAGGAGGAGCTGCGGCGGGCGGTTGTCGGGCCGGATTCGCTAGTGAGGATCATGCGGGCGAGGACGCCGGCTCCGGCGGCGATGTCGCTGGGAGGGAGGTTAAAGAGGGTTTTGAGGTCGTTGGTGCCGAGCATCAGGATGACGAGGTCGATGGGCTTGTGGCTCTCCAGGCAGGCGGGGAGGTAGTATTTGCCTTTGCGGGCGATGTTGAGGGGATCGTCACGGACGGCGGTGCGGCCGTTCTGGTCTTCCTCAATGATGCGGTAGGCGGGGCCGAGGAGGCGGGAGAGGACGCCGGTCCAGCGGACGTCGTGGGGATGACGGAGGGGGAAGGGGCGGTGGTGCTGGCGGGGTCGTAGCCCCAGGTGTTGGAATCGCCGAAGCAGAGGATGGTTTTCATGGGGCGCAGATGTCAAAGGAGGGGATCAGAATTTTTAAACCATCGCCGCAGTGACGGGACAGGCTAATGCCAGCAATAAGCATGCATATTTCAATCCCCAATCCTCAAGCCTTCAAGCCTCCGTTTCTGCCATTAGTGAGCATTGCTGGGCATCAGTGGTTTGTTTGGGTTTGGGAGTGGCTGGTTCAGTTCCCACCCTTTGTGCTCTCTGTGACATCAGTGGTTGGATTGGAGGGCGCAAAAAAGCCGGAGTTTTTAAACCACAGGTGACACAGATATACACAGACAGGATTGACGAATGACGAATGACAATGATTCCGCGAAGCGCGGGACGAATGCAGGAGTGAGTGGCCGTGGTCAGGTCTATCGGGATGCGATATGATGGGCCAAACCTGCGGGTTGGTCTTGAGCGAGGGGCGTTCGGTTTCCTGACCGGAGGTGTGGCGTGTCAAGACTCGCCGACTCTCCGGCTACTCATGGGGCAGCCCTGCGAGCTCAGGGATCTAAAATCTGTGCCTGTGCTGGGGCTGTGCTGGGGGCTTGGCCGGAAGTCTTGGTTACGGTCTGCCTTTTCACAAGCCGACCTAACAGGAGGTGTGACTAGATAGGGCGACGGGCAGGGTTACTCCCGGGCTTCGTGGGTCCAGAAGGAGTAGAGGTGGCCTTGGGTGAGGTGGAAGCGGAATTGGACGGGGCGGCCGCGGATGGGGTCGAGGGTTTCGGTGCCTTTCCATTGGACGGACTGGCGGGTGGAATCGCCGGTGAGGGGGAGGCAGTTTTCTTGGGTGAAGGGGGGGATCGGCTGGCCAGATTCGTCGAGGATCTCGACACGGAGCTCGCCCTTGGGAGCGGCGAGATTGACGTGGAGGTGGCGGCCGTTGAAGGCGACGGGGCGGGTGGTGAGGGTGGCGGGTTTTTCACCGGCCTGCATGGAGGCGAAGCCGTCGCGGCGGAGGATGGCCATGCCGACGGAGGCGCCGGTGTACATGCCGCGATGGCCATTGGGCGCGATGCCGGAGTAACCGGTGTAGGGGAACCAGATTTCGTCTTCTTTCACAATGCAGACGCCGGTGGTGCCGTGGATGTAGGCGCGGTCCCAGTCGCCGTCTTTGCGGGTGGCGGCGATGAAGGGGCGGCGGTCGGGGCGGTCCCAGTGGAAGCCGTCGCGGCTGAAGCCGAGCTTGATCTCGGTGGTCTTGGGGAAGTTGCCTTTGTCACATAGTTTGTTATCCGGGCCGAGGTGGATGTAGAACTGGCCGAGCATGAGGCTTTCATAAGCGACGGCATTGAGGCTGTAGAGCTGGGCGGGATCGCCGATGGCAGGATCGGGTTCATCGAGCTTGTCGGCATTGGTCCAGAAGACGGATTTGGACCAGTCGGCTCCTTTGATGAAGTCGCTGCTTTCGGAGTACCAGCGGTTGCGGCCGTGGGAGCCGCCCTGCTTAATGCTGAAGCACCAGACCTTGCGGAAGGGGTTGTAGAAGAAGGAGCAGTAGTCGCCAGCCTTGCCGGTGGGGACGCCCTGGGACCAGACCTTGCCATCAGCGGAGGTCTGGAGGGTGTGGGGGCCGGGGCGGCGGTCGGTGAGGAGCTTGACACGCTCAAGGGGATTTTTGACGTGGATGTCCAGCCAGACGCTGTTGTCGCCACCAGCCCATTCCGGGCCGGGAGGGAGGAGGAGATTTCCGCCGACGGTGCCGATGTCCGGACGGGTCCAGGTGAGGAGGTCCGGGCTGGTGGCGAGGGCGAGTCCGCCGCGCCAGCCGGCGGTGTAATACATTTTATGCAGGCGGTCCTGGGGATCATAAAAGACGCCGCCGTGGCCGAGGTAACAGACGGCCTCCTGGTCACCTCCGAAGCCGGAGGGCTTGAGTTCGGCTTCGGTTTCGGCTTTGAAGACGGGGTTGTTTTTGTGCTTTTTGGCTTGGTGCCAGGTGCGTTCCATCGTGGTGCTTTCGATGAGGAAATCATCCACGAAAAGCTGTCGGCCGGTGTTGATGGGGATGACTTTTGGGATGTCCTTTAAATAGGGGACAGGCATTGGCTCGTAGCTGTTGGGGTCGCCTTTTTGCGGCGGCCATTCTTGGGGGAGCTGGATGCCGTTGTAGAGGCGGGGGCCGATCTTTTTGCCCAGGGCTTTGCTGACCATCATCTTGGTCTGCGAGGCTGTGGAGACGAGCTTGCCGGCGAGGATGTCGGCCTCGGTGATGCGGTGCAGGAGGATCTCGCGTTCTTTGGAGCGCTCGCGGTCATGGACGATGTGGATAATGCCATCCGGGGACTGAAAGCCATCGGGATAGGAGACGCCGTTGCGCTCATCCAGGAGGAGGCCGCCTTTCCAGGATTGACCATCGTCCTCGGAGAGGAAGGCTGTCATGTGGCTGCGGCTTTTCAGGGTCTCGTCAATGCGGCCGTTTTTGACGAGGACGAGGTTTCCGGAGGCGAGGCGGCGGATGAAAAAGCGGGCGCTGAGGTTTTTGATTTGGGAAAGCTGCGGCTCGGTCCAGGTGCGGCCCTGGTCGCTGGAGTGGCTTTCGGAGATGCCTTTGCTGGTGCGGGCGAGCATCCAGAGGCGGCCGTCTTTGAGCTCGACGACCATGTGCTCATCAAACTGAGTATAAGGGAAGGTGACGCCGCCACGGCGGGTCCAGGTGGCGCCTTTGTCCGTGGAAACGAAGACGTTGGCCATGCGGACTTCATCGAGATCGGCGTAGCCGTTTTCTTTGAGTTCGGGCACGCCGATTTTATCGCGGCTCCAAAGGGAGATGGGCAACATCCACTCGCCATTGCTGAGGACAGTGGGCTTGTTCAGGGTCATGCCGTGCCAGATGCGGCGGGGCTCTGACCAGACGGGCGTGTCGGCATCGGGGTTGTCGCAAGTGATGGCCCAGAGGCCGGCGCGGCCATCGAACATGGCGAGGGACTGATCATAAAAGAGCCAGAGGCGGCCGGTTGGGTCGGTCCAAAAGTTGCCGACAAGGGCGCTGACCTCCAGGCCGGTGGGCGCATCCGGCGGGTCAATGACGAGGCGGGGCTTGGACCAGGTCTTGCCTTCATCATCGCTGGTGGCGGCGACAAAGTAAGCGCGCGGGCTGTCCCCCCCCGCGACCCAGGCGGCCCAGATGCGGCCCTTCGGCGTGCGGTCGGCCCCGATGACCATGGCGTAATCCCGCTGCTCGTCGGAGTATTCAGGACCGGGGCTGGTGTTGATGACGGTGGGCTGGAGCGGCAGGTCCAGGATGTACTGGGGAAGGGGGCCATCGTTTTGGGCGAAGAGCGTGAGGGGCGCGGCGAGGGCGAGGAGGAAGGGGCGGAGATTCATGGGGAGAGTTGGCGAAATGGGTGAGTGGGTTTGGGGTGCCAATTTTTTACAGGATTAACAAGATTTCAGGATTAACAGGATTTTGATTTGGGTGGTTGGGGGCTGAATTCGACGTGACAGGCTTTTTGTTATGCTTGCCTGGCTTTTTCTGAATCTTGTTAATCCTGAAATCATGTAAATCCTGTATCATAAAGCCTGCCCTATCCCTGGTTATGATTTGGCTGATTGGAGGTTGTTTAGGAAACCCTGCCGAAGCAGGGAGAGGTCGGAATCAATGGCCAGCCAGGTGAAGCCGAGGGTGCGCATTTTTTCGAGGTCGGAGGGTTGGCGGATGAGGATGCCGGTTTCTTTGTGGTGCTGGCGGGCGGCGTCGGTGACGAGACGGAGGCAGTCTTCATAGGGGAGGGAGGACTGGCGGGCTTTGAGGTCGTGGTCGAGGTCGGCTGGCCCAACAAAAAGGGTGTCAATGCCTTCGATGGCGGCGATGGCGGCGGCGTTTTCGACGCCTTGCACGGTCTCGATCTGGGCGAGGATGAGGGGACGGGGCGTGGCGTCGGTGGGGGGATTCAGGCCGTAGCCGTAAACGGGGACGGTGCGGGAGAAGCCGCGATGGCCGCGCGGGGAGTAGCTGGCGGCCTGGACGATGGCCTCGGCCTCGGCGGCGGTGTTCACATGGGGCACCATGATGCCGTGGGCGCCCCAGTCGAGAACGCGGGCGATGAGGTCGGGGTGCGGGGCACCGACGCGGACGATGGCCTGGGTGGTGGAGCCGCGAAGAGTACGCAATTGGTTAGGCAAGGCGGCCTCGGATTCGCAGCCGTGCTCGAGGTCCAGAAGCACCCAGTCGTAGCCGCAGGCGGCGGCGAGCTCGGCGATGACGGGGGAGCCGATGGAGAGCCAGGTGCCGGTGTGGATGGGAGAGATGGACATGGGGTGGAGAAAGTGGAAAGGAGGCTGAGAGCGGGCCTTTTTTACAGGATTAACAAGATTGCAGGATTAGCAGGATTTTTTCGGGGAGGGGGAATTGTGAAATTGGGTAACAGGATCTTGGATGGATCGCATCACTCGGAGAGTGATGAGTACTGTACTGCCGGGGGGCGATGGAGTGATTGGGTAATTAGTTAGGCTTATTGAAGAGTATGGATTTCGTGGTCTTGGAGGAGGCCGTGGAGGGCGGTGCGGAGGCGGGAGCGGGTGAGAGTGCGCAAATCAGAGCCGTTGCTGCCGGAGTTGATGAGGAAGAAGCCGTCGCTGCGGTCGAAGTAACCGGCGCCGACGCGGATGACGGACTTGACGATCATGTTGCGCAGGAGGTGCATCCAGAAACGGCGGCGGTGGTCGGTGGGCAGGGGCTTGATACGCGTGTAACCTTCGATGGCATTGGCGATGACGGGGCCGTCGTGGAAGCAGGCGAGGAGGGAAAGGTCGTCCATGGGATCGCCGGAGATGGAGTCGTCCCAGTCAATGAAGGCGGTGATTTCATGCTCGCTGCCGAGGATGTTCCAGAGGGCGAGGTCTTTGTGAACGAGGCAACCGTGGTCAAGGGCGAGGAGGGATTCGTGATCGGCGATGGCCTGGCAGATTTCCTGGGATTCGGCAGCGAAGAGGAAAGCCTTTTCGGTGAGGAAAGCGAGGTGACGGTCGAGGTTCAGCAAGAAGTAAGCGGCGTAGGTGTCGTGGTAGCCGGTGAGGACTTCGCGACCGCTTTGAAAGGGGCCGAAGCCGGTGACGGGCACGCCCTGCCAGCGGGCGACGGCGCTGCCGATGTCCTGGGCGATGCGGGGGAGGTCAAGCTGGCCGAGCTTGTGCCAGTGGTTCAAATCTGGCTGCGAAATGAGCTCCATGATCTGCCAGGCGAAGGGGACCTCGGTGCGGCTGGCATCCACGCCGATGACCTGCGGGGTGGGCAGGCCGAGGGAGCGCACGGCTTCCTGCACGCGGGATTCGGTCTCGATGTAATCATCCTGCTCGGGGCCGTCCTCGATGCGGATGAAGCGGGTGTCATGGCCGATGCGGGTGATGAAGGTGCGATGGTTGCCCTGGCCGCCGCCTTTGGTCAAACTGATTGTTAGGCCGGGGTGATGTGATTGAAGCAGGGCGTGGACTTGGGCTGAGAGGTCCTCCGTGGCGGCGAGTGCGGAGGTGCCGTGGAAGGCGGCGGGGCGGTCGCACTTCCAGTAGTGGATGTGGCGGCGGCTCATGGGCAGTTTTTAGATGGCGAATCTGCCGAGACAGGCGTGGGGCGGGCGCGCCAAAAGGAGGCGACGAGGGCACCGAGGATGTTTTGCATGATGGCGCTGAAGACGGCGGGGACGGCGGCGAGGGGCTGGGAGGTAAAGTGAATGGTGGACAGCGTGGTGGCCATGCCGCCGTTTTGCATTCCGACCTCGATGGAGACGGTGCGGGCGACATCTTCTGAGTAACCGACAAGTTTAGAAACCATGTAGCCGAGGGCGAAACCAAAAGTATGCAGAAGAAATACGGCAAGGGTCATCTTGATGGCATTCTCGGCTAGATTTCCAGAGTTAGAGGCGACGATGCCGCCGGTGATGAAGCAGATGGCGATGACTGAAAGCAGGGGGCCGAGCCAGGCGATGCGGGCGACAGTGCGGGGGAAGCGCCAGTTCAGCAGGACACCGGCGATGACGGGCACGACGACGGCCTGGAGGGTGGTCTTGCACAGGCCCCAGGCATCCACCGGTACATACTGGCCGGCCAGGGTCTGGCACCAGAGCGGCGTCATGATGAAGGCCAGCAGGGTGGAGGCCATGGTGAGGATGACCGAGAGGGCGACATTGGCCCGCGCCAGGTAGGTGATCATGTTCGACGCGGTGCCGCCGGGGCAGCTGGCCACGAGGATGAGGCCGATGGCAAAACCGGGCTCCAGCTTCATGACATGGGCGATGCCCCAGCCGATGAGGGGCATGAGGGTATATTGGGCGACAAAGCCGAGAGCGACGCAGCCGGGCATCCGAAGCAGGCGGCGGAAGTCCTCCACGGTGAGGGTGATGCCCATGCCGAGCATGACGGTGGTGAGCGCCCAGAGGATCCACTGGCCGGAAAACCAAGCCAGGGCTTCCGGACGCAGGTAGCCGATAATAGCAAAGAGGATGAGCCAGACCGGGTAGAGGCCGGTGAAACGGTTGATGATGTTTTGCATCCGCGTGGAATGTCAGGGGAGGGGAGGCAGTTTGGCGCTGTAATGGACGGCGCGGTGGCGGTTGTCATCGTAGGCGAAGTGCAGCCACTGCCTGTCCGCGCTGACAAAACCGTCCGGGTAGTTAAGGCGGCCTTTGGGGCCATCGGACGATTCGGGGACGAGGACGCGGCGGTAGGGCCAGGTCTTCAGGCCGTCAAAGCTGATCCACAGGGACAATGGGCTGCGGTGACGCGGATTCGGATTATGCAGGATGGCCACGGCATCGCCGCCCAGGGGATAAAGGGTGGCCTTGCTGCCGGGATTGGGAATGTCCGTTTTGCTGGCGAATTCGGGCCAGGTTTTGCCGCCGTCGGTGGACTCGGCATAATAAAGGACGCCGCCGAGACGGTCGCCCCGGATGATCATGGCGATGCGGCCATCGCTGAGCTCGACGATGTTGTTTTCCGCCCAGCCATAATAACGGTCATTTGTAGAAAGACGAATGTTGCCGTGCTCGCTCCAGGTCTTGCCGCCATCGCTGCTGATGAGCACGCCATTGCGCGGATTGCTGACGTAATGGAAGAGCGTTTTGTGCCAGGGTTTTTCCTCCGGCGGCGGTGGCGGCACATCTGGGCCGGGGCCGACATAATGCTGAAAGGGGATAATGATGCGGCCGTCTTTGGCCACGATGTGGTTGCGGATGAACGTGTAATTGTGCAGGCGGCCAGGGACGGGCTCGGGTTTGCTCCAGGTCTGGCAGTTGTCATCGCTGTGCATGATCCAGGACTTCCAGTCCAGGCCCCAGGTCTGAGAATGGGTTGAGAAAAAGGCGGTGCAGCGCTGGCCATGAACCATCAGCTCCGTCAGGCCTTGGCCGATGGTTTTGCCGGAGCGTGGCAGGCTTGTATCCACCGGCTCCAGCGGGGACCAGGTCTTGCCCTGGTCGGTGCTGCGGGTGATGCCGATGTAGTTTTCAGGAGAGGGTTCAAAGTCGCCCCCGGCCAGGATGGTGAGCGCCCAGGAGCCGTCGGGAAGCTGGCGCAGGGTGGTGTCGCAGACCATTTTGTTAGGCGTGATGCCGTCGTAGGGAATGCTGGTGCGGTCCTGCCTGGCGTCTTCCAGGGCTTGTTTTTTCCAGTCAACGGCGGAGGCCGGGGGCAAGCTGGCGAGCAGTAAGGCGATGAGAAGAAAAGGTCGGCGTTTCATCAGGTTGGTTGGCGGTATAAACGACGGACGGGAGGGTAATCCTTGTGGGGAAGGGGGATAGAACGTGTTATGTTAACATTGGTATACCTGCAAAATCCCCTATCATCCGCTTGAAGCGCCGCTTGCCAGAGGCAGAAAGGGATTCCAATGTCCCGGCTCCCATGCCCAAGTACATCGTCACCATCGGCCTTGAAGTCCACGCGCAACTGACCACGCAGAGCAAGATGTTCTGCGCCTGCCCGGTCATGGTGGGGAGCGAGCCGAATACGAACACCTGCCCGACCTGCCTGGGCCTACCGGGCGCGCTGCCGGTGCTGAATGAGGCGGCGATTGAAAAGACCGTGCTGGCCGGGCTGATGCTGGGCTGCAGCACGCCACCCGTGGTGAGCTGGGACCGGAAAAACTACTTCTACCCGGACATGCCGAAGAACTACCAGATCACCCAGATGCCCTTTCCACTGTGCCTGGGCGGGGGTGTGCCGCTGTATGACCTGGCGTATCCGAAGGATGCGCAAAAGAGCATCGCGAATCCGGGCAAGGTGGTGAAGCTGACGCGCATCCATTTGGAAGAGGACGTGGGCAAGAGCACGCACCATGACAAATTCACGACCCTGGATTTCAACCGCGCAGGTACGCCGCTGATGGAGATCGTCAGCGAGCCGGACATTGACAGCGCGGAGGAGGCCTTTGCCTACATCACCAGCCTGCGGCAGATCCTGATCTATGGCGGCGTGTCCGATGCAGACATGGAAAAAGGCAACCTTCGCTGCGATGTGAACATCAGCGTGCGGCCGGAGGGCCAGACGGAGCTGGGCACGAAGATCGAGCTGAAGAACATCAACTCCATGTCGGCGGTGCGGCGGGCCATTCACTATGAAACCGAACGCCAGATCGGCTGCCTGGAGCGCGGTGAAAAGCTGGTGCAGAGCACGCTGCGCTGGGACGATGACCGGGGCGAGACGACGATGATGCGCAGCAAGGAAGATGCGCATGATTATCGCTACTTCCCGGACCCGGACCTGATCCCGCTGCGGACGGAGGCGATCCTGGAAAAAATGCGCGCGCAGGTGCCGGAGCTGCCGCATGAAATGCGTGCAAGGTTTGAAAAGGATTATGAATGCAGTGCTTACGATGCGGGCGTGCTCACCGGGGTTCCTTCACTTTCATCGTATTTTGAGTCAACTACTAAATCCAATACTGAGCTGAAGCCAAAGAAAGTAGCGAACTGGTTAATAAATGAGTATCTTGCTCATTATGATCCGCAGGTTGAAATAAAATATACTTCACCCGCAAATGACGGGTTTGTCATAAGCCCATCTACGGGTCCTTTTACCTTGTATCATAATCCTGCAGCCACTTTGCCGCAATTTGATACATCGCACTTTCCAATTACAGGGCAGGCGTTTGCTAATTTAATTCATGAAGTAGAAGTAGCTGGGACCATTTCAGCAGCCCAGGGAAAAGTTGTTCTGACAGAAATGATTGAAAGAAGAGAAGAGGATCATAAAAAAATCATTAATGAGAAGGGTTTTAAAGTAGTGAGCGACACCGGTGCCCTGGAGGCCATCGTGGAGCAGATTCTGGCGGCAAACCCGGACAAGGTGGCCGAGGTAAAAGGCGGCAACGAGAAAGCGATGAACTGGTTCACCGGCCAGGCTATGAAGGCCAGCCAGGGCAAGGCAAACCCGAAGATCGTGACGGAGATCGTGCGCAAGAAGCTGCTGGAATAAGGCGGAATCTGGCTCGGACGGAGCGCCGCTTTCCCCGGAAAAGCCCGGATCCTGGGTGGCGTGAACGTCACCGCCGGCCGCCTGCGGGGCCGTTTTTTCCTTTGCAAGCCTGTTCCCCCCCTCCTATAAACTCTACCCCCGATGTCCCAGGCCTCCCGGCCGGGGTGTCGTGCTCACCGCTTTTCAACCCAACCCCACACCGCCATGGGCCACATCTACAACAACATCGTCGAAACCGTCGGCAAAACACCGCTGGTCAAATTGAACAAAGTGACGGCCGGTCTGAACGCCACCATCGCGCTCAAGTGCGAGTTCTTCAATCCCCTGGGCAGCGTCAAGGACCGTATCGGCATGGCGATGATCGAAGACGCCGAGGCGCGCGGCATCCTGACGAAGGACACCATCATCATCGAGCCGACCAGCGGCAACACCGGCATCGCGCTGGCGTTTGTGGCAGCGGCCAAGGGCTACAAGCTCATCCTGACCATGCCTGAGACGATGAGCATGGAGCGCCGCACCCTGCTGGCGCTTTTGGGCGCACAGCTTGTGCTGACCCCCGGCCCCCAGGGCATGAAGGGCGCCATCGCCAAGGCGGAGGAGCTTCTCAAAGAAACGCCAAACGCCTGGATCCCTCAGCAGTTTGAAAACCCGGCCAATCCGGCCATCCACATGAAGACGACCGCCGAGGAAATCTGGGAAGATACGGATGGGAAAGTGGACATCCTGGTGGCTGCTGTCGGCACCGGCGGCACCATCACCGGCACCTGCGAGGTGATCAAACCGCGCAAGCCCAGCTTCCAGGCCATCGCCGTGGAGCCGGAGGCCTCTCCCGTAATCAGCCAGACGCTGGCGGGCGAACCCGTGCAGCCAGGGCCGCACAAGATCCAGGGCACCGGGGCCGGCTTTGTGCCGAAGAACCTGCACCTGAAAGACAGCGCCGGGAATGCGCAGATCGTTGAGTGCATCAAGGTCAGCAATGATGACGCCTTTGCCATGGCCCGCCGCCTGGCTAAGGAGGAAGGCATGCTCGTCGGCATCAGCACCGGTGCCAACGTCGTGGCCGCCATCGAGGTCGCCAAGCGCCCCGAAAACGCCGGCAAGCTCATCGTCACCATCGCCTGCTCCACTGGCGAGCGTTATCTCTCCACCGCCCTGGCGGATGAAGCCCGCGCCCAGGTGGGTGCCTAATCCCATTTTCCCCTTAAAAAACCCGGCCCATGTCCAAAGCGACTCCCCCTGTCCCCGCCCCGGTGCCCCCGGCACCGATTGAACTCTCCAGCCCGATGGAAGAGTTTCTTGAAGCCCACTTCAAGAAACTGGTCCTGCTCTTTGCCGCCATCGCTGTGGGTGCCGTCATTTATGGCGTCATCAGCTACACTGCGAAGGAAAACGCCGCCGCTGCCGGAGCCGCCTTTGCCGCTGCCAAAACGGTGGAAGACTGCGACCTCGTCGTCAGCGAATACCCCGGAACTCTGGCTGCGGGGAATGCACTGTTGCTGAAGGCCGACCTGCTGTGGTCGCAGAACAAAAAGGACTCCTCAGTGGAGGCGCTGCGTGAATTCACCACCAAGCATCAGGACCATCCTCTGCTGCCGGAAACCACCCTGGCGCTGGCCACCAAGCTAGAATCCATGGGGGAAAGCGCCCAGGCCCAGCCGCTGTTTGAGGAAGTCATCTCCAAGCATGCCACCAGCGACGTGGCCGCCCTGGCCCAGATCCGCCTGGGTGATCTGCTGTGGGCCGCAGGCAAGGAAGAAGAGGCCAAGGCCGCCTATGAATCCGTGCCTGCCAAATTCACCAATGCCGACTCCGCTTTCATTGACCAGAGCGAAGGCCGCCTGAAGTGGATCTCCGCCAAGCTGCCGGCCAAAGAAGTGGACGGCCCGCCGAAGCCCAAGGTGGAAACGCCCGCTGCTCCGGTCCCTGGAGCGCCGAATTTCCAGCTGGGTGCGCCGACGCTCAGCCCCACCCTGGCTCCGGAAGGCTCTGCCCCGCAGATGCAAGTGAGCCCCGCCCCTGCGGCCCTGACCCCTCCGACCCCTGCACCCGCAGCGCCCCAGACAGAGGCTCCCTCCGTGGTCACACCGGCTGTGGAGCCCTCTGCTGCGCCCGCCATGACCCAGCCGGTGGTCCCGACCGCTCCAGCGACCCCTAAAGAAGTTCCTGCTCCAGCAACGCCTCCTGTGCCTGCGGCTCCGGAAGCCCCGAAGGTGGAGTCTGCTCCAGCACCGGCCCCTGTTCCGCCTGCACCAGCAGTGCCAGCACCCGTGCCTGCGCCTGCCCCGCCCACTGCCCCAAAGGTGGACGTGAAGCCTGCGCCGCCGGAACCCGCCGCCCCAGTGCCTACGCCGATGCCAGCCCCAGTGCCTGCTCCTGCTGAGCCCGCTCCTCCCACCCCAACGGCCCCTTCTGAGCCCTCCTGATAAGGCTCACCATCCCCGATTCCGAAACGCTGACAGGCCTCCTGTCAGCGTTTTGTTTTTTTGGGGAGTGTCCGCGATTGGCCCAAGGGAATGTCCACGGCTATCATCGAATGGGTAGGGCGGCGCAGAGGTGCGGAGAGGCAGAGGAGGCAGAGGAGGCAGCGATTTGGAGGGAATGGGATGGATGGATTTGGCCGACAGCCTGCATGGCGGGGGCGGTAGGTCATCCTTGGGTGCAAAACGTCACGCAGTGGCGCCGCTACTCATCCACAGCCGGCCGACGAAGGTGGGCGCTTCCGCTTTCGGGATCTTTGTCCAGAAGGCGGTTGCTCAGGAAGAAGCCGTTTCCACCCTTGTTCATACCCTTTTGCAGGAGGATGCCCTGAAAAGCCGGTAGCTTGGTGTCTGGGGAAGTCCAGTCGGGGGTGAATGCCCCTTTAAAGAGACCTGTTTTGGGGGTGAGGGTGAGCGTGAAGCTCTTGTCCTTGGCGGGCAATTTAGTCACCTTGCTTGCGGTAATGTTGAGGTTGGAAACCTCCACAGGATCCGGTCCGGGCAGCCGTCCCATGGCGAAAACCAAACGGGTATTGCCAGTCACGGGATCTGGAGCAGGCAGGTTCAGGGCTGCCTGGACGCTGAGGCTGCTGTCATACAGCGCGCCCACTGCATCTAAGGTGATGCCTTCTGGCCAGCCTGCGGTGTAGAGTTGGGTCACTGGTTTGCCGGTCTCGCTGACAGCGGGGCGGAACCAGCGGGTGTCTGCACCTGTGACGTCGCTATCGGCCTCCGTGGTGTCGAAAACCAGGGAGGACAACCAGCTGCCATCTTTGGCCTTGCCTCCCGGGGTGGCCAACTGGACGAAGAGAGGGCTGGTATCTCCGGCAACAAGCGCGCTGCTTGCGGTGATCTTGGTACCATCCGCCAGCATGCCGGTCATTTTCAGAGTGCCCGTGCGAGCCAGCGTGACCGTGGCATACCCGGCTCCCTGGGGATAGGTGGTGAGATCTTTGGCGGGAGTCTGGGCCATAGCCCGCAGGCTGAGGGTGAAGAAACCAGTCTTGCCGTTACGGTTTAGCAGGGCGGCGGGTGCCGGGGTGCTGCTGCTGTAGAGAGCAGGTCGGATGCGTCCTTCGCTGACAGCCCCATTGGCTCCGGCGACAATGGCGTCCAGACCGTTTTCATCCCAGGTGAGTTGAAGGGAGCGGTCATCAAGGGTCAATGTTTGGGAGGATGTCTTGCCAGACTTAAACCACACGCTGCCGTCGCCTTGCAGCGTTGCGGTGAAGGAGGTGGCTTTGCCGCCCATGAACAGCTTGCCACTGAAGCTTCCTTTGGCTGGAACCAGCTTGGCGGTGATCAGGCCGGCTGTGCTGTTGCCGGAAGGCGTCTCAGCCTCTGGAAGCAGCAATCCGTGCAGGACGGGCTTTGTGCCAAAGATGGAGAAAGGGTTTTCAATAAAGACAGCGGACAGGCCGGGCACGTCCGCCTCGGGCATCGTGAAAGTGACCGTGCTGCCCATGTTTTCAGTGCCTGCGGGCAGGCCGTTCCAATGGCTGAAGACCTGTCCTTTTTTTGCCGTGGCAGATAGGGTGACCAGCGCGCCCGGAAGCAGCATGATGGTCTGGGGCGACGGTCCTTTGGTCAGGGCCGTGGCGGCGGATTTCGGGGAAGCTGTCAATTTTACTGTGCCCGCCTGGTCGGGATTGGTGATGAAGGCGTCCGGGACGGAGCGGGCAACCGTCAGCAGATAACGTCTTTCAAACATGAAGGTGCGGGTCAGCGATGTACTGTTGCCATTGAGGTCATAGGCGGTGACGGTGACGGTATTGGTGCTGCCTGCTGTGGGCAGGATGGCGGCGGAAAAGGGGACGCTGGTGGGTTTGGTGCTTTCCCCAAGAGTGGCCAGGACAGGGGAGTCCTCATTGAGGATGATTTCCACCCGGTGCAGGCCGGTGCTGTCCCCGGCAGTGCCGGTCACCATGAACGGCAAGGCCGAACTCAGAATGCCGTTTTTTGCAGGTGAGGACAGCTTGAGCGTGGGCTTTTTGGTATCGCTGCCCGTGCCTGTGCCTTCGAGGCCTGTGCCCTGGATGGCGAAGGTGAAAGGAGACTGGCCGGGATCGTCACTTGCGATGCTGACGGTGGCTGTGCGCAGGCCAGTCGCTGCAGGTTGAAAGGTAATGGAAAAGGTTGTTGATGAGCCCGGTTCTATCAATGAGCGGGGCGATGTGCTGAGTGTAAATTCAGAAGCATGGGCACCTGCTAAGGCGACCTGTGGCGAGTCCGTCAGACTGAGCGGAGCGTCGCCTGAATTCGAAATGACAAAACTCCGGGTGATGGTGGCAAAGCTCACGCTGGCCCCTCCGAAATCCCTATGATCATGCAGCCCAGGAGAAGAGTCCCCACTCACAATGGGGACCTCGTTGCCCGTCACGGTCATTTCAGGCACGAGGCAAGTTCCCTGGATAAGGAAGGTATATGGATTCTCGTCGGAGTCATTGCTGGGTATGCTGACCGTGGCGGTATGAACACCACCGGAAGCAGGATTGAAAAGGATGGAAAAGGTCTGGATTCCGCCACCGGCCACGAGGGTTCCTGAACTTGGCTGAGTCGTAATAGAAAAAGCGCTGCTGCCATTTAGGGTGACAAAATTGGGAGCGGTGGCCATGAGCTCAAGGTCTGACGCGCCCTCGTTGCGGATCATAAAATCTTGATTGGAGTTGCCGTCTCGCTCGAGACTGCCAAACTCGGTCCCATTCGTGGAATCTGGCTGCACACTACCAAAGGCAATCTGTTTGCCATTACCCCTTAAAGTCATCTCAGCATCATCAGGACGGTAGGTATACATTAACCCCGAAGTGCCACTGACCCACAGTTGCCCGGCATTAACCCACATCCCGTAAATGGAAATCCCCGTGTTGGAATTTTCCGGCTGCCAGGCTGTTCCGTTCCATTTCAGGATGATTCCATTGTGGCCTACTGCCCATAGTCCATTTTCATTGTCGCCTCGGACATTATTTAGATAATCCACTGTGCCAGAATCCTGGTTAGTCCAGGAAGTTCCATCATACCTTAAAATGGTGCCTCCATCCCCTACTGCCCATATGTTTTGTGCATCTTTGCCCCAGACCTTGCGCAGCGTTTGAGTCGTGTTTGAAATTTGCGGATTCCAGGTGCTGCCATCCCATTTTAGGATAGTTCCGTTATTCCCCACTGCCCAAATATTGCTGGCATCGTGCCCCCATATGGATTGAAGCGCTTCTGAAGTGCCCGATGTGCCTGTCGTCCACTGAGAGCCGTTCCATCGTCGGACTGTGCCCGCATCACCCACTGTCCATAAATCGGAGGCACTGCTGCCCCAGATGCCTCGCAGCCATGCACTCGTCCCAGAAGTTACAAGGCTCCATACTTCACCGTTCCAACGATGAATTTGACCGACTTTGCCGACGGCCCAGATATTGTTGGCATCCGTTCCCCAGACATCGAAATGACCGGAGGCATTGCCTGAAACAGGAGATTCTTTCCATGAAGTTCCGTCCCACTTCGCGATCAGGCCACTGCTGGCTACCGCCCAAACATTGTCCGCATCAGCACCCCACATGCCATAAAAAATCTCATAAAATCCGCGCATCTGAGATTTCCATTGACTGCCATCCCATTTCAAAATGGTGCCTCCAACCCCAGCCGCCCAAACATTGCTAGTATCGATACCTGATATGCAGAAGAAATTAATAGATGTGCCAGAGTCCATCAAGGTCCAGTTGGTGCCATCCCATTTGATCAAGGTTCCAGCCGTGCCCACGGCCCAGGCGTTGTCAGGACTGCTTCCCCAAATCCCGGAAAAGGATTGGATGGTGGGGGACATTTTTTTCGTCCACTGGGTTCCGTTCCAATAGAGTAAATTTCCATTTGAGCCGACGGCCCAGGCATTGGAGGCATCAATGATCCACATGTCAGAAATGGAGTCCGTGGTATCCGACTCTTGAGGACTCCAAACCAGACCGTTCCATTTGAGAATGGTTCCGCTCAATCCCATGGCCCAGACATTGTCCTTATCCAGACCTTTGATGTTAACCAGCGTCCGAGAGCTTCCTGAAACCTGACTGATCCACGCACTGCCATTCCATTTCCGCATAATTCCCCCGGCACCCACGGCCCACACGTTATTAATATCGCTACCCCAAACAGCGAAAATAGAATTGGTTGTTCCTGATGCCTGTTTGCTCCAGGCACTGCCGTTCCAGTTCAAGATGAAACCATTATCCCCAACCGCCCACACATTGTTGATGTCCACTCCGCCTACACCCTGAAGCCGGGTATGGGTGCCGGAAATCTCAAACTTCCAGGATTTGCCTCCGTCTTTAGTTCGGTAAATGAGGCCATCAAATCCGACTGCCCAGCCATTATTTGAATCAGCAAACCAAATAGCGTCAATGATTCGGCCCTCTCCGCCTGACGCCTGCGGCCACCAGGTGTTGGCCAGACTGTTGGTGGTGCCCAGCAGGATAAAAATAAGTGCCAGAAATTTAAAGCAAGACCTGTTCATTAAGAATTATTCTAAATGAAAAACGGCAGAAATTGGCAAGGAAATAAGGTGGGTCTGCCTTATTTTGCGGATCCATGCGTCCTGGAGAAGCCGCATGGCGTTGAGCTTGTGAAATTTTTCACAAATTCGCCTTGCCGCTCTTTGGGGGGCGTAGAATAGTCACCTTCACCCTATTATGCCTGCCGTTACCCGTGAATACGAGACCCCGGACACCGCCGCCAAGGCTGCGATGCACCTGGAGAGCCTCGAAGAGACGACCAGCGATATCGTGGGCGAGAAACTGGTCCTGAACATGGGACCTTCCCATCCGGCCACGCATGGCGTGCTCCGGATGATCCTGGAGCTCGACGGCGAAATCATCACCAAAGCGGAGCCGGACGTCGGCTACCTGCACCGGGGGGATGAGAAAATCGCGGAGAACATGCACTACAACCAGTTCGTGCCTTATACGGACCGGCTGGACTACCTGGCCCCCCTGGCCAACAATGTGGCTTATTCCCTGGCGGTGGAAAAGCTGATGGGCTGGGAAGTGCCGGAGCGTGGCCGTGCCATCCGCGTCATTTGCTGTGAGCTGGCGCGTATTTCCGCCCATCTGCTGGGCGTCGGCGTCTTCGCCATGGATGTGGGGGCGATGACGGTCTTCCTCTATACTTTTACGGAGCGCGAGAAGATTTATAACCTCTGTGAGCAGCTCACCGGCGCCCGTTTTACCACCAGCTATACTCGTGTGGGCGGCCAGATCCGCGACCTGCCTCCGGGCTTCACGGATGCGGTGCTGAAGTTCCTCAACGAGGTGGAGCCGATCATTGATGAGGTGGACAAGCTGCTGACCCGCAATGCCATCTTCATCGCCCGCACGCAGGACATCGGTGTCATCACGAAGGAAGACGCGATCGCCTATGGCCTTTCCGGGCCGAACCTGCGCGGTTCCGGCGTGGAGCATGACCTGCGGAAGACCAACCCTTATCTCGACTACGAGAAGTACGATTTCGACATTCCCATCGGGACCAAGGGCGACTGCTATGACCGCTACCTGGTGCGCATGGAAGAGATGCGCCAGAGCGTGCGCATTCTGCGGCAGGTGATCGAAAAACTGCCCAGCGGGCCGATCAATGTGGCGGATGCTAAAAACCTGCTGCCGAACAAGGACCGCGTGCTGATGAAGATGGAGGAGCTGATCCACCATTTCATCATCGCCACCCAGGGCATTGATGCGCCGGCGGGCGAGGTGTATTTTGGTGCGGAGAACCCGAAGGGTGAGCTGGGTTTCTACATCCACAGCAAAGGCGGCGGCGTTCCGTACCGTCTGAAGATCCGCAGTCCTTCGTTCATCAATCTGAGCATCCTTTCCAAGATCATGCCCGGCCACATGCTCAGCGACATTCCGTCCGTGCTGGGCAGCCTGGACTTTGTGATGGGCGAATGCGACCGCTGAGCCGAGCCGCCACGCTGACCGTAGCAACCCTTTATCCCTGAAAAATCTCAAGATGGCATTCGCAGTCCCCGCCGAGTTGGAAAGCAAGATGGACGAGGTGATCACGCATTACCCCGTGTCCAAACGCAGCGCCGTGCTGCCCCTGCTGCACCTCATGCAGGAGCACTACCGCTACATCAGCGACGACATCGTCAACTGGGTGGCGGCAAAGCTGGGCCTGGAGCCGATCCAGGTGCTGGAAGTGGTGACGTTTTACCCAGGCTTCCGCCAGAGCGCGCCGGGGAAATATCACATCCGCGTGTGCCGCACCCTTTCCTGTGCCATGACGGGCAGCTATGAGCTGATGGATTCGCTTTGCAAAGAGGCGAAGATCGACCGCAGCCATTGCGACCATCACCACCCTATCGCGGTGAGTGAAGACGGCAAATTCAGCATCGAATTCGCCGAGTGCCTGGCCAGCTGCGGCTTCGGCCCCGTGTGCATGGTGGAGGATGATTTCTTTGAGAAAGTGGATCCTGCCAAGGCGGGCGAGCTGCTGGCGAAGTTTGCGTGAATGATTCCTGGAGCGCCCGCGTCCCGCAGGCTGTTTTCTGCATCCTGAGGAAAATCGTCGGCTGATGTGCCTGATCTCGTTGGGTCGCGCCCAATCAAGGGCACTCAATCCTGTCGTTCATCATGAGGCATCCTGGTCATGCGGTGACTGCAGGATGCCGTCACCGACGTTGAAGCAGGGACTTGGCAAGTCCCTCTCCTTGGGCAACTGTTGCTTGTGATCCGGGAGGTTTTGGGGGATAGGCACAGCCCTCATGCCTGCTAGAATCCCCGTCATTCTGAATCCCGCCGCGCGCAGTACGCATGCGGCCGCCCGTGAGAAGGTGCTGCGAGCGCTGACCCCTGAACCGGAGCTGGTGGTGACGGAGAGCCCCGGACAGGCCACGGAGATCGCTGAAAAGCTGGCCCGCGAAGGGCATACGCTCATCGTGGCGGCGGGTGGGGATGGTACCATGAACGAGGTGCTGCAAGGCATCTGCCGGGTGAATGCGGAGCGAGCGCCGGGGGAGAAACACACCGCTTTGGGTGTGCTGCCGTTGGGGACGATGAATGTGTTTTCCCTGGAGCTGGGGCTGCCCAGCCAGGACATCGCCGCCTGCTGGGCGCAGATTTCCAGCGGCCGGCTGAAGGAGGTGGATCTGTGGATGGCCAATGACCAGTATTTTGTACAACTGGCCGGTGTGGGTTTTGATGCGGAGATCATTCAGGAGACGACCTGGGAGAGCAAGAAGCGCTTCGGCCCACTCAGTTACGTCATGTCCGCGATGCAGGTGCTGACGCGCAAGCCGCCCGTGCTGACGGTGACGGTGGAGGGCCGCCCGGCGATGCATGGCTCCGTGGTCCTCATCGGGGCTGGCAAGCACTACGGCGGGCCGGTGGCGGTGTTCCCGAAGGCCTGCAACCAGGACGGACTTCTGGATGTGCTGGTGTTCCGCGGCCTGGGCGGCTGGGAGTTCGCCCAAATGCTGCGCGGCATCCTGGAAGGCGGGTATGAACCCGCAGAGGATCTGGATTATGTGCAGTTGCGGGAGTTTACCGTTACGGCAGATCCGGAGGCTCCATTGGAGGTGGATGGCGAGCTGGCAGGTTTTGGCACGCCGGTGGTTTTCAAACCGGCCCCGTTTAAGATGCAGGTGGCGGGGTAAAAGAGGGGCGTCCTACCGGACAGCTCAGACGGCGACGTGGCTGCTGGCGGCCAAAGGGGAGGCGGGATTGGTGAAGCCGTATTTCTCTAAATGGTCTTCGATAATGCGCTCGCAGGCGCTGAGCTGGCGCTCACGCTCGCGGCGGCCGTCGTCGGCGATGGCCTGGAGGGCGTCAATGTCGTAGAGATACACGCCTTCGATCTCGTTGACGGCGGGGTCCACGTCGCGTGGGACGGCGATGTCAATGATGAGCAGGGGATCCCAGCGGCGCTTGCGCATGACCTGGTCAATGAGCTCCGGCTTGATGACAAAGTGCGGCGCGCTGGTGCTGGAGATGATGACGTCCACCTCATGCAGGGCGTGCTCCCATTCGTCAAATTTCATGGCCCGGCCCTTCATCTCGGTGGCCAGCTCGACGGCGCGGTCGTAGCTGCGATTGGAGACGATGATGCTCTGGGCTCCACGTGAAAGCAGGCTCTGGGCGCAGGTGCGGCTCATTTCGCCAGCGCCGACGAGCATGACACGGCACTGTTTCAGGTCGTGGACTTTTTCCGCCAGGTCCACAGCCACTGAGCCGACGCTGGTGGAGCCGCGCTGGATAGTGGTGTCGTGGCGGACTTTTTTGCCCACGGTGAAAGCCTGCTGGAAGAGCTTGTTCAGCGCACGGCCAGTGCTGCCGGTTTCCAAAGCTACTTTGTAAGCCTGCTTGACTTGGCCGAAGATCTCCGTCTCGCCCAGGACCATGCTGTCCAGGCCGCTGACGACGCGGAAGAGGTGGCGGGCGGCTTCATCCGAGCGCAGCCGGTAGGTGACCAGGGCCTCGGCCTGCTCCGGGGGCAGCTCAAAGCGGCGGACGAGGTAGTCCACAAGGGTATCGTGAGCTTGGAGAGGATCACTCAGGGAATGGGTGGCGTATAGCTCCACGCGGTTGCAGGTACTGAGCACGACGCTTTCTTCGAATCCGGGAAGCTGGCGGATCTCCTGGACGGCATCCGGCACCTTGGATTCGGGGAAGGCCACGCGCTCCCGCACCTCCACGGGAGTGGTGCGGTAGTTCAGGCCCAGGCAGACCAGATGCTCGCTAATGGAGGGTGGGACAATCATGGTCAGGTCACCAGCCAGAGGGAGACGAAGGGGATGATGAATCCCAGGGCGGCCAGACGGGCCGTCTGGCGGGGGGAAAGGGTGTGCCGCCAGATGGTGAAGCCCATGATGGCATAAAGACCCCACACGCCCCAGGCGATGATGAGTTTGGGATTCGTGATGGGTGTATCCAGCTTGAAGGTGATGGCCAGGCTGGCGGTCAGCAGCAGGACGCCGAGGAAAACCTGGCGCTGGATGGCCTTGGCCAGGCCCTGGATGGGGGGAAGCTGGTAAAACAGGCCGCCGATGAGGTGCTTTTTCAAAAACCGCTCTTGCAAAAGGTACATGACGCCCGTGACACAGGCCAGGGCAAAGGCGGCGTAGGCAATCAGGGCGAGCGCGGCGTGCAGCTCCACCCAGGGATCAATGGCACCTTTGGCCGCATATGCAGGAAAGGCATCCGGCACGGCAAAGGCCAGGACGTGCATGGCCACCACCAGGGGCGCGGTGAACATGCCGAGGAGAGAAACGCGGTAGGTGGTGCCCACCAGGAAATAAAGCAGCACTACGCTCCAGGCGATGAAGACCAGGATGTCGGAGACGCTCTTCATGGGGCACTGGCCCACGACCTGGCCGCGCAGGTAAATGGCCTCCGTCTGCAGGAGGAAGCCGATGGCCATGATGACCTTTTGCACCAGCCCGCGCCGCCAGTCACCGGTCTTGAGTGCCCGCAAAGCCGGAAACACCGCCGCCAGAAAGGCGAAAGTGGACAGGAGGAGCGCGATCCGGTCAGAGGTCATGGTTTAGGGTGGGGGGACAGTTTCGCGGCGGCAGGGCCGCTGTGCAACTGCGAAGGATACATACGTCTCTGAGCGGCAGAATTTGCGCCCGGGCGTTTCAGAAACATTCCGCCGATGCATTCCTGGTGAAGGGATGCGAAAACGGGTGCCCGGTGTCTCCCCGGTGGAAAGGCACAGCCATTGTCCGGATGGGGGGCGAATCAAAGGTGAAAGACTGCCTGCTTGAATCAACGCGCTGAGACAACTCCAGCCGCGCGAACCGCGCCCCCTATTATGAAACTTCCCCCCCTGAAATTCCTGGCCCTGGCGGCCCTGGTCCCGGTCATGGCCGCCGCCCAGACGATGACGCCTGCCACGCCGGCCCAGCAGCAACCGCAACAGGCTCTGGCCATCACACAGCAGGCCAACCAGCTCCTGGCCAATCCTGCCCTGCTCTTTTCCCAGCTGGATGTGGACAATGACGGCCTGTTGAACCTCAATGAATTTGCGCCCATCGCCGCGCTGAGCACGCAACCCGTGGTGGTGCCGAATGCCAACGGTACGCTTACCCCCAATAACGGCGTAGCCCCGATAAACGGCCCCAATGGAGCCTACACACCCGATACCGGTGTGCCTGCCGCCACCAACAATAACGGCGTCATCACCCCGAACACAGGTGTGCCTCCGCCCAATATGCGCGGCGGATCTGCCCTTCCCAGCACAGGGCCGTCTATCCCGACGCGCCCCAACCCTTGAGCCTTCATCGAGCTGCGCTGGGCCTGACCTATCTGGCAGACTGGCAGCCAGTGCTTTGCTGGTGCTGCCGCACGGGGATGAAAGGCGCGGACCGCACCCTGGCCAGGGCGATGACAATAAGCTCAAAAGTCGCCTCAAGCCTTGGCTTGTGACGATCCTGCAACGTGCTAGTCTTTTTCTCCCATGGCTGAATCCAACCCCCGTTATCGCACCCTTCTTATCCTCGGCGCTCCAGGCAGCGGCAAGGGAACGCAGGGAAAGGTGCTCGGCTCCATCCCGCGTTTTCATCATCTGGCCTGTGGCGATGTCTTCCGCTCCCTGGATACCCGCACGCCGCTGGGACAGAAGTTTGTGCAATACTCCAGCCGGGGGGAGCTGGTGCCGGATGACGTGACGGTGCAGCTCTGGCGCGCTAACATCAACCAGCGCGTGGACGGCCATCTCTTCAAGCCGGAGATTGATTTCCTGGTGCTCGACGGCATTCCGCGCAACATTGACCAGGCAAAGTTCATGGAGGAGGACATCGAGGTGCTGAAGGTCTTTCACCTGTCCTGCCCGGACCGCACGGAGCTGGCGCGGCGGCTGCGCAAACGCGCGCTGAAGGACAACCGTTTTGACGATGCCAATGAGAGCGTCATCCAGCAGCGCTTCGCCACGTATGAGGCGGAGACCAAGCCTATCCTGGAATATTACAAAGGCGACCGCATCAAGGAGATCGATGCCAGCCAGCCCCCGGCCAAGGTGCTTTACGACATCCTGGAAGGCGTGATGACGCTGCAGGCCTGGCGTGACATTGAGCAGATGAAGATTTAAAGAAGGGCCATGCGCATCCTTTTTATCGGCACCGGGTACATCGGCCTGCCCTCGCTGGAATGGCTTCTCTACACGCCCAAGCACCAGGTGGTGGGCGTCGTCACGCAGCCGGACAAGCCAGCCGGTCGCAAGCTGGTGCTCACCCCGCCGCTGGTGAAGGTGCGCGCCCTGGCCGCCGGCATCCCCGTCATCCAGCCCGTGAAAATTCGCAACGCCGTGGAAGAACTGAAAGCTTTCAATGCCGATGTGGTCGTGGTGGTGGCCTACGGGCAGATCCTGTCTCGCGAGGTGCTGGACGTGCCCAAGCTGGCCTGCCTGAACATCCACGCCTCTCTGCTGCCCAAATATCGCGGGGCATCCCCCATCCAGGCCGCCATACGGGCGGGGGATGAGCAGACCGGCGTCACCATCATGCACATGGATGAAGGCTTGGACACTGGCGACATCCTCCTAATGGACCGGGTGACCATTGATCCCACCGACACCGGCGGCACCCTGCATGACAAGCTGGCCCTGGCCGCCCCAGCCAGCCTGGAGGAGGCGCTGGATCTCATAGATTCCGGCCCCGCCCCCCGCAAGGCGCAGGAAAACCAGTTCGCCAGCCACTGCGGCAAATTGAAGCGCGAAGACGGCCGCCTGGACTGGACAAAAAGCGCACGCGAGCTGGAACTGCTCATCCGCGCTTATAACCCCTGGCCCGGCACCTTCACCCTGCTGCCCGGCACCGACAAACCCGTGCCCCTAAAAGTCCACCGCGCCCGAGTCATCCCCGACGCCGAAGCCTGCCCCGCCCCCGGCACCGTCGTCTCCAGCGACCCCAAGACCGGCCTCATCATCGCCTGCGGCGAGGGCCTCCTGAGCCTCGAAGAAGTCCAGTCCGAAGGCGGCAAACGCCTCCCCGCCGCCGACTTCCTGCGCGGCAAAGGCGTGGAGACGGGCGTGGTTTTGGGGTGAGCTTTTTTTTGAGGTATGACCGCACGGTTGCGCTCAGAGTGTCCGGATGATACCCTGTCTGTCATGAGCACCAAACAGCAAACCCTGTCCTGGCTGGCTGACCTGCCGGAGGAGGCAGAGGTATGGCGCGAGCTTCATGAAGATGCCCGCCTGCTGCGTGACGTCGCAGCCGCAGAGGAGGATGTCCGAAGCGGACGTGAGCGTCCCCTGGCCGAAGCAAAAAAACTGCTGGAACAAAAATGGGCTCAACGTCGTTCCATGTCCGCCTGACTGATTCGGCGCTTAATGATCTCTACGAGATTGACGATTACTGGTCCCTGAAGGGTGAACCAGAACGGGGTGAACAATACGTTCGCAATCTCATGGAAACCGCTGAGCGGGAGCTGTCATCTCTTTTGCGTGCTCAAAGTGGTCGTCTTGTACGTGTCGCCATATTGCCCGAAACCCGGGAACTCCTGGTCTTCAAAGGCAGCTATAAAATCATATACCGGGTCAACGCCGCAGAAAACATCGTCCACATCCTGCGCTTCTGGCATAGTCACCGCGATGAGGTGGATTTAGGTCAAATGGGCGGGCTGTAGTGACGCCGCAGGCCAAACTGCATCTCGCGGAGAATAGGTATGTTCGCCGAAGACCTTCTGTACATTGCCAGGATAAACGAAAAGCTGAACCATGCCCGTCATCAGTGACACCTGAACAAGAGAGAGGAGCTCTAGGGACTTATTTGCAGAGTATAGATGGGTGGGCTTTCTTTGTCCTCCCCCACCGTTCTACTCTTTACCTTCATATTGATTTGAATCCAGCGGTCGAGGGCGGCCAGATCGCCAAGCTGGTTTCCTGATATCGCCCGTGCGCCATCATAAATTTCTCGGGGAGAAGGAAGTTCCTTGGCTACCACCATGGAATCCTGGCCTTGGGCCGTTAAGGTGACTGCATACTGGGGCGTCGTACCAGTATCAAACGCCCACCGGTTAGTGACAAACTTCATTTCGCCAGCTGGTCGAGTCTCGATGTCTTGGGTGCTGATTTTGTCTTGCAGGAGAGTGAAGGACCGCTCTTGAGATTGATGAAAGCCCATGAGTTTTTGTTTGGCTAAGCCATAAGGCTCGTCAACCTGATAACGAGTCATTCGGGCATACTGCGGCGCACAAGAAGCGAGTGCCATTGCAATGAGGAAAAGGGAGCGTTGCAGTGGTTTCATGGGAAGCAAGCCTGACTCATTTTTTCTCCACCGCTTCCTCCACCTTTGGAGAACCGGTGATTTTTTCGGCGACGGTCTGGACGACGACATAGAGCCAGGGGATGAAGAAGACGCCGATGACGGTGGCGGCGGCCATGCCGAAGCAGACGGCGGTGCCAAGGCTCTGGCGGCTGGCGGCCCCGGCACCGGTGGAGATGACGAGGGGGACGACGCCGAGAATGAAGGCGAGGGAGGTCATGACGATGGGGCGGAGGCGGAGCCTGGCGCCTTCCAGTGCGGCTTCGCGGATGTCCATGCCCTGCTCACGGCGGGTGCGGGCGAACTCGACAATGAGGATGGCGTTCTTGGCAGCGAGGCCGAGCAGCATGACGAGGCCGATCTGCACGTACACATCGTTGGTTAGTCCGCGCAGCCAGGCGGCGGCAAAGGCACCGAAGATGCCGATGGGCAGACCAAAGATGACGGCAAAGGGCACGGCCCAGCTCTCATACTGGGCGGCCAGGACCAGGAAGACGAAGAGCAGGGCGAGTCCGAAGATGGTGGTCTGCTGGCCGCCGGACTCTTTTTCCTGGAGGGCAGTGCCGGTCCACTCATAGCCGAAGCCTTCTGGCAGGTGCTTGGCGGCCAGCTCCTCCATGGCGGTGATGACCTGGCCGGAGCTGATGCCGGGATTGCCGGTTGCGCTGATCTCGGCGGTGCGATAGACGTTGTAATGCGGCAGGAGGTCGGAGCCGGTAACGGTGTCCACTTTGGCAAAGGTGCTGAAGGGGACCATGCCGCCTTCGGCATTGCGGGTGAAGATGCCGTAGATGTCCTCCGGCTTCATGCGGTACTCGGGCTCGGCCTGCACCTTGACCTGGAAGCTGCGGCCAAAGAGGGTGAGGTCGTTCACATAGATGCCGCCCAGGTAGGCCTGGAGGGAGGAAAAGACGCCGTCCAGGGGGATGCCGAGGGTTTTGATTTTATCGCGGTCCAGCTCCACAAAGGTCTGCGGGACGCGGGTGCTGTAAAAGCTGAAAACACGGGCCAGTTGGGGATGCTGGGAGGCGGCGGCGATGAAGTCATCCGCCACGACCTGGAGCTGCTCCGGCGTGCCGCCGCTGCGGTCCTGAAGCTCAAACTGCACCCCGCCGGCATTGCCCAGGCCCTGGATGGGCGGCGGGGCTGTGGGGATGATCATTGCCTCAGGAATCTGGCTGAGTTTGCCAAAGAGGGCGGGCACAAGCTGGGGGATCTGCTGAGCGGGGTCGGTGCGGTCCTTCCAGTCATGCAGGGAGACGATGCAGACGCCGGCGCTGGAACTGCGGGCGCCGCTGAGCAGGTTCAGCCCGCCGATGGTGATGACATCGCGCACGCCGGGCGTCTCCTGCAGGATGGTTTCCACTTTGCGCAGCACCCGGTCCGTGCGCTGCTGGGAGGCTCCGTCCGGCAGGGTGGTGATGACAAACATATAGCCCATGTCCTCATCCGGCAGGAAGGAGGTGGGCAGCCGCGCCAGCAGGCCAAAGATGCCGGCATAAATGCCCAGCAGAAGCACGGCGGTAATGACTGCATAGCGCATCATCCAGCGGCAGATTTTGACATAACTTCCGGTTAGGCGCTCGAAGGTGCGGTTAAACCAGTCCAGGCCGCGGCCCAGCGGTCCCTTGTTAGTTTTGCGCGGGCGCAGAAGCATCACGCAGAGGGCGGGCGTGAGGGAGAGGGCCACCAGGGCGGAGATGAGCACGGAGACGGACAACGTCATGGCAAACTGCTGGTACAGCTTTCCCGTGATGCCCCCCATGAAGGAAACCGGGACAAAGACGGAGCACAGGACAAGGGCGATGGCGATGACGGGGCCGGAAACCTCCGTCATGGCCTTTTGCGTGGCCTCCAGCGGACTGAGGCCGTGCTCAATGTGGTGCTCCACGGCCTCCACCACCACGATGGCATCATCCACGACGATGCCGATGGCCAGGACGAGGGCGAAGAGGGTGAGGGTATTGATGGTGAAACCGAGGACGCCGAAGAGGGCAAAGGTGCCGATGAGGGAGACGGGCACGGCCAGCATGGGGATGAAGGTGGCGCGCCAGTTCCCCAGGAAGATGAAGACCACGAGGACGACGAGGATGAAGGCCTCCGCCAGCGTATGCATCACCTCCTCCAGGGAGGCGGTGACAAAGAGGGTGGTGTCAAAGCTGACCTTCGCCACCATGCCGGGCGGGAAGCTTTTGGACAGCTCCTCCATGCGCTCGCGGCAGGCAATGGCGGTGTCCAGTGCATTGGCCGTGGGAAGCTGGAAGATGCCCACCAGCGCGGCGGGGGCGCCATTGATGCGACCAAAGCTGGCGTAGTCCTTCCCGCCCAGTTCTGTGCGGGCCACATCCCGCAGGCGCACGACGGTGCCGTCCGGAAGGGTGGTGAGGACGATGCTGCCAAACTCCTCCGCATTCACCAGGCGGCCACGGACATTGACGGAGAACTGGAACTCGGTGCCGTCCGTGGCGGGTGGTGCACCGATCTGCCCGGCGGCTGCCTGGATATTCTGCTCTTGCAGGGCCTGGGTGACATCGGTGGCGGTCAGGCCCAGATTGGCCAGCTTGTCCGGCTGCAGCCAGACGCGCATGGAGTAGTCCTTCTGGGTGAAAATGTTCACTGCGCCGACGCCCGGCACGCGGTTCATCTGCGGCTGGAGGTTGAGAAAGGCGTAGTTGTTGAGGAAGAGGTCATCGTATTCGCCATTCTCCGAGCTGATGGCAAAGACCAGCAGCATGTCCGGCGACTGCTTGGTGACGGTGATGCCGTTTTTCACCACATCCGCTGGCAGTCGGGACTGGGCCCGGGCCACGCGGTTCTGCACGTCCACGGCGGCGTCATCAATGTTTTTTCCCACCCGGAAGGTGACCTTAATGGAACACTGGCCGTCGCTGGTGCTGCCGCTGGACATGTAGAGCATGTCCTCGGCCCCGTTGATCTCCTGCTCCAGCGGGGAGGTGACGGTCTCCTCCACCACCTGGGCGCTGGCGCCGGGATAGACGGCGGTGACCTGGATGGTCGGCGGCGTCATGGTGGGATACCGGGCGATTGGCAGGCCGGTGAGGCCCAGCCAGCCCACCAGGACGATGAGGATGGACAGCACCATCGCAAAGACCCGGCGTTTGATGAAAAAATGAGCCATGGCGTTCAGGTGTCCGGTCAGGGGTTACTGGGCGGCAGGGCCGGGAGCGGGGGAAGGGGACTTTGCATCCCCTGCCGGCTTTGCTTCGGCAGGAGGATTCGTTTCACCGGGTGGCTTCACCTCGGCAGCGGGCTTGGATTCACCCTTTTCTTCAGGGGCGGCTTCGCTCTCGGTCTTGGGATTGACCACCATGCCGGGGCGGGCTTTTTGGACGCCTTCGATGATGACGGTCTCCCCGGCCTTGACACCACTGGCGACGATGAAGAAGTCCTCGTAGCGGCCCTCCGTCTTCACGGCCCGTTGCTCCACTTTGTTCCCCTCTCCCACGATGAGCACAGATTGCAGGCTTTGGGTCTCGGTGACGGCGCGCTGCGGCACCAGCAGGGCGTCCGGACGCTCTTCCGGCTTGGCGCGGACGCGGGCAAACTGGCCGGGGCGCAGCAGGTATTCATCGTTGGGAAAGCTGACCTCAATCTTCAAAGTGCCCGTGCGGGGATCCAGGGCGCGATCGGCAAATTCAAAGATGCCTTTGTGCTCGTAAACGGAGCCGTCGCTGAGGATGAGCTCAAACTCCATTTTGGCGCTGTGCTCCTCCTGCGCCACTTCATCCCCCATGAACCGCCGCTGGAAGCGCAGGTAATTTTGCTCCGCCACATTGAAGGTCACGCGCATGGGGCTGGTGGTGGAGATGGTGGCCAGCAGGGAGTTTTCCGCACTGCTGCCGACGTAGTTGCCCACATCCACATTGCGGGCGCCGATCATGCCGTCAAAGGGGGCCGTCATGGTGGCGTAGCTGAGGTTCAGTTCCGCTGTGGCCAGGGCGGCCTTGGCGGCCAGGAGATCTGCCTCGGCAACCTTGGCGGTGGTGGCGGCATTGTCGCTTTCCTGCTTGGAGATGGCACTGGAGGCGACGAGCGGAGCCAGCCGGACGACGTCCGCCCGGGCGCGCTCCACACTGGCCTCGGCCTTGGCCACATTCGCCATGGACTGGTCCACCACGGCCTCATAGGCACGCGGGTCTATCTTGAAAAGCAGGTCGCCTTTTTTTACCAGGCTGCCTTCTTTGAAGGGCGCATCCGTAATGAAACCGGTCACCCGGGCGCGGATCTCCACCGTCTCCGCCGCCTGGGTCTGGCCGACGTTTTCCACATAGATGGGAACCGTTTTCTGCGTGACCTGGGCAACGATGACGGCCGGTGGCGGCGGTGCCGGGGGCGCAGGCGGTGCGGCGGGCTTGCAGGCCGTGATGAACAGGAGGCCTGTCAGCGCCCCAGGAATCCACAGTGACGAAGGCAGGCTCTTGATGGCGTTCATAAATGATGATGAGAGCACCGGCCATTCCAAATGCCAGTCGTTCTCATCTTTAAAACGTGTCTATTCCGTCTCCCGGCCCTTTTTTTCACGGCTGGCAGGGGGAAAATAGCGAGGTGGTGCGCAGGTGGATTTTACAAGGAGGCCGTCATCGGCGCCTTGATGGAATCCCGCGTGACCTGGTAAACCTTGGTCTCGATGTCCTCCACCATGCGGCGGACATGCGGCCAGCGGGTGCGGTCGCGCATGATGTCCATGCTGCGCTGGTAGGAGCCCCACTGCAGCACCTCGATGTCCACATGGCGCACGCCCCAGTCATTCATCTGGCCCTGGGTGGGCTTGTAAAGGTCAATGGTGCCGGTGCCCACCAAGGCGCTGCCGTAGTCATCCACTTCATAGACCACATCCGGCTGCCCGGCGATGCGGAAGCGTGTGCCTACCGGGTAGCGGGACCAGTCTGCGGCTGCACTGCGCACGGAGCCGAATTTCAATGGCGTGCCGATGGCGTTCTTCACCCCGTAGGCGATGTGGTCATCCTCATCATGGCAGTAGGCGGTGGTGCGGACGGTCATGCGTTTCCCCGGGGTCTGGGCGGCGGCCAGCATGGGCGGGCGGGGCGTCTCCATGACAAAGTAATAGCGCTTCATCTCCTGCGGTCGGAAGGGCACCCCGGCAGCCAGCGCCTTGCGCACCTCATAACGCACTCCGGCCTGAAGCGGTGCCCCGGCCTTCGGTTTCGGCTTAGCATTGGCCCAGCCCAGGGTCTCCAAGGGCAGCGCGCAGGAAGTCAGTGAGGAAACCGTCAACGCAGTGGTGAAGGACCAGCAAAGGAAGCGTTGTGCATTCATGATAATATTAATGATTTCCAGACAATTTAGCGAAGCGCCTGATCTTTTTCAATATAAAAACCATAATATCCATTAATTTAATCGCAGTTGTAGGTCGCGGCATCACTAGAGGACTAGAGGTAGGAGGACCCCGAGAAGGTGGGTGTTATTCAGTCGGCGGTTTCTTTTGGCGAACGCCGGTCTTGCGCATCAGAAGGTTTGCCGGAGCGCAGGATGGCAAAGACCTGCGCATTATTTGAGCATCGAAGCCCTCCCCAATCCTCGTTATGTCTTGCCAGGCCTTTTTTCTTGGGGTCAGCGGTGGCTTTTCTGGCTGCGGAGGAAGGGAAGGACCCGTGATGACCAATCAGATCTGAGGGATGGCTTCCTTTTCAGCCTGTTCGCAACCATAGAGGGGGCAGTGGCTGGTCAGCGTCAGTGGCAGGGGCCGGGCTCGCCGCACCCCGTCCTGCGGCCAGGAGGTCCACTGCCCAGGCAGGCGCAGGCCCAGTCCGGATTTCTCCACCTGCACATGGGTCATTTTCGCCCCCGGCTCACGCGGATCAATGATCATTTCTCCCACCTTGCGACGGTTAGTGGGGAAGAGTTCCAGCAGGGAAATCTCCACCATCCAAAATAGGTCTAGCGGGATGGTGTCCAAAATCGCCTGGATGTTTTCCGGGCTCAGCTTTTCCTTCTCATCCCAGCCTTCGATGCTTTTCAGGTGCTTCTCATATTGGTCCTTGGTCAGAAGCAGGGAACGCAGTACAAGCTGGCGTTCCGCCAAGTTTTCCAGCAGGCGCTTTGTCCATATTTCCTGATGTTTTTTGAGTTCCTGAGTGCGCAGTTGCAGTACGCTTGTGCAGATGGGTTCCGCCTCCACGCTGCGCA
This sequence comes from Prosthecobacter sp. SYSU 5D2, assembly GCF_039655865.1. Lineage (NCBI taxonomy): Bacteria > Pseudomonadati > Verrucomicrobiota > Verrucomicrobiia > Verrucomicrobiales > Verrucomicrobiaceae > Prosthecobacter > Prosthecobacter sp. SYSU 5D2. The sequence goes on along the minus strand of NZ_JBBYXL010000011.1, from coordinate 221,972 downwards.
GCCTTACCCCCTTGGGCAGCGTGGTCAGCAGCCAGGCCACCCCCTCTGTGGACATGCTCTGAGGGTGCTCCATGGCGGCTGAGCGCATGCTGCGCAGATAATGCCGTGGGATGCTGTAATGCGGACCGAAATTGTCATCATGCCCGATCAGAGAACCCAGCCAGAAATCACTGGGGATGAAGCCCAGTGTGCGGCCCAGGTTAAAGCGCGCGCGCTCCACATGCGGCAGCCACATGTCCGGATTGAAGGTGTGACCGAAGACGGGAACGGCGTGAAGAAACATTTCCGTTTCCGCAGTTTCGCGCAGAGTGGAATCTCCAAAGATGAGCATGGCCGGATAGCCGGATTCCAGGCTTCCGTAGGCCAGCCTCTGGTACGGTACTTTGTTCACGGGCAGAGCCAGGTCATTGTAAGCATAAACGGAGATTTCCGCCCCTGTTGTCTCCAGCAGACTGGCTATTTCGTGGGTCAGCAGGCCGTTGGAAATGTCCTCCGGCTGCTTTGCCAGCATGTCATTCATCTGCCGGAAGGTCAGCACTTGGTCCTCCGGGCTGAAGCAAGCAGCGATGGTGCGTAATGCGGCGTGGGAGCAGACATTGGTCAGCGCATTCTGTTGGAAAAAGGGGTATCCATGGGCCGTGAAGAAATGGTCCTGCACGCGGCAGCGCCAACTTACCCCGCCTCGAATGTGGATGTAAGCGTGGTCAGGTGGAGGCATCACCGCTTCATACACGCGTCCTGAGGCTTTTCGCTGGCTCCTGGTGGTGTAGTCACATTTCCACAGAGCATAACCGATAAAAGAGGTCTGGGGCTGATTCGGGATATCAGCGGGCTCAGAAAAAGGCTGGCTGAAAAAACTGATGCGCAAAACCGGCGGACCGCCATGCCAGACCTTTAGTTTGGACAGATCTTCATTCTCCTCGGTGATCTCACCGGCCTTTTCCAGTTCCTCAATGACTACCGTGGTCACTCCCAGACGGCGGGCCAGGGAGCACACCCGGTGCAGTGGTGTGGAGAGGGAGGCCGTCTGTCCAAACTCCTTCCTCAGCAGATCAAAAAAGCTCTTCGGCCTGCGTAGATCCCGTACTTTGCAGGAAGCAGCTTGGGCCAGTCGGGCTGAATACTCTGGCATTAATGTTTACTGGCTGGGTATTGAACTGCCGCACTTCACCGCTCTATGCAGCTTAGCGCACCCGCAGCACGGTCATGCGGGACCGGTTCTGATGAGCTGCCAGCGAGCGCATGAATTGCATCACCTCAGAGATACAGGCCTTTTCGTCCGTCTGTTGCAGACGGCTCTTGGCTGCCGCAGTATTCGCCTTGCAGGCTGTCCCTACCTGGCCTGCACGCGCACTTGCGCGCCGCTGCTTGGCGGAAGCTTTTGCCCGGGAAACTGTTGTCTTGGCCATTAAAAGTAAGTTAGGGAATAAAATGGCATAAATAGGCTTTGGAGCTGAAATGCAAGCTATTTATGCAACCGGTTGCAAACCCAGAAAGCACTGCCCGTGTGCCAACCAAGTATCGCGGGAGGGCCAGAATTTGAGGGCATGACCTGTCTTGCCTGAGTTGGAAAAGGCTGTGCGCCGTCTACTAACCTGCCCCATTTCTCGTCAATGTCCAGCATTGGCTAATAGCAGCCAGGCGGCGTTCGAATGCACTGCGTCTCTCTGTGACATTTCGCGTTTCAAGGAGCCGGACTTGTCAAGTCCGCCGCTACACTTTCATGCCGTCCCGACACCCCCACCTCACATTCGCCGAAATTTCATTCCAGCGGCTTCGTTTCAGTGGGCCATCCAGTGCATTTTATGATCCGCTCCCTGCCTTTCCTCCTGCTTGTTCTCGGCCTCAGCGCTCCTTTGCGGGCGGATGAGGCGGCTGATGTGCTTCAGCAATCCGGCGTAAAGGGCGGCATTGTCGTCCATGTGGGCTGCGGGGACGGGAAGCTGACGGCGGCACTGCGGGCCAATGAGCGCTATCAGGTCCAGGGACTGACCCAGGACGCGGCGGCGGTGGACAAGATCCGGGAGGGCATCCATGCCGCCGGTCAGTATGGCCAGGTGGCCATTGAGGCCTGGGACGGCAAGCACCTGCCTTACATTGAGAACTTTGTGAACCTGCTGGTGGTGGAGGACGGGGCGGTGACGAAGGAGGAAATGGACCGTGTTTTGACTCCCCTGGGCGTGGCGCTGGTGAAGAAGGGCGGCCAGTGGGAGAAGACAGTGAAACCCTGGCCGAAGGGCATGGATGAATGGACGCACTACGCCTATGACTCCAAGGGCAACACCACCTCCAAGGACATGCTGGTGGGCCCGCCCACGCGCATGCAGTGGGTGGGGAATCCGCGCTGGAGCCGTCACCACGATCGCATGAGCTCAGTGAGCGCCAAGGTTTCCTCCGGCGGGCGCATTTTTTACATCATGGATGAAGGCAGCCGCATCTCCATCCTCATGCCGGCGAAGTTCATGCTCATCGCGCGGGATGCTTTTAATGGCACGGTGCTTTGGAAAAAACCCATCCCGCAGTGGAGCACACACCTGTGGCCGCTGAAGTCCGGCCCCACGCAGCTGACCCGCCGCCTCGTCTCTGTGGGGGACAAGGTGTATGTGACCCTGGGCATCGCCGCGCCGGTGTCCTGCCTGGATGCGGCAACGGGTGAGGTGATCCGCGAGTATCCGGAGACGGCTGGCACAGAGGAGATCATCGTCAACAACGGCACGCTCTATGCCCTGGCCAATCAGGAGCCCTGGCGGCTGAATGAGGAATTTGCCGTCAAGGCGCAGAGCGACCAGAAGCGCGTGGAGACGGAGTTCAACTGGGATGGCAAGCCGCGCAATCTCTTCGCCATCGAGGCGGAGACGGGCAAGACCCTTTGGAAAACGGAAGACCGCATCGCCCCGGTGACGCTGTGCCTGGATGACAAACGCATCGTTTATTACAACGGCGACGGCCTGGCCTGTCTGGATGCAAAGACGGGCAAGACGCTGTTTGCCGATACACCGGCGGAGCGTCGCAAGCTGTATGAGTTTAACTTTGCCCCCCGGGTGCTCCTGCACAATGACGTCATCCTTTACGCCGGCGGCGATGGCAGCATGAAGGGCGTGAATGCGGATACGGGCAAGGACATGTGGACCGCCAGCCATGAGAAAAGCGGCTACCGCAGCCTGGAGGACCTCATCGTGGCCCAGGGCCTGGTGTGGAATGCAGGCACCCTCAGCGGCAACCAGAGCGGCGAATACACCGGGCGCGATCCGCTGACGGGCGAGGTGAAGAAACAATTCTATCCCGATGTGCCGGAGGGCACCTACTGGTTCCATCACCGCTGCTACCAAGCCAAGGCCACGGAGAAGTTCCTGATGCCCTCCCGCACCGGCATTGAGTATGTGGACATGGAGAAGGAGCACTGGGATCTCAACCACTGGGTGCGCGGAGCCTGCCTGTATGGGGTGATGCCCGCCAACGGCCTGACCTATGCCGGGCCGCACAATTGCGCCTGCTATCCTGAGGCGAAGCTGGACGGCATGGCCGTGATGGCCTCTGAGCCGCGTTACCCCATGCCCCCGGCCACGCCGGATGCGCAGCGCCTAACCAAAGGTGCTGCTTATGCTGAAACGGTGGAGGAGGTGGACGCCACAAATCTGGACTGGCCCACCTATCGTGCTGACAATGCCCGCAGCGGTTCGTCCAGCCAGGATTTGAAAAAGGATCTCGGCATGGCCTGGGAGGTGAAACTGACGCCGCCGCTGAGCACCACCTCCAGCGCCGCCGGGCTGACCTATGTGGCAGAGGTGGACAGGCACACGCTGCATGCCTTTGATTCCGCCATGGGCAAAGAAGCCTGGCACTACATCGCCGGCGGCCGCATTGACTCGCCGCCCTCGTATTGGAAAGGCCGCGTGTATTTTGGCGGCAAAGATGGTTATGTCTATTGTCTGCGCGCCAAAGACGGCGCTTTGCTGTGGAAGTTTCAGGGCGCGGTGAGCCGCCTGTCACACGCCGCGTGGGAGCAGATGGAAAGCGTGTGGCCCATCCACGGAAGCGTGCTGGTGGAAAACGGCCTGGTCAGTTTTGTGGCCGGGCGCTCCTGCTTCCTGGACAGCGGCCTGTGGTTCTACCGCCTGGATGCGAAGACGGGGGAGATCAAAGTCAAAGAACACTACGATGACCGCGATCCCGAAACCGGCGGTGACCTGAACGACCGGCACAAGACCCTGCAAATGCCGGTGGCCTCCAATGACATTCTGAGCAGCGACGGCAAGTGGACGTACCTGCGCACGCAGAAGATCGGCACGGATGGCAAGCGCGTGGAGATCGGCCCCGTGAGCGGCGACTTTGACAAACAGGGCGGCGCGCACAAAGGCGAGGGCCAGCATCTCTTTGCCCCCATGGGCTTCCTGGACGATTCCAACTTCCACCGCAGCTACTGGGTCTATGGAAAGAGCTTTGCCGGCGGTCACGGCGGGTACTTTCAGGCGGGCAAATTTGCCCCTGCCGGGCGCATCCTGGTACACGATGACAAGAACGTCTATTCCTATGGCCGCGAGGCCCAGTATTACAAATGGACCACGACAATGGAGCACACCCTGTTCTCCACGCCCAAAGCGCCGCCGGAGGAGGCCTACGACACGGAAACCGCCACCACCGAGCGTAAAGGTAACTCCGTGGTGCTGGGCCCGGATGGCCAGCCTCTAGCCAAGCAGCCGGAGCCTCTGGCAAAGGCCAAAAAAGGCACCAAGGGCGATGGCAAAGGCAAGGGGAAGAAAGGCGCGGCCAAAGGAACCGCCGTAGCCAAGGGCCAGCCCATTCCCGGCAGTGTGCTGTTTCCCGATGCGGACCTGCTGGATCCCACCAAGACCGCCCTCAGCATTGAGGCCTGGATCCTGCCGGACAAGGACAGCGGCACAGTGCTGCATCATGGCGGCCCGCTTCAGGGCGTGGTGCTGGACATCCGGGAAAAGAAACCCCAGTTTCATGTCCGCAGCAGCGGCAAGGTCAGCAGCATTGTTTCTCCGGAGATCCTGACAGAAGGCTGGCACCACATCGCCGCCACGCTGGCGGAGGACAAAAGCATGAGCCTGTATCTGGATGGCAAGCTGGTCTCCCAGGGCAGCGCGCCGGACCTGGTGGCCTCACGTCCTAAAAACCCCTTGTTGTTAGGCAATGGCAAAGGCGCGGCGGAGGGCGATGCAGGTCCCTACAGCGGCCTGCTGGACCAGGTGGCCCTGTATCGGAAAGCGCTCAGCGCAGGTGAAGTGGAGGCCCGCTTTGCCGCGCCGGACACACGCCCGGCGGATGCCGTGCTGGCCATCAACTTTGACAATGGCGACTCCCGCGACAGCTCCGGCAATGACCTTCACGGTGTCGGTGCCGGGGTGGAAACGGGCAAGGGAAAGGTCGGCGCCGCATTGTGGTTCAAAGGCGCGGCGGGCGGGGCCAAGGCCGGCAGCTACGTCAAGCACACCTGGGACCGCTTTGTCCCCATCGTGGCCCGCAGCATGGCCCTGGCTGGCAAGACCCTCTTCGTCAGCGGCCCGCCGGATACGATTGATGAAGAGTACGCCTTCGAGCGCCTGGCCGCCCGCGACCCGGAGATCCTGAAGGAACTCGCCGAGCAGGACGCCGCCCTCAATGGCGAGCGCGGAGCCAAGATGTGGGCCGTGAACGTGGAGACCGGAGAGCAGAGCGCCGGCCTGGAGATCACCAGCCCGCCCGTGTGGGACGGCATCACCGTAGCCAGCGGCCGCGTGTACGTCAGCACCGTGGACGGCCGTTTGCAGTGCTTTGGCAAGGATTGATGGCCTAACAATCAAAGCGACTCCGGCAGCTCCTTGAGAAGCTTCAGCCCTTCCACATCATCAAAGTGCCCGTCCGGGGAGATCAGCGTGAGCCGGGCGCGCATGGCGCAGGCGGCGATGGTGATGTCCGTCACCGGCGGCCACTTGCCCTTGCGCCCGAGATCCCAGCCGATTTGGCTCACGTGCCGCCACAGGCGCGGGTCCGTGGGGACCTCTGGGATGATGTCGAAGAACTGTTCCATTTGCTCATACCGCTTGGGTTCCTTGGTCCCGCGCAAGACCTCCGCGCGGACCACCCCACAACTGTAGAGACTGCCCGCACGAAGGTAGGGGCCAAGGACATGACGAGGGTCTTTACCGGCTCTCATCAGCCCAATGTAAACGGCGGAATCAAGGAGGATTTCCATGGCTTATTTCGATTTGGCCCGGGGTTTCTTTTGATATTTAACCGGCACGGAGCTGTTCCGGATGGCGATGATGTCATAGTCAGGATCCACGGCATTCCGGGCTTCCTCGGGTGACCAGGGGTTTTCCATGATGTGGTTGATGGTGGCGATTCTGACAGCCTCATTCAATGCCCAGTCCACGGCTTCTTTCATGGTGCTGATGCCGGTCATCCTCATGATACTGCCCAATTTTTCCTCGTCTATTTCGATGGTTGTTTTCATATGGCCATAAATACGGGCATATGACCCATACGACAACTTTTATTTTACATTTCTTCCACTCTTTCGGTTATTCCGGCAGCAGCACCTCAGGGATCACGACAGGCTGGCTCTGGCCGATGCGGCCGCTGTAGAGATCAATCGTGCGGCGCGCCAGGATGTCCACAATGGCGGGTTGTAGGGTGCGCGCGGCGACGTTGGAGACGGCCACACCGGCCCACACCATGGGGGATTTGTATTTCACCACCTGCCACACGGGCAGCAGGCGGCGGTACCAGCGGCCCGCCGTCTGCATCGCCTCATGGTTGGCGATCTTGTGGGTCATCTCCCAGGTCTTCAGCGCGGTGCTGGCGCTCACATCCACCAGCCGGCCGATGGAGCGCGTCTGCAGGAAATCCGAGATGTCCATGGCACCCAGATGCACCGCGCGGGTGAACTGGCTGAGGCCCGGCGCCAGCAGCGGGTCCGGATGCTGCGGATGGTAGATGCGGGCGATCTCCCGCACCAGGCGCGGCACCTCATCCACCAGCGGCGGCAGCCACTCCGGGTTCACCTTTTTCTGCCAGCGCAGCCGGTTCTTGCAGGCCTCCACCGCCTTGCGCGCCTCGATGTCCTTCGGCGATTCGGCCGTGTTTAAATAGTCCGCCACCTCCGCGCGCACCGCCTTCACATCCGTGATGAACCGGAAGGCCATCCACAGCAGCCAGGTGGCCGTGCCGCAGATGAAACCCGCCAGGAAGGTGAGAAAATAGGTCATGGTGGGGCAGGGGAGGAGAGCAGGAGATGGACCGGGCGAGCAGGCCGGACAGAGACTTTGGAAACCTGCTGTCCAGTGTTCGTTGAGGCGTGGCCCAGCGGCCCCCCGCGCCTACATTTCCAGAAAGTTTTTCAGCAGCTTTTTGCCCTCTTGCGTCAGGATGGATTCGGGGTGGAACTGGACGCCGTGGATGGGCAGCTCCTTATGCTTCAACCCCATGATCTCGCTCTCGTCATCCCCGGCCACGGCGGTGATCTCCAGGCAGTCTGGCAGCGTGTCCCGCTTGACTAACAAAGAATGATACCGCGTGGCGGTGAAGGGCTGCGGCAGATCCTTGAAGACGGACTGGCCCGTGTGTTTGATGACGGAGGTTTTTCCGTGCATCAGCCGCCCGGCCCGCACCACCTCCCCGCCGAAGACATGGCCGATGCTCTGGTGCCCCAGGCACACGCCCAGGACCGGCGTGCTCTGCCCAAAGGTGCGGATGACATCACAGCTGATGCCCGCCTCCTTCGGCGTGCAGGGGCCGGGGGAAACACAGATGTGGTCCGGTTTCATCTTCGCGATCTCCTCCAGGGTGATCTGGTCATTGCGATGAATCTCCATCTGCGCCCCCATCTCGCCAAAGTACTGGACGAGGTTGTAGGTGAAGGAGTCGTAATTGTCGATGATCAAAAGCATGGCTGCCCGGACCATCCGCGCCCGGCCCAGAAATGCAAGCTGCGGCCACCGTCAGATCCTGCAAAGTCGGACGCGGCGCAGCGCGTCCCTACCATTCTTTGTCAGATCATGCCGTTTTCGCGGAAGCTGAAGTACGGCTGGCCCCGGTGCTCCCCCGGCAGGCCGATGATGACATGGTCCACAAAGTTCAGCCCCAGGATCTCCGCCCCCTCTTTCAGCCGCCGGGTCAGCGTCTTGTCCGCCGCGCTCGGACTCGGGTCCCCGGACGGATGATTGTGCACCAGGGCAAAGCCGAATGCCTTATGCACCACCGCCACCTGCAGGATGTCCCGCGGGTGCGCCACGGATTCATTCACCGTGCCGCGAAACAGCTCCTCATCCCGCTGCAAATGCAGGCGCGTATTCACCAGCAGCACCCGCACGGATTCATGCGCCAGGCACTGCATTTCTGCCGCCAGGTATTTATAAATCAGCTCCGGCGCATTCATCGGCACCTCCCGCGCCCACTCCCGCTCCGCCCGCTTGCCGATCTCAAACGCCGCCGCCAGGTGCGCCGCCTTCGCCGGGCCCAGTGCTCGGCTGGAGGCCAGCTCCGCCGGGCTTGTGCGGGAGAGCTGCCGCAGCGTGCCCACCTCCCGCAGCAGCCGTTGCGCCACCTGGATGGCATTCTCCCCCTTCACCCCTGTATTGATAAAGATGGCCAGCAGTTCCGCATCCGTCAGCACGCCCGGCCCCAGCCGCAGCAGGCGCTCACGTGGGCGGTCATCCTCAGGTAGATCATGAATGCGATGGCTCATTCCCACTTAAAAAGACGGATGCCCGCCCCCTGAAAAGTAAAAAATGCATGAGACTGCCCCTTTTCTGCCGTTAAAGCTGCGCCTGCCCTGCCGCTCCGAATGCTGAAAACCCTTCATGCCCTGCTGATCCTCCCTGTGCTCATCGTGCTCGGGGTGCAGGAGATCCTGCCCGGCACACTGGCCCTCGCGACTGGCAGCAGCAGCCCTTTCGATCTGGACATCTTCGGCCAGGAGCTGACCTCCGGCTTCCGCCACATCCTGCCGGACGGCATGGACCACATGGCCTTCATCCTCGGCCTCTTTTTCCTCTCCCGCACCCTTCCCGTCCTGCTCGTCCAGACCACCCTCTTCACCCTGGCCCATTCCCTCATGCTCGGCCTCGTCATTTTCACCGGCCTGCAGGTGCCCAGCCGCTGGGTGGAAATTGGCGTCGGCCTCAGCATCGCCCTCCTCGCCCTGGAGGGGCTTTATGCCGGCCGTCTGGAGCGCTGGCGGCCGCTGATGATCCTGATTTTCGGCAGCATCCACGGCCTCGCCTTTGCCCACAGCCTAGCCCAGGCAGAAAACATCCGCCGCAGCCCTCTGGCCGCCCTGTTTGGCTTCAATATCGGCGTGGAGCTCGGCCAGCTGGTCCTCATCGCCGGGCTGGTCATCGTTTTCAGCCCCTGGTGGCAGAAGGCCTGGTACCGTGCCCGTATCAGCCTGCCCGCCCTCACCCTCATCGCCCTCTCTGGCCTGCACTGGGCCTGGACCCGCTGGTGATAAGTCGCCCACATCACCAAAAGCGCGCCCGGCTGGATTCGAACCAGCGACCATCGGATTAGAAATCCGGTGCTCTAATCCACTGAGCTACGGGCGCTTTTTCTTGGTTTGGAATGGCCTACGTTTGTTCCACAAGTTTTGCAACTTACTTTTCGAGGTGCGGGCGATGGAAGGCGCTTCTTGATTTCTGGCAGGACACGCGCCTGGCCGATGCGGGCGGCGGAAGCTGGATGAGCCCGCTGATGGGGGAGGAAGTGCAAGCCGCCCCCGGCCTGCTGAACGGCTTTGCTCTGACCCTATTCAATATTACTGGATAAGCACCCCGGGAGGCCTGCTGCGCCTCCCGGGATTGCATCTACCCCAGCCTCACTTGCTGTTCTCAGCAAACTGCGCATCGAAGATGATCTTCGAGGGCGGGAAGTCGAGCTTCTTGACGTAGGCGGCGGATTCGGTGGCGCCGAATTCGCGGTCCATGGCGCCGTCTTCCCACTCGACGCTCAGCGGGCCGCCGTATTCGATGTCGTTCAGCGCGCGGATGATCTTTTCAAAGTTGATGTTACCACGGCCCACGGACTTGAAGTCCCAGTAGCGGCTCGGTTTGTGGAAGTCCACATGACCGCCAAAGACGCCGGCGTCCACGCCCAGGTTCCAGGCCACGTCCTTCATGTGCACGTGATAGATGCGGTCGCTGAATTTGTACAGGAACTTCACATAGTCCACGCCCTGGTAGCCGAAGTGGCTCGGGTCATAATTGAAGCCAAAGGCGGGATGGTAATCCACGGCCTGGAGGGCACGCTCGGCACTGGCGATGTCGAAGGCGATCTCAGTCGGGTGGACTTCGAGGGCGAAGCGCACGCCGAGTTTCTGAAACTCGTCAAAGATGGGGATCCAGCGTTTGGCGAAGTCGGCATAGCCGGCGTCAATCTGGCCGGGCAGGTTCGGCGGGAAGGAATACACCAAGTGCCAGATGGAGCTGCCGGTAAAGCCGTTCACCACGCTCACGCCGAAGCGCTTGGCGGCGTGGGCGGTTTTGATGATCTCCTCGGCAGCACGCTGGCGCACGCCTTCAGGATCGCCGTCGCCATAGATGTGGGCGGGCAGGATCTGGGCGTGGCGGGGGTCAATGTTGTCACACACTGCCTGGCCGACGAGGTGGGTGGAGATGGCATGGCACTGGAGGCCGGCTTCTTTCAATGCGGCGCGTTTGGCATCGCAGTAGGCCTGGTCGGCCTTGGCCACTTCAAAGTGGTCGCCCCAGCAGGCGAGCTCCACGCCGTCGTAACCAAAGGCCTTGGCCTTCTGCAGCATGGTGTCAAAGGAGAGGTCGGCCCACTGGCCGGTGAAGAGTGTGACGGGTCTGCCCATAGGAATTGTCAGGTTCGGTTTTCGTGGTTAGGAATCGGGGTCGGATCAACCGACGTGGGGCGATTGTCTTTAGCCAGGGGGGATTGGCAATCAAAATGTCACCCGCAGTCGCTTTCAGCATGTGCATTCCCGATAGTGCCCGGTGCGTAAATGGGCTTCCCAGCGGGCGTTCATATCGCATAACATGAAACCTACCATGAAGCGTCTCATCCTGGCGGTCGCCTTTCTTTCGTCCACCCTCCTTCCTCTCGCCACCCATGCGGCGGAGCCACTGCGCATTTTCATTCGCGGCGGAAAAAAATCCCATGCCCCCGGAGCGCATGAGCATGAGCAGTTTGTCAAAGACTGGGTGCCCCTGCTCAACGAGCGCGGGGCCAAGGCCAGCGGCGGACTGGAGTTTCCCACGAAGGAGCAGCTTGAGCAGACCGACGTGCTCATCCTGCATGCGCAGGAGGCGGGGAACATCAAAATTGGCGAGGAGCGCAAGAACCTGATGGCTTTCCTCAAGCGCGGCGGCGGACTCGTCGTCCTGCACGCGGCGGCGGTTTCAAGAGACCACGACTGGTTCAAGGGCATCATTGGCGGGTCCTGGCACTTTGGCCAGACGAAGTGGCTGGAGGCGCCCATGAGCCTGTATTTCACTGACCGCGACAACCCGATCACGCGGGAGATCTCCAACTTCGACCTGGATGATGAGATCTATTATGACATGGACATGCTGCCGGACGTGAAGATCCTGGCCGCCGCCTACACGCCGAAGGCGGCCGATACCGGCGGCAAGGGCAATAAAGAAGCCCAAGAACGCGCTGCCGAGGCCGTGGCGAAAAGGAAGGCGGTCAATATCTACGACATCCAGCCGCAGATGTGGACGTATGAAAAGGACGGCTACCGCGCCTTCACCAGCATTCCCGGCCACTGGTATAAAAACTTCAGCCATGTGGGCCTGCGCACCGCCATCCTGCGCGGCATCGCCTGGGCAGGAAAGCGTGAGAATGTGGACGAGCTCTGCAAGCCTGACGAACTCGGCGATGCTTTACGTTATGCCGAAGGCGGTGTGCCGCGTCCGCAGGAGATGCCCAAGCATCTGGAAATCCATCCCGAGTTTGAGCTGTCCCTGGTCGCTTCCGAGCCGCTGATCAACAAGCCGATGAACATTGACTGGGATGAAAAAGGCCGCCTCTGGGTGGTGGAGACGCCGGAGTATCCCAACGGTCTGCGCCAGGCCAATGTGGAGGCCTGGAAGGACTCGGGCTCCGTGGAGCCCGGCCAGTATGAGCGTGAGCCGCTGGACCGTGTGTCCATTCTTGAGGATACCGATGGCGACGGCGTGATGGACAAGAAGACCGTCTTTGCGGACAAGATCGAGCTGGCCACCAGCAGTGTGTTTTATAAAAACGGCGTCATCGTCTGCGCCGCGCCGGACATCTGGTACTTTGAGGATACCGACGGCGATGACAAGGCGGACAAGCGCACCAAAATCTATACCAACCTGGGCACGCGGGATACCCATGCCGTCATCAACAACATGCGCTGGGGCCTGGATGGCTGGGTGTACGCCACTCATGGTTATTCCAGCACGGAGAATGTGACCACGGGCGATGGCAGCCAAGGCTTCGGAGCCATAGGCGCAGGCGTCGTCCGCTTCAAGCCGGACGGCAGCGCCTTTGAGCAGTATGCCTCACGCGGCGGCAATACCTGGGGCTTGGACATCACCACGGATGGCCAGGTTTTTTACACCCAGCCGACCAGTGGCAACCATTTCATCCATGTCGTGCTGCCGGAGTATGTGCTGGCCAAGGGCAAGCTGCCGGGTGTTATCGGTACGAATGGCATGCTGCCGCGCGAGCCTACCTTTCCCGCCATGCAGTGGGAGCAGCAGGCCTATGTGCAGATTGACCAGGTGGGCAGCTATACGGCCGCCGCCGGATGCGCCATCTATGAAGGCGGCACCTGGCCGGCCAAGTATAACTACAGTTACTTCACCACCGAGCCGACGCTGAACATCGTCAGTCACTTCATGGTGGAGCCGGATGGCGTCACGTATAAGGCCAAGCGCGAAGCGGGCCGCGAGCAGACCGAATTCATCCGCAGCACCAACCTCTGGTTCCGCCCCATTGAAAATCGAGTGGGCCCGGATGGTGCGCTGTATGTCGTGGACTTCTGCAACCAAGCCATCATTCACAACGACACCCGCGGCCCCACGCATGGACCCGCCAATGCTGCCGTCCGCCCAGACCGCGACCATTATTATGGCCGCATCTGGAAGGTGAACCACAAGCAGGCAAAGAAGGTTTCCACTTCTGCAACGGCCAGCGCCAAAGTGTCTCAGGGCAGCGCAGCCCAAAAGGCTTATGAGGCCTCGCTGGAGTCCGTTAAATCTAACGAAGGGCGCAACAAAATCCTCGGTCTTTATGCCGCTGCCAAAGATGACTGGACGCGCTCCGCTCTCATCGCCGCCTGCGCTGGCGAGCCGCTTTCTTGCATCCAGGCCGCACTGGCGAGCAACGCCCCGGCCAACCTGGAATCCTTTGTCGGCAGCCTCTTGCCTTTGGCCTTGCCCGCCCATGCGAGCACACTCATCGCTGCCTGCGCATCGGCTGATTCCAAAGCGGACCTTCTCAAAAACACCCTCCTGCGCGGCATCGCCCAGCAGGTGAATGAAGCGCCGGAGTTCACGCCAGAGCTGACGGCCTCCTTGAAAAAACTGCTCGCTCAGCCATCCCTCGCTGCGGCAACTTTGCCGCTGATCACCAAGTGGGACAAAGCGGGTGCGCTGGCCGCTGAAGTGAAAGCCCAGCTCGCCACGCTGAATGCCACCTTGGCCGATGCCTCCGCTCCCGTCGAAGCCCGCATCAATGCCGCCAATGCCCTGGTGGCCGTGGGCGGGGATCTCAGTGGTTCTGTCGTCCCGGTTTTAGCCGGTGCTGACTCCCCGGAAGCCCTGCAATCCGCCATCATCGCCGCGATGGATGAAAGTGGGCAGGTGGGCGACCTCGTGCCCGCCATGAGCCGCCTAAAGGCAGGCCTGCAGAACAAAGCCTTCGAGGCGGTGTTGAAGCGGCCTGAGGCGGTGCGGACTCTTTTGGAGGCCGTGAAGGCGGGCAGCATTGACCGCGCGATTTTCGCCCCAGGCGATGTCGCCCGCTTGCGCTCGCACCCCAATAAGGGCATTGCCAGCGAGGCTAACCAATTGTTTAAAATCAACAACGCGGCCAAGGATGCCATCATTGCCAAGCTCACGCCCGAGGTGGAAAAGCCGGGCAATGCGGCCAATGGCAAGATGCTCTTCGGCGCGGCCTGCGCAGTCTGCCACAAATTCGGCGACATGGGCGCACCGGTCGGCCCGCCGCTGGATGGCATGGGTGCGCACGGTCCTGCGGAACTGCTCATCCACATCGTGGATCCGAACCGCGAGGTGGACCCCAGCTTCTGGGCCTTCAACATCATCACGAAAAAGGGCGAGGCGCTGCAAGGCGTCGTCACCAGTGAGAACAGCGCCACCGTCACCCTCGCCACCCAGGTGGGCGTGAGGGAGATCGCCAAGGTGGACATTGAGCGGAAAGAAAATACCCGCCGCAGCCTCATGCCCGAAGGCCTGGACGCCCTCGGTCCGGATGCCATGCGCGATTTGCTTGCCTACATTTGCGGCGATGCGATGAAGGAGTTTCGCATCCTCAGTCTGAGCCAGGCTTACACGGCGGACAGCCGGGGCGGGGTCTTCGCCGGCACGGGTCCGCGCCAGGGCCAGGTGCGCCTCTCCAAATCTGGCGATGTGAAGATCCAGAACGTGCCGTTTTACCTCCAGGACGCGGCCAAAAGCGCCACGGGCATGAACCTCATCGTGCTGAAAGGCGGTCCGTCAGGCACTTACAGTTCCAAGCTTCCGGCACGGGTGGAGATCCCGGTGAATGTGGAAGCCAAACGCCTGCAACTGCTTAGCGGCATCTCCGGCTGGGGATGGCCTGCGGTGAAGGAAGAAGTGCCCGTGCTCAAGGCGACCGTGCTTTATGCAGGTGGTGAAAAGGAGGAGTTCATTCTCCGCAACGGCATCCATTTTTCCGACTACATCCGCAAGGTGGAGGTGCCCGGTTCCTCGTATGTGAGCGGCCTCACCGACGGCCAGCAGATGCGCCTCATCTCCCTGGACCTGACGAAAAAGGCGGTGGCCGAAAAGCTGATCCTGGAAAGCCCTGAAGGCAATCCGACCGCGCCCGTCATTGTGGCCGTCACGGCGGACATTACCGGCAAGGGACCCGTTCCAGGCAGTACCGATGTTTCCACCCGGCCCGAGCCTGAGAAAGGCCCTGCTCCTGCGGAGGCTCCTAAAAAAGGTCCCGGCAAGGGCAAGGGAAAAGGCAAGGGCATGGCTGCGAAAGGTCCGCTGCCGCTCACTGGCCCCAAAGAAGGCGGCCAGGGCGACCGCCCGCTCCTGCCCGCCAGTGACCCTCAATGGGAAGCTGGCAAGACCAAGGTCCTGGTCATTGGCGGTGGCAGCTCCCATGATTTCGCCACCTTCTTTGGCACCACGGATGTGGCCACTCTGAAGGCCGCCGGTTTCAGCGTCCACTACACCGAAGACCGCGACCAGGCCCCGCGTGAGCTGGCCAATGCCGACGTGGCCATCATCAGCGTGAACCGCAAATTTTTCGATACCGCCGCCTATCGCAAGGCGCTCATGGACTTCGCCGCCGCAGGGAAGGGGATCATCATGTACCATCCCGGCACCTGGTATGGCTACGCCAACTGGCCGGAGCTGAATGCGCAGATTGTCGGTGGTGGCGCACGCGGGCATGACAAGATCCACCCCTTTGAGGTGAAGACCGTCAAAGACCATCCCATCATGGAAGGCGTGCCGGCCAGCTTCACCGTCGAGGACGAGCTTTATTACGTGAACGCCGAGCCTGAAAACATCCCTCCCGGTACCGCCAAGATCGAGGTCCTGGCCGAGACCAGCCCTAGCGACAAGTATAACAAGCCGCACCCCAGCATCTGGATCACCCAACATCCCAAAGCCCGCATCGTCGGCATCGCCCTCGGTCACGATGAGCGTGTGCATGACATGCCCGCCTTTCAAAAGATCCTCATCAACGCCACCAAGTGGGCCTCCGGGAAATAGACCGGTGCGACTTTCATAGCATCTGTGAGACCGATGGCCTCTCGCGCAGTTGATGGTGCCTCCTGGAGAGAGAAGGTTTTTATCGTGCACTGCGTCCGGCAGGATGCTTTTGGTAAAAAGAGAAACCGGGTCTCGCGCTGCGCAAAAAACAGCCGCATTTGTGAAGTGCAGGAGGCCTCCGGGAACCGTATCCTAAGGTTATGAACCTTCCCCAAACCTTCTCCATCACCGGCATGTCCTGCGGCAAGTGCGTGGCGAAGATCACGGACAGACTGAAGGAGCATCCGGAGATTCAGGAAGCCAAGGTGACGCTGGATCCTCCTGAGGCGAAGATCGCCACGCGGACGGCACTCGATAATGAGACGTTGAACCAGTGGCTGGCTTCGGCGGGCGACTACCGGGTGGCAAAGAATGGAGCGAAGGCTGCAGCCGCTGACCTGCCTGCCAAGAATGCGCAGACGTACCGGCCGCTGGTGATCTTGCTGGGGTATCTGGTGGCGGTGATCGTGGCCAACGGGCTGGCACAAGGGCACCTGGATCTGGCGACGGTTATGCGGCTGTTCATGGGCGGATTTTTCATCGCCTTTTCATTTTTCAAGATGCTGGACCTGCGCGGTTTCGCGGATGCCTACCGGAGCTATGACCTGGTGGCGAAGGCGGTGCCGGTATATGGCTTTGCGTATCCCTTCATCGAGCTGGCGCTGGGCCTGGCCTACCTGGCAGACTGGCAGCCGGTGCTGGTGAATGCGGTGACGGCGGTGGTGATGGGCGTGAGCCTGATCGGCGTGCTGAAAGCGGTGCTGTCCAAACAGGCCATCCGCTGTGCCTGCCTGGGCACGGTCTTCAACCTGCCCATGTCCACCGTGACGATCATTGAGGATGCCTTGATGGTGGCCATGGCGGTGACGGCCCTGGTGCTGCCGCATGGGGGATGAATGTTGAAGGACGGGCAAAGGAACGGAGCCGCATCCCTCTTGCCAGGGGCGTTTTGAAGGCGGTTAAATTCTGACAAGTTGCGTTTCCATGCGGAAAAACCTTGCCGCCGGGCAGGAAACCTCCAAGCTGGAGCTATCGCGACAGGGCGGTCACCGAATTTTCTCCCCTATATGAACTGGTATTTTACCCAAAATGGCGGTGCCCAACAGGGCCCGGTTTCGCAAGACGAACTGACCGCGAAACTCGCGAGTGGTGAATTGCGGCAAAATGATCTGGTGTGGCGCGAGGGGATGGCCGAGTGGGTGGCTGCATCATCCGTCCCTGAATTGCGTCAGGCTGCCGGAGGATCACCCATGCCGCAGACTCCGGTGTTTTCCAACCCGTATCAAACACCCCAGGCTGCTGGCGGGTTGACAGGGGAGATGGTGCCTAACTATTTGTGGCAGTCCATTGTGGTGACGCTGATCTGCTGCCTGCCATTTGGAATCCCGGCCATCATTTATGCCTCAAAGGTGGACGGGTTGATGGCCCGTGGAGATTTCGCCGGTGCCCGTGAGGCGTCCAAGTCTGCCAAAATGTGGTGCTGGGTGTCCTTTGGTGTCTTCATGGCTTTGTTTGGGATTTATATTTTGATGGTGATCCTTGGGGTGGCAGCAGGTTTGACCAGCGCTGCGGCTGAGGGTGGTGCCGGCTTCTGATTCCGGCCATGCACTGGCACCGGCTGGCACTCCTGATGGCCGTCCTGGTCATGCTGGGCTGGGGGGCGTGGCTGCTGCGCACGGAGGGGCCTGGTGGGGTGCCCTTCCTGCACGGCTGCCAGGTCCGGCGCTGGACGGGCCTATGCTGCCCTGGCTGCGGGATGACCCGGGCGGCCTCTGCCGCGCTGAACGGACAGTTCCTGGAGGCACTGCGGCTGAACCCGCTGGGCATGATCCTGCTGCCACTGGCACTGGTAGGATTGCTGCCGGAAATGACGGCGTGGGTGTCCAAAAAACCGATGGCCTGGAGGCTGCGGCCAGGGCTTAAGACGACCCGGCTCATCGTGGTGGCAATCCTTGTTTTCACGATATTGCGGAATCTGCCCGGTTGGCCGCTGGCTTAGGTTGTAGATTTCGCCACCACAGGCTGAGATTGACAATTGGGCCTAACCATGGCATACAGAGAAATGATTCGAGTCGCCCGCTCCCTATTTAACGCCATGCCAGGCATGAACTTGGCAGGCGCGGGGCCTGTGGAAGGATGAGCTGACTCAAAAGGAATCTGACTCTTGCCACCACTGCTCCGATGACCCTGGGGCGGTGGTTTTTTGTCCTGCTGCCGTCCCCTTTCTCCAACCTTTTTGCAGCAGCGTTTATGCACTCTCTTGTTTCATCCCCTTCTTCTTCAAACTCACCCCCGGAGGGCTGGCCCAGCTTTGGCCAGGAATGCCGGGCCACGCTGAAACTGTCGGTGCCGCTAGTGTCCGGGCAGCTTAGCCAGATGCTCATGGGCGTGGCGGATACGGTCATGATCGGCAGTGTGGGCGTGGTGGCGCTGGGGGCCTCCACGTTTGCGAATACTTTGTTAGCCGTGCCGTATGTGCTGGGCATCGGGCTGCTGAGCTCGGTCTCCGTCCGGGTGTCGCAGGCTCACGGGGCACAGGCTCCGGAGGATGCACGGCAGGCCGTCCGGCATGGGACCTGGCTGGCGCTGGGCCTGGGGCTGCTGGTGCTGCTGAGTACGGCGGCGCTGATCCCGCTGCTGCCATACTTTCAGCAACCGGCGGAGGTGGTGGAGCAAGCGCCGGTTTACTTGCTGACCTGCGCAGTTTCCCTGATCCCCGCGCTGATGACCATGGTGTGGAAGAACCATGCCGATGCGCTGAACCGGCCCTGGCCGGCTTTTTGGCTGATCCTGGGCAGCGTGCTGCTGAACGTGCTGCTGAACTGGCTGTGGATCTATGGCAAAGCAGGCTTTCCGGCCATGGGTCTCGAAGGGGCGGGGTATGCCACGCTGACGGCGCGCACGGTGGGAGCAATCGCGCTTTTTGTCTGGCTGAACCGCAGCCCGACGGTGCGGGAATGGAGCCCGGTGCGCTGGTTGGCGCGCACGCAGCAGCAGGGGTTCGCCTCTCTGCTGAAGATCGGCGGTCCGGCGAGCTTTCACCTGCTGGCGGAGGTGACGGCTTTTGTGACGGCATCATTGATGATCGGCTCCCTGGGAGTGGTGGCGCTGGCGGCGCATCAGGTGGCGCTGACGTGCATCGGCACGGCCTTCATGGTGCCGCTGGGCGTGGCCATGGCTACGACGGTGCGCGTGGGGGAGATCGTGGGTGCGCAACAGCGGGAGCGACTGCACCGTGTGCTGGTGGGGAGCTGGCTGTTTGCCGTGCTTTTCATGTCGGTTTCGATGACGGTGTTTTTCATCTTTGGGCAGCCGCTCGCTGCGCTGTTTGTGGGTGATGCCGATGTCGTCAAGGCAGCGGCGGCACTGCTGCTGGTGGGCAGCCTTTTCCAGCTCTTCGACGGCCTGCAAGTGGTGTCCGCAGCGGCACTGCGAGGGGTTGATGATGTCAAGGTGCCGGCCTGGATCGCCGTGCTCGCTTACTGGGCCATCTCCCTGCCCCTGGGCTGGATGCTGGCCATCCGGATGGACTGGGGCGCGACCGGCGTCTGGGCCGCCCTGGCCGTGGGCCTGGCGATCGCGGCGGTGATGCTGATGTGGCGGGCTTGGCGGTTGCTGGGGGTGGGAAAAATTCCCTTATCAGCGCAATGAAATATCCGGCTTGCCAGCAAATTCAATCATCGGTCCAAACTTCCTCAAACAACAAGCCGGTGAAACCATGTTTATCGTAACAGTGTTTGAATTCATTGTCTGGAACAGCCATCCCTTCATAGCAGTATATGTCTTGATGTGGACGGCTTTCGATTCTGAACAGGCACCCGATATAGCGCATATCACAGATTTTGGAGGGATCATCTGAGGGCGGTAAAACATCGCGAGGATGAATCACGCGAAAAGCATTTCCTCCCGCTTGTACTGACAGTAACTCAAGATCATTCTCGGTAATCACGTAATACATCTCCATGCAGTGTACCCAAGCTTGTTCCGAGATCGCAAAAGCATTGCTACCGACTCGATAAAACTGCTTCCACTCCTTGACCTCTGAAACCTTCCCTTGGAATGACTTATCAGGGGAAAGATGGATGACCGATTCACCCAGCAGTTGTTCTGCGACCGATCCATCCAGGATCAACTCAGGGGCCAATGGATCAGGCAGGACTTTATAGATTGTAGCCATAGATCAAAGCAGCCATTCGGAGTATTACTCCCCCGCCATGGACTTCGGATCCAGGGCGTCTCGTAGCGCATCGCCGATGAGATTCAGGGCGAGGAGGGTGGCGCTGAAGAAGAGGCCGGGGCCGATGAGCAGCCAGGGGTAGGTTTCCATGTTGTCGGCGCCTTCGCGGATGAGGACACCCCAGCTGGCATTCGGGGGCTGGATTCCGAGGCCGAGGAAGCTGAGGGTGGCCTCCAGCAGCATGACGCCGGGGACGGTGAGGCTGGCGTAAATGATGACGGGGCCCATGACATTGGGCAGCATGTGCTTATACAGGATGTGCCAGAAACCGGCCCCGCTGGCTCGGGCGGCGAGGACGAATTCCAGGTTCTTTAAAGCCATCACCTGGCCGCGTACAACGCGCGACATGGTGAGCCATTCTACCGCACCAATAGCGACAAAGATGAGCCACAGCTCCCGCCCGAAGATCACCACCAGGATGATGACAAAGGTGATGAAGGGAAAGGCATACAGGATATCCACCAGGCGCATCATGAGAGCATCCACACGGCGGCCGGTGAGCCCGGCGATAAGGCCGTAACCGACACCAATGACGGAGGCGACGGCGGTAGCCAGGATGCCGACGAGGAGGGAGATGCGCCCGCCGACGAGGATGCGCGTGGCCAGGTCACGCCCCAGGGGATCCGTGCCGAGCCAGTGGGCGGCGGAGGGCGCGGTGGCCTGGAGCTCCAGGTCCTGATCGTTCTGACCATAGGGGGAAAAAAGCGGGCCGAGGAGGCAGAGGGCGATGAGGGCCACCAGTGAAAGCATGGCGGCGACGGTGATGCGGCTGCGGGTGAGCCGACGCCAGGCGCGCTGGCCGGGGGATTCGGAGGTGACTGTGCTCATCCTTTAAAACCGATGCGGGGGTTGATGAGCGCCTGGAGGAAGTCCACCAGGAGATTGAAGCCGATGATGAGGACGGCGTAAAAGGCGGCCGTGGCCATGGCGAGAACGAAGTCCCGGTTTACCGCTGCACCGACGAAGTGCTGGCCGAGGCCGGGGAGCTGAAAGACGGTCTCGATGACGATGGAGCCGGTCATCAGGCCGGCAGCGGTGGGGCCGAGGTAATTCAGCACGGGCAGACAGGCGAGCTTGAAGGAATGGCGGAAGACGATGGCCATTTCCGAAGCGCCTTTGGCCCGGGCGGTGCGGATGAAATCCTGCGCCAAAGTTTCCCGCAGACCGCCTCGGGTGAGCCGGGCGATGTAGGCGCTGTAAATAATGCCTAACGTCAAGGATGGCAAGATCCAGTCATCCCAGTCATACCAGCCGGAAGCATTGAACCAGCGCAGTTTTAAACCAAGCACCAGGGCGATCACCGGCCCCAGGACCATGCTGGGCGTACAGATGCCCAGGGTGGCGATGAACATGCACGCCCGGTCATCAAAGGTATGGGCACGGACAGCGGCCAGCGCCCCCATGGGAATGCCGACGCCAATGGCGATGGCCAGCGCCGCCAAGGCAACGGTGGCGGAGACAGGAAAGGCCTGGATGATGATCTCATCCACGCCACGTCCGGGATTCTTGGAGGAAGCGGGGAAATCAAAGGTCGCAAAGCTGACGAGATGCCGCCAGAACTGCACATACACCGGCTTGTCCAGACCAAGCACAACGGCCTGCTGCTGGCGGATATGCTCGGGGATGTTCCGCTCGCTCTGCATCGGCGATCCAGGGGCGCTCTTCAGCAGCACGAAGGTGATGCAGAGCACGCCCAGGATGACGATAAAGCCCTGCAAGAGGCGGCTGAAGAGGAAGCGGAGCATGGGGGAGATTCAACAGGGAAGCAGACGCAGCATCAATGCCAAATCACCCTCAGGCCAGCAGCTTCTCCAGCGCTTCCCCGGAAGTGACAGGGGCCTGGCAAGTGTAGTTTTGGCAGACGTAGGCGGCGGGTTTTCCATTCACGGGCTGCATGGCGGCAAGGGCTTCGTTTTTGCTGCCCAGCCATGCCTGGCCTGCGCCGCCATCGGCGTGCAGAAGCACGGCGTGAGGCAGCAGGCGGTGATGGACGATGGCGGCGAGCGCCTGGAATTCGGGCGAGGACTTGTCCCCGGCGAGGACGATCTGCTGCTTGCCGCGCTCCAGGAAATCCGCCGCCATGACGAGGACGGGGACGGCGGCGGGGCTTTCCTGAAGTGTCTTGCCAAAGAGGGTGATGATCTTTGCGGCCTCGTCCGCATAGGCTTTGTGGTCGAGCATGGCGGCGAGGCGGGCGAGATTGAGCGCGGCGAGGGAATTCGGCGAGGGCTCGGCACCGTCGTAGTCCTCTTTGATGCGCAGGACGGAATGGGCCATGTCGGTGTGGACGCTGTAGTAGCCGCCGTTTTTCTTGTCGAGAAAGAGGCTGTCCATTTCTTCCTGAAGGGCGGCGGCCCATTGCAGCCACTTCGCATCGAATTCGGCCTGATAGAGATCCAGCAGGCCGTGAATGAGGCTGGCGTAATCGGCGGCGAAACCTTTGGGGCCGCGCTCGCCGGCGCGCCAGCTCCGGTGCAGGCCTTTGCCGGGGGTGGCGCAGAGTTCGTCATGGAGAAACTGCGCGGCCTCGGCGGCGAGTTTGAGGAAGCTGGCTTCTCCTAAGGCGGCCCCGGCACGGGCCAGGCCGGAGATGAGGAGGCCGTTCCAGGCGGTGATGATCTTGTCATCCAGATGCGGGCGGATGCGCTTGGCGCGGGCTTCGAAAAGCAGCTTCAAACCCCGGGCCTGGATGTCCAAGATCTCCTCCGGAGTCTTCTTGAAGAACTCGGCGGTTTTCTTGATGGAAAAAGCGCGGAAGAGGGTGTTCAGGCCGGTCAGCTCGTTGTGCGGATCGCTCTCCGGGCGGGCATTGCCATCGCGACGGGCACCGAAGGAGTAGCGGAAAATGCTTCCCTCTTCCTTGCCGAGAATCTCGTCAATCTCGCTGGCCTTCCAGACGTAAAACGCGCCTTCTTTTTTATGGTCGTCGCCTTCCTGGGCATAACTGTCGGCATCTTCAGCAGAGTAAAAGCCGCCTTTTTCATGGCGCATGTCCCTCACCACATAGGTGACAATGTCACGCGCCACATCCGCGAGAAAGGGGGACTGGGTGATGAGGTAGCCATCCGCATAGGCCCAGAGGAGCTGGCCCTGGTCATAGAGCATTTTTTCATAGTGCGGGATGTGCCAGTAACCATCCACAGAATAGCGGTGCATGCCGCCGCCCACGTGGTCCCACATGCCGCCATTGGCCATGGCGCGCAGGGTTTTCACGGACATCTCAGCGGCCCAGTCGGCCTCGCTTTTGCGGGCCTCATCCTTCTGCCAGGCGAGGTGGATGCGCAGGAGGAGGCTGATGGGGCTGGAGCGGGGGAATTTGGGCGCGCTGCTGAAGCCAGCCTCGTGGTAATCGTAGCTGCTGGAGAGGTCGTCATAGGCCTTTTGCACCAGGGCATCGGTCTCCACCGGGGTGTCGGCGTTTTCGCCGTCCAGGTATTCCTGGAGTTTGGAAATGGAACGGTCAGAGCTGGCCAGGACTTTTTCGCGGTCCTCCATCCAGGCTTTTTGCAGCTCGATGAGCAGGTTTTTAAAACCGATGCGGCCCTGGGCGTTTTCCGGCGGAAAATAGGTGCCGCCGAAGAATGGCTTCAGGTCCGGCGTGAGGAAGACGGACATGGGCCAGCCACCGCCGCCGCTGGCGGCCTGGACATACGTCATGTAAGTGAGGTCCACGTCCGGACGCTCCTCGCGGTCCACCTTCACGGGAATGAAGTGCTCATTGATGTATGCGGCGATTTCCTCGTTTTCAAAAGATTCCCGCTCCATGACGTGGCACCAGTGGCAGGTGGAGTAGCCACTGGAGAGGAAGATGGGCTTGTCCTCAGCCTTGGCCCTGGCGATGGCCTCGTCCCCCCAGGGCAGCCAGTTGACGGGATTGTGCGCGTGCTGGAGGAGGTACGGCGACTTTTCGCGGATGAGGGCGTTGGTGTGTTTGGGGGTTGGGTCGCTCATGATATGTATGAAACGTGGCGATGAGGGCCGGGGTTGCAAGCGGAGGACCGCTTGGTGGTTGCGTTTGGGGCGGCATGTGCTTGTATCCAGCTCCGAAAAACCAAGCCATGTCTGCGCATCCCCATCCAACTTCTGAAGAATCCGGCTCCATCTGGAAAATCATCAATGTCATCCTGGCCGTTGTTATCGCCGGTTTCACCCTGTTCTGGGCGGTGACACTGCTGATCGGCAGCAAGGCTGAGACCTCCGGCTGGAACGATGTGGAGGAGGTGGCCGAAGCTGCCCCAGCCGCCACGACTGAGGCAGCGGCGGCTCCTGCTGCTGCGGCTCCCGTGGCGGGCACAGATCCCGCCCCGGCTCCTGCGCCCGCTGCGGATGCGGCCCCTGCGGTCACGGCTGCCGGAACGACGCCTGCCCCCGCCGCTGCTGAAATTACCATCAAAGTGGATGTGGCCAACCCGCTGGCCTATGACCTCAAAGAATTCTCCGTGAAAGCCGGCCAGGCCGTGAAGCTGACCTTTAACAACGTCCATCCCGCCGTACCCCAGATGCACAACCTGGTGATCGGCGTTCCCGGCTCCAAGGACAAGCTGCTGGCCCTGGCCATGCAGATGGCCACCTCCCCGGATGGCATGGCGAAAGGCTACGTGCCTGAATCCCCGGACATCCTTTACCACACCAAGCTGCTGCAGCCCAACCAGAGCGAGACGCTCGAATTCACCGCCCCTGCCGTGGGCGAGTATCCCTACATCTGCACCTTTCCCGGTCACGGCGTGATCATGAACGGCGTGATGCGGGTGGAGTAATCGTGCCCTTTCAATGACAAAAAAGCCCGGGTGATGAGCCCGGGCTTTTTTATTTCGTTTTTCCTCCTCATCATGATCAACGGCCAGGAGAAAGGGTATCAGGAATGTCTCCCCTGGCCTGTCTGTCCCCCACCTTGAAGTAGCCTAGAGGTTTCCCCTGGAGGGAACGGAATTCCCAAACCACCCCTGGACGCGACTTTCGCTCTTGGGTCTTGGCCGGATGGAGGCGGCCAAAGGGCTTAGCCTCCCCAGCCGGTGAAATCCAAAACATGTCCACCGGCTCCTCCCGATGATTGACGAAAGTGATACTCAAAGGGTTGCCGTCAGGCTGGGAGGGCGGAGAAGGGTCAGCCCCCGCCGGATACCAAGGGAGTGCAGGCAGTGAGGCAAGCGGAACGGCCGGAACGGGGACAGCCTTCGCAGGTGCGTGGCTGCGAAGCTCCGTGGCCCGCCTCAGATGCTCTTCTTTGGGCGTGCTGTGGAGGAGATTTATTTTTTCGTAGGGGTCGTCAGCTGTGTGATAAAGTTCTTCATCACCGTTTTCATAATGGATGTATCTCCAATGAGCCTGGCTCACGGAATAGCTTTCAGGATGGCTTAGTTGCGTGATAGCTGAGTGTGGCCAATCTCCCTGAGGGGCCTTCAACAGGGGAACCAAGCTGGGCACTTGCGCCTGCGGCAGAGAGGGAATCCCGCAAAGCTCGCTCAAGGTGCGGTAAAGACTGGTTAGGCTGACGGATTGATCACAGACAGACCCAGCTTTGGTGCCGCCTGGCAGGCCTGGGCAACCGGGAGGCACGTGAATGATGAGGGGTACACGGGTACATAGCCTCCATGCTGTGAATTTTTGCCAGTGCTCTTTCTCCCCCAGGTGCCAGCCATGGTCACTCCAGAGGACGACGATGGTATTTTCCCGCGCCGGGCTTTTCTCCAGCGCATCCAGGACACGTCCGACCATAGCATCGGCATAATAAATAGACGCCAGATAAGCCTGGATAGCCTGTTTCCACTGCCCTTCCTTTTGAATATGCTCAAAGTAACGATTCCGTGCGACCTGTCGTCCGGCAGTCGGCACATCCTCCAGGTCGTTTGCCTCATAACCGGGACCGGTCTGGATGGAGTTTAAAGGAAATGGCTCATAGTACTTCCGGGGGACAAACCAAGGCTCATGAGGCCTGTAGATGCCGCAGGCAAGGAAGGAGGGTTTGTCGTGTTTGCGTTGGAGTTGCTCGCCGATCCAGCGGCTCACCAGCCAGTCTCCACCATATTCTTCATCGCTCAAATCCAGGGCAGCCCAGTCGGTTTCCACGTACTGCCACGCACCTGCGACTGGCAGGCTGACAGGGCGCTTTGAAGGAACGTAAGTACGGGGAAAGGGATAGTCTTTGGTCTTTTCAGGGAAGTAATCGTCCCAAGAGGAGGGATCAATGATGTAGTGCAGCAGCTTGCCTGAACCTGCAGACCAGTAACCGTGATCAGAAAAATGACGAGGCAGCAGGACCTTGTCCGGGAGTACATCCCGCAATTTTTGGGAGTTGTTATAAATGCCTGATTGGTGAGGAGGAATACCGGTGAAGACAGCCGCCCGCGAGGGGTTGCAAGATGGGGCAGCACAGTGCGCGTTCGTAAAGAGCATGCCGCTTTGCGCCAAGCGGTCCATGTTCGGTGTCCGGGCCTGGGGATGACCACCGAGGAAACCTGTCCAATCATTCAGGTCATCCAGAACAATAAAAAGCACGTTGGGCTTCTGCTCCGCCAGCCCCTGGGACGGTGTGAGGACCGCCATCAAAACGAAGACGGCGTGATGAAAAAGGTGACGGCACATGTTAGGACGCTCTTGGATTTGAGCGTGACCAATAATGAGGCGCGGCCCAAGTTCTGCCAACCCCAAATACGCTAACACGGTGAGCCGCCCTGGAGCAACCCACCGTGTGCAGTAAAGGAGAACCCAATCAGGCGAACAGCTTCGTCACCGGCTTGGCCTTCACCAGCTCGCGGGGCTGGTTGAGGTGGTTGTAAACGATGGTCTCAGGATCAATGCCGACGGCGTGGTAAATCGTGGCGAGAAGCTCCGTGGGGTGCACGGGGTCTT
Organism: Prosthecobacter sp. SYSU 5D2; assembly: GCF_039655865.1. Classification (NCBI taxonomy): domain Bacteria; kingdom Pseudomonadati; phylum Verrucomicrobiota; class Verrucomicrobiia; order Verrucomicrobiales; family Verrucomicrobiaceae; genus Prosthecobacter; species Prosthecobacter sp. SYSU 5D2. The sequence goes on along the minus strand of NZ_JBBYXL010000011.1, from coordinate 194,912 downwards.
CGAGGGGTGACGAGCCGGTTTTGTCGGACTTGCCATGGATGTAACCGCGCTTGATGCCGGCACCGCCAATAACGGCGGTGTAGCAGTAAGGCCAGTGGTCGCGACCGTCGGCGCTGTTGCCGTTGCCGGAGGTGGAGACGCCTTTTTCCGGGCTGCGACCGAATTCGCCAAGGGCGACGACGAGGGTTTCATCCAGCAGGCCGCTGGAGTCCAGATCTTCAAAGAGGGCGCTGAGGCCCTGGTCCAGCATGGGGCCGCTCTGGTTCTTCATGCGCTGGGTCAGGCCGACGTGGTGATCCCAGGAATGGTTGTCCGAGTTGGCGACCTTGGGCCAGATGAGCTCCACCACGCGGGTGCCAGCCTCGATGAGACGGCGGGCGAGCATGCAGCTCTGGCCGAACGTGTTGCGGCCATAGCGGTCGCGCAGTTTCGGAGATTCACGGTCCAGGGCGAAGGCATCGCGGGCACGGCCGCTGGCGATGAGGTTCAGGGCCTGGTCATAGTAGCTATCGAGGCTCATGTCCTTCACAGCGGCCTCGATAGTGGGCATCTGGTCATTGATGGCATCGCGCAGTTTGGCACGGCGCTGGAGGCGGACACTGAAGAGGTCCGGGCGGAGCTGGAGATCTTCGATTTTAATGCGGTCCATCTTGCCCATGTCCAGGTCGTCGCCGTCCGGATAGAGGGTGTAGGGATCATAAGCCTTGCCCAGGAAACCGGCGGTACCGCCTTTGCCGACGACGTTGGATTCCTGCAGCGGGCGCGGCAGCATCACGAAAGGAAGCATGGGCTCATCCATGGGCTTCAGGCGGATGATGTTGCTGCCGAAGTTTGGGAAGTCCTTGGCGTTCGGTGGCTCAAGCTGGCCGGAGGGGCTGACCTTGTCCGTCGTGTAGCCGGTCATGATCTGGTAGATGGCAGCCGTGTGGTTGAACAATCCGTTAGGCGTGTAGCTCATCGAATTGATCATGGTGAACTTGTCGTTCACCTTGGCCAGTTGCGGCAGGATCTCGGTGAAATGATGGCCGGGAACTTTGGTGGGGATGGTCTTGAAGGCGGAGCGCACCTTGTCCGGCACGTTTTCCTTGGGATCCCAAAGGTCCAGGTGGCTGGGGCCGCCCTGGAGATAGATCATGAGGACGTGCTTGGCCTTGCCCCAGCCGACACGGCCGGCGGCGGGAGAATTGACGGAGGCGGCCTGCGCACGGAACATGCCGTTGAGCGTGAGGCCCATCATGGAGGCACCGCCCACACGCAGGATGTCGCGCCGGGTCATGCCCAGGTCTTTGTCACACAGGTCTTTGCCGAGGGCTCCAGGAATACGAAACATGGCGTGATGGGGATTGAAATTGAACAACTAAAGTTAACAGCCTGGCCTAACCAAGCCAAGAATAAAAATCAGGACACTGCGGATACGACACCCCTTCTCCATTCTTGCGAAAGTCAGAGACATCCTTGTCAGTCCGTAGGAAAGTCCATCACAGGGGTGGAATCGGCCATCGGTTGAACATCCGCTCCACCCCGGACATCCAAGCTTCACCCGCCATGCGCCATTGCCTTTTTGCCCTTTTGATTCTCTGCACCTCCTCCTGCAAAGCGGACCCGGCGGATCAGGCGGCGGCCTCCCGCGCCCGGCTGCCGAATGCAGAATCCAGCCTGGCAGTGCGCCTTTGCCACGCGGCCCTGGACCGGACCGCCGCCACCGTGCGCTATGACGGGGCCTACGTGCGCATCTCCTACCCTGGCGGCGATGTGCCAGCGGATACAGGAGTATGCACCGATGTGGTGATCCGCAGTTACCGGGCACTGGGCCACGACCTGCAAAAGCTGGTGCATGAGGACATGAAGCGGCATTTTTCCGCCTATCCGAAAAACTGGGGCCTGGCCAAACCGGACACGAATATTGATCATCGGCGCGTGCCCAATTTGCAGACCTTTTTCAAGCGCCAGGGGGCCTCCCTGCCCGCCACACAAAATCCGGCCGACTACCTGCCCGGCGACCTCATCACCTGCACCGTGGCCGGGAGGCTGCCTCACATCGCCATCGTGGTGCCTGCGCCTGATGGCGGGGAGACGCCCTGGATCGTCCACAACATCGGCAGCGGACCCAAGCTGGAAAACCGGCTCTTTGAGTTTCCGCTGACGGGGCATTATCGGTGGTTGCCGGAGTGAGCGGGCTCTATGTTTTCCCGGGTCCACCCTCTTGATAAATGTACTCAGCAATACCTGCGATCTCCCAAAACAGTCTCCCAAATGAAAAATGCACTGCCTGTCCTAATTCTGTTATTTGCCATCGGCATAGCGGGGTGCAAGAAAAGCATGTCAACCCATACCACGAGCGATGCCTTCAGCACGCTTGCTTCGAAGAAGGCATTTTTAGAACAGTATGTAAATTTCCGCCGCAGCTATGAGGACCTTCATTTTGAGATTGCTTTTATGGATGGCGGCACCGGAATAATCCCAGGTCCGAGCGAGTGGGATATCCGTCTGCTGGCTGTCATCCCGGCTGAGGAAATGGATGCATGGGTTCATGGACTCGCCGCTTCAGATTCCCCGGATATGGAGTGGGTTCAGCATCTTCCAAAAGCACCAGTCGATTTGGGGCGTTTTGTATGGTTTGCGGATCACAGCCGCCTCGTCGGCCTTGACCGCATTAACCGGATGGTCCTGTATCGGAACCAAGTCTTTTAATCGAGATGGGAGCGCAGCTCGCGCAGCAGCGGCTCACGCGCATGTTGCAGGCCTTTATAATGGGCGATGTTTTTTTCCATTGTTTCCAAAGCTCTTGTTAGGCCAGCCGCAACCTCTGGATCAGCGGCCAGTTCATCCAGCCGGTGATGACTGACGCGGATGCCAAAAAGCAGGGCTTTGCTCAACGGCAGACGCGTCAGGAACTGGCGTTCCAGACGCAGCCAGGTGGTGTGCAGGCGGGCACTCGCATCAAGACCGGGCAGATTTCGGGACGGGTGATGATTCAGCTCGGCATCGGCACTGAGACCCCAGTTGTCCCGCTCCCAGGCGGCCTCGGGCTGGATGCGGGAAAGGAAAGTTTGGATGGCTTTGCCCAGGCTGGCTTCCAGGCCGGGCACGGGGCCATGGACGGCGGAAAGCGGCAGCCCGACTTTTTCAGGCAGGGACCAGGAGGAGGGAAACACGACCTCCCCGCCGAGCACGCGCGGCTCATCACGGAGGCCGTCTGAAAGGACGATCCAGTCCGGCTCGCAGGTGGCGGTCCACTGGCGGATCCAGGTGCGGGCTTCCGCCAGGGCAGGCGCGCCATCGGGGATTTCGGCCCGGTAGTGAGCGGAGTCCAAATCCAGCCAGGACTGGCGCTCGGAGTACACTTTTCCAGTCGCATCCTGCGTGCTCCAAAACGAGCGCGCATCGCCCAGACGCAGGCCCATCTGAAAACGATGGTCCGTGGCGGGGAAAAGGCGCTGCCAGTCTGGGGACATGGAAAAAGCTAGCATGGATGGCTGTACTCCGCACTTGCCTAACGACGAGTAAACTCTCTAGTCTGGCGCGCATGCGCCTTTTATTGTCCTTACTTCTCTTCGCTCAGACGCTGGCATTCGCTGCGGACCGGCCACTGGCAGAGGTGGCGGAGGAAGCCGCCAAGAAACTGAAGGCGGGCGGCATCGCCACCGGGGAGAGCGTTGACGGGAAAGTGACCCTGGCAGGTTTTGCCTCGCCCAAGGAGAAGAAGGAGGACTACGAAGGGAAGGTGCTGTTTGAGATAGGCTCCATCACCAAGGTCTTCACCGGGCTGCTGCTGGCACAGGCGGTGGTGGAGGGGAAGGTGACGCTGGACACGCCCATCGCGAAGCTGCTGGATGCGAAGCTGGAGTTTAAAGATCCGCGTATCGCCGCCATCACGCTGAAACAGCTCTCCACGCATACCAGTGGCCTGCCGCGGCTGCCGGGAAATCACGGCGCCGGGGTGCGCGAGGGTGATCCGTATGCGGCCTATGACGAGAAGCTGATGGTGGAATTTCTGACCCAGGCCAGGCTCAAAGGCGAAGCGCCATTTCCATGCAGCTATTCCAATCTGGGCGTGGGCCTGCTGGGGCATCTGCTGGGTAAAGTCTATAGCATGAGCTGGGAAGATGCGGTGGTAAAAAAAATCTGCGTGCCGCTGGGACTGCAGGACACGCGCATGACCATCACAGGGAGCAAGCTGCCACTGGCCCCGCCTAACCAAGAAGAGAAACGGGTGAAGTCGTGGCACTTCGATGCCGTGGCCGGTGCGGGAGCGCTGAGGTCCACGACGGCCGATTTGGTGAAATTTGGCCAGGCATTGGCAAAGCCAGAAAGCACGCCGCTGGCGCAGGCGATTGCCCTGGCCATGCAGCCGCACGCGGAGACGGAGGTTGGTGGCCACATCGGCCTGGGGCCGTTCATTGGCAAACAATACGGCCAGACCTCCTGGACCCACAGCGGCGGCACCGGCGGCTACCGCACGGGTCTGCAGGTGATCCCGGAAAAGAACATCGTGCGGGTGACGCTCATCAATAACACGCAGATGGACGGCATGAGCGTCATCTCACAGACCCATGTGGAACCGCCCCGGGTGATGCCCAAGGAGGTGACGCTGGGGGCGGCGGTGATGCAGGAGTATCCGGGGGTGTATGAGATGGGTCCTGATTCAAAATTCACCATGCTGATGCATGAAGGCCAGCTCTGGGGCCGGCTGACGGGCCAGTCTTTCCTGCCGATGTTTGCCAAAGAGAAGGACCATTTTTTTCTGAAGGTGGTGAATGCAGAGATCCGCTTTAACCGGGAGGAGGACCGGGTGAAGTCCCTGACACTGTTTCAAAACGGCCGTGAAAAGGTGTGGCGGAGGACGGAGGCGCCGGCTCCAAAAATCACCCTGCACACGGCGGAGGAGCTGAAGCCCTATGCAGGCACCTACTTTGTGTTAGGTATGAAAAAGATGGCGCTGACGGTGCGCGGACGCACACTCTACGCGCAAATGGAAGATCAGGGAGCGGCACCCGTTTTTGACATGGGCGGGGAGAGGTTTGAATTCGACGTGGTGGAGGCCGCACTGGTCTTCAACCGTAATGCCGATGGCAAGATCCTGGGGCTGACGCTGCTGCAAAACGGCCTCGTTTTGCCTGCGGTGAAGGAAGTTAAGAAGAAGTGAGATGCCTGCATTCTAAAACGCATCTGGAAAATATCTCCGGAGACGCAGCCTGCGCCGTGATTTTCATCGTTGGCTTTGGCAATGGTGTGACGACCAGGCCGCTGATGCCGGAGATGAAGAAGATGATTCTGCTGGCCTTATTTTTTGAGCAGCAGCATGACATCCGCTTCGCTCCGGGTGATGAGACGGAATGGACTGGCCTGGGGCACTTGCACCTGATCGCCAGCCCGGAGGGCATGGTCACACCCTGCAATGCGGGCGCTGGCCTCGCCAAAGGTAATGATGACCGTGGCATCCTCCGGGAAGCAGGCCTCAAAGCTGGTGCAGCCGGTCTTCAGTCCCAAAAGATGCGCCTGCACGCAGTCGTTCCAGAACAGGCAGCGGTGGGCATGGTTGCCAAAATCAATGTTCCGTCTCATGCGCCAGACATCGCCCGTTCTTGCAGGCGATGCTGTGGCGCAAATGCGCTGCTTTGACGGTGAAATGATGTCTGGCTTAAAAAATCATGTCCAGGCCCCAGGCCACAAACAGGCCGGTGATGCCGACCAGTGTCTCCGTAACCGTCCAGGTGCGGAGCGTCTGGCCGACGGTCATGCCGAGGGTCTCTTTGACGATCCAGAAACCGGCATCGTTCAGGTGCGAAAGGAACAGCGATCCGCAGCCGATGCCGACGACAACCAGCTCCGGATTGACATCCGGATTGCCAATGACGAGGGGGGCCACCAAGCCGCTGGCGGTGACAATGGCGACCGTGGCGGAGCCGGTGGCTACGCGCACCATCGCAGCGCAAACCCAGCCAAACACCAGCGGCGGCAGGTGCGCCGCCTGGGCCATGTCGCCAATGGCATTCGCAGCGCCACTGGCCTCCAGCACACCTTTGAATCCGCCACCACCGCCCACCACGAGCAGCGTCATGCCCACCGCAGCGATGGCCTTTTCTCCAATCTTCAGCGACTCGCTGCGGCTGAACCGGAAGACCAGGCCGGCAAAGATGACGGAGATGCCCAGGGCCACGGTGGGATTGCCAATGACGGCGGTGATCTGGCGCATGATATGCTCAGGGTTCTCCTCCAGCAGCTCGGCCGCCGTCTGGGTCATAAGCAGGAAAATGGGCACCGTGAGCACAGCCACGGTGACGGCCAGGGACGGCAGGCGGCGGTTGGCCATGGAGGGATCAATCGGCGGCGGCTCCGGGGCGATGACCTGAACATGGCGCACGGCCCAGCGCGCGAAGATGGGCCCCGAAATGGCGGCCACCGGCACGGCGGCGAGCAGGCCCCAAAGCATGACCTTGCCCAGGTCCGCGCCCAGCGCCTGCAGGGCCACCACTGGCCCCGGATGCGGCGGCATGACACCGTGCATGATGGACAGCACGGCCAGCATGGGGATGGCCAGTTTCAAAAACGGCTCCTTGGTTTCCTTGGCCAATGTCAGCAGGATGGGCAGCAGCATCACCAGGCCCACGGCAAACCAGGTGGTGAGACCGATAAGCAAAGCCAGCACCATGAGACACCAGTGAACGCGCTTGGGACCGAAGAGATTAATCAGCGCCTTGGCCAGCACCTCCGCACCTCCCGATGCCGCCAGCAGGCCACCTAAAATGGTGCCCAGGCCCAAAATCCCGGCGATGCCGCCCAGAGTGCCGCCCATGCCGCCTTCAAAGGCCTTCACCATCTTCATCGTCTCCATGCCCGAGCCTATCCCCATGACCATGGAGGCCAGCAGCAGAGCCAGAAAAGCATTCATCCGCAGCCAGGCGATGAGGATGACGAGCACGGCCACGGAGCCGATGGAAAGATACAGAAGTTGGATGGATTCGGGAGTCACGGCAGGAAGAAAGACAGAAACGCGGGAGCGGGTCAATCCTTCAACGCGATTTATTCAACAGCCGCAGCGGCATCCGGTTCACTCATCCAGGTCCGCACCTGGGCGAGGCGGAGGCGCAGACCGTTACCCGCGTGATTGTTTTCCAGCAGAGCCTCATCCAAAACCAGCGTGGTGAGCCAGTGGCGCGGCGCCTCCTGCTCCATGGCCCCCAGCGCATCCCACCAGGCACGCATGGAGACATTTTCATGCAGCACATGGCCGACAAAACGGGTGATTCCCAGCGTCAAAGCATGCTCCCAAAGCACCGCCAGCAGCAGCGTGCCCACGCCTTTTCCCTGAAACTCATCCGCCACGGTGAAGGAAATCTCCGCCGCCTGCGGATCATCCTTCAACCGCCAGAACGAGCCTCCGCCGATGCCTGGAATGTCCTCCCGCGTTTGATGCCTGGCCACCCAGGCGACGTGGTCCTTCTGGTCCGGGGAGCAGATGGAATCAATCAGCTTCGGATTCAGCTCCCGCACCCGCGTCCAGAAGCGGAAGTACCGTGCCTCCGGCGACAGCCGGCGAAAGGCCTCCGCAATGAAATCACGGTCCTCCGGCCGGATGGACCGCACGCTCAGCGGCGTGCCGTCCTCCAGCGAAAAATGGAGCTCACGATGCGGGTCAAAAGCCATGGCCCATGGTGCGCCACGCCAGGCGACTTCACAAGCGGGATGCACCATCGGGGAGGTGTACGCCACTGGAAGACGCACGCAGGGTACGGGTGCTTTCATCAGGAAGCAGGGCCTGCCATGCATGATGCCTCATGCAGCGACGAGGCTGCATGAGGCATGACGAGAATGAAGGCTGGGTGAGAAACCGGGCTGCTTAGCGCCCGTTAAGAAACTCACGAATGAGATCCTGCAGCATCTCCTCCGTGGCAGTGGTCTCCACCTCGATCTGGATGACCTGCTCTCCGTCCGGTGCATCCTTTTCCAGCGGCACAGGGGGGCGCCATGGCTCCAGTCCTTTCTGTTTTAGGTGATCCAGGAACCGGTTTGCCAGAGGTTCTTCCACATGAAAGGTGAAGACGGACTGCTCGTGCGTGGGGGGGATGAGATTAATGGGAGTCATAAGAGTGCAAAAGGGGTGGTGAATGATTTTTTGTTAGGCACGAGCGTCATGCTTTTTACGGGTCTGCCTGCGCAGCGGGTGCTTGGGCAGGCGTGCCAGGGGGCTGCGGGTTGGACGGGTTGTTCGGAGCGGCGGGTGCCTCTGGCTGGCCGGGTTTGGCAGGGAGGCCGGGGTTGGCGGGCACTTCGGGCAGGTTCGGTTTGGTGGGGTTGGTCGGCGCGGTCGTTTCTCCCTCTGTCGCTGGGGCTCCGGTGCTGGAGGTGGCTTGAGGAGTCGCCGGTGCCGTGGCGGGATCTCCGCCCACCCCGGTTTGCATTGCCTGGCCGCTCACGCCGGTGGCGCCCGTGGCCCCGGTGATGCCCGTGGTGCCGGTGTTGGCTGCGGTACCCGCGCTGCCCACGGATGTCATGCGCTTGAATTCCTCCGGGCTCAACTGGCCGTTGCTGTCAGTGTCCAGCCTTTGGAAAAGACCGTCCGGATTGTGCAGCAGATCTGAAATGGCCTGGTTGATGCCCACCTTCATGCTGGCCTCATTGCCCCGGTCGCCCTCCTTCACTGAATTGCTGGCCGGAGCACGGTTGGTATTCATTTCGCGGTCCTGGGCAGGCAGCAAAACGGGGGAAAGCAGCAGGGCGGCAATGCCCAGACGATGATAAAGGGAAGTGTTCATAACAGGAAAAGGGTGGGGTGAAGTTTCAAAAAGGCTTCGCAAGAAAGACCCTTCCCGGATGTCTTTTGTGAACCCCTGAAGACCCGGTCACGGCCGCCCCAACAAACTTTATCACAAACATACATCCGCCTTCTCCCAGGCTGCCGAACTGTCTCAGTCCCCCGCTGGTGTGAGCGATGTTCTCCATGGCTGCGGGATGCCTAACCAAATATCTTGTTATCATGAAAAATACCTTCGTTAAATCTCTGCTCATCGCAGGCCTGGCCTGCACACCCCTGATGCTTTCCGCACAGACCAAAGGCGGCACCGCCAGCGGTGCTGGTCCGGCCTCCGGAACTGAAAGCGGCACCAATGCCGGCGAGGCCGCCCGCCCTGCCGCCGATCGCAAACACGATGCAGACAAGACCGATGCAGCCAAAAACACCCCGGACCGCGCCCGCAACAACGCTGCCATGTTTGACCGCCTGGATGTCAACAAGGACGGCAGCATCAGCCGTGAAGAATTCTCCAAAATGGGCGCCCAGCGTGAACGGCCTAACAAGAACCGAAACAATACGGAACGTCCTGGCCGTGAGCGTGTGAACCCCAAGGCAGACACTGACGCCGCCACGGACCGTCCAGCCACCGATGTCAAAGACAAGGACGTGAAGGAAACCACCACACCCTCCGCTGAGGCCGCCACCCGCAGCACAGGCACCACTGGCGGCACCGGCAGCAGTGCCAGCGGTGCCGGCCAGAGCGGCAGCGCCAACAGCGGCACCGGCGTCCGCCCCCAGTAACGCCTGAGGTTCGTCCTTGCTCCAGGAGCCGGACTGCCAATGCGCGCCCCCCTCCGCCCCGTGGATGCCCTTTCGCATTCATGGGGCTTTTTGCGTCCGCACCTCTTCCCTTGAAATGCTCCACCCTTTTCTGCGTTCCATGCGCCACCATGATCCGCACCGCATTCCTCCTTGTCATCGGCCTCGCCAGCCTGCTCGCCGCCGGCATCTCCCCGGCGGCGGAGGCCCCGCCTAACCATCTGCTCATCATCACCACGGATGACATGAGCTGCGATTCCGTCGGCGTTTACGGCTGCAAGCTCCCTGGCACCACTCCGCACATGGATGCGCTGGCAGGGCAGGGGATGCGCTTTGCCCAGGCCCACGTGGTGGTGGGAAACTGCATGCCCTCCCGCAATGTCATGTGGTCTGGCAGATACCCGCATAACACCGGTATCCAGGGTTTTTCCGCTCTGCCCAAAGAGCAGGTCAAATACCCCGTGCTGGGGGATCTCATGAAGGCCGGCGGCTGGTTCACCGGCATCCGGGGAAAGGTCCCCCACTCCACCCCCTACGTGCCTTATCCCTGGGACATCGTGCTGGATACCGATAACGAAGGCAATAAAGTGCACCCGAAGGACGCCCCCTCCTATGCCGCCTCCCTGCGGCAGGGCATCGCCGCCGCCAAAGAGGCCGGCAAACCCTTCTGCCTCATGATGAATGTGGCCGATCCTCACAAACCCTTTTATGCCGAGGGCAAAGGCGGTGCCATGGTGCCAGATGCGCACGTTCCCTCCAAGGTCTTCACGCCCGAGGAAGTACCCGTCCCCGGCTTCCTGCATGACGACCCCATCATCCGCAAGGAACTGGCCCATTATTACTCCTCCGTCCGCCGCGCGGATGACTGCGTGGGCGCCATTCTCAAGGCGCTCCAGGAATCTGGTCAGGCGGACCGCACCGTGATCCTGTTTTTGTCAGACCACGGCATGCCGCTGCCCTTTGCCAAAACCCAGCTTTACCATCACAGCTCCCGCACGCCCCTCATGATCGTCTGGCCGGGAGTCACGCGTCCCGGCAGCGTGGATGAAGACCACCTCGTCTCCGCCGTGGACCTCCTGCCCACCCTGCTGGAGATCACCGGCCAGCCGCTGCCGGAGGGCATGGACGGCCGCTCTTTCGCTCCCGTTCTCAAAGGGGAAAAACAGGCCGGGCGTGACATGGTCTTTAAATCCTACCATGAAAACTCCGGTGGCCAGCGCACGCCCATGCGTGCCGTGCAGACGAAGGACTTTCTCTACCTCTTCAATCCCTGGTCCAACGGTACACGCATCATGAGCGGTGCTACCATGGGCACGTCCACCTACCGCCAGATGCGCGCACTGGCCGCCAAGGACGAGACCATTGCCGCCCGCGTCGCCCTATTTGAAAATCGTACGCCAGAGGAGCTTTACGACATCCGCTACGATGCCGATGCCCTGACCAACCTCGTGGACCTGCCCGCCCATGCAGCCCAGCGCAGCACCCTGGAGACCGCCTTGGAAGAATGGATGGCCCGCACCGGTGACCCGCTCCTGGAAGTCTTCCGCAAACGTGACGATCCTGCCTTCCGCGAGGCCTGGATGCAGGACCTGGAAAAAACCACGGTCAGCCGCAAGGCCCGCAAAGCCGCCGCCGGTGCGAGCAAAAAGGCTGTCAATGCGCCTAACAAAAAGAACGCCAAGGGTGCTTCCAAAACCGGTCTGAAGACCCCTGACGGCCCGCCCCTCATCCAGATGCAGGTGCCGGAGGCCGTCCACCCTGGCCAGCCCGCCATCGTCAAAGTCAGCCATGACTTCCCCGCAGCCCTGGGAGAGAAAACCGTCCTCGTCACCCTCAAAGGCGGGGATGGCAGCCGCATTGAGAGGAAAACGCTCAAGGCAAGCGGGAAGGGAATTTTGGAAGTCACCTTCACCCTTCCGGCCACCCTGGACGTCAGGCAGGTGAACTTTGCCGCCCTTGTGGGTGAAAACATCCAGTCGGCCCTCCAGCACCTGCAAAGCGCCAACATTCCAGCCGGCGAATAGCCGGATGAGCCGTTCCCTACCTGCCAGCCTGGAGCTCTTTACTTGAAAATGCGTTTGAAGGTATCGCCCGTTTTCTGGAAGAAGCCGGGTTCCTCTTTGGGCGGAGTGCGCTTGCGATAACCGGAGGAACTGCCGCTGCTGTAAGAAGGGGCCCAGTCAGGTTTGTCCGGCTCGGCGGAAAGGTTCAAAGCGGCAAGAGTGGGCAGATCCAGGAGGCCGTTCGGGATGAGATTGTTGCGCACCTGGAATATCACGATGGCACTGTGAGTGCCTGACCCAGCCGCCCCGTCCAGGGTGGATTTATAAAGGCCTGCCTCTTTCAGCACCGTCTGCGTGCGGTACAGCAGGTGGCGTTTGCCTTTGGCGGAGTAGGAGGCATACGGCAGCACAGGAAAAACCTGCTCGATGGTCCAAAAACCAGACGCCGGCTGCGGCACGTCCGGCTGCGTCAGTGGCAGTCCGGTTGGCGGGGCCTCATATCCAGGAGGCATCGGCGGCAGATTGGGATCGGCAGCAGGTGCTCCAGGCGTGGCCACCGGGGCCATGGCGGCTAGTGCGCCAGAGGTGGCCGTGGCTGGATCCGGCGTCAGCGTCAGCTCACCTGGGGCAGGCGGTGTTCCTGCCGCGCCGGTTGTGGCAGGCGGCATGACCGGTGAACCAGCATCTGTCACTGCTGCTGTCGTTGCCGGAGGGGCGTCGGAGGTGTTGGCATTGGGAGCAGCGGGCGGATTCTCCACAGCCGGGATTCCCCCGATAAATGGGGCTGGCGCAGTGGCGTCAGGCGTGGCTGCCTGGACTGCGGTCATCGGCACTGTGCTGGCTCCGGTTGCAGGCTCTGCTGGAGTTTCTGTGGCCGGGGAGGATGCAGGAGGTGTCTCTGCCGCCGGTGTATTCACCGCAGCCACGGTGGGGCTGGCGGCTGGAACGGTGGCTGGCATCGGGGACGCATCACCTGTGTCAGTGACTGCGACGGGGCCGGTTGTTGCGGGCAGATCAGCGGTCTCTTCCGTTTCGCTCGCAGTGATCACCAGACCGCCTGCGGGAGCATTCTCCTCAGAAGTCTGGTTTTCAGTCTTTTTGGATCTGTCCTCGGCCACCACCGGGGCGGTGGTTTCAGCCGCAGCATCCACGGGCGGCGTGCTCATCAAATACCAGGCAGCGGCTCCCGCTCCCACCAGGATGGTGGCGGCAGCGGCGATCATGGGCGCGCGGGTGGCCGCTTTTTCCGGCATGCTGCGGGAAGCTGCTGTGGCGGCGTAGGTGCCCGTGCGGACAGAGACGGTGGACGGCTTCAGTCCCAGCATTTCCGCCATCACTCCGGCACAGCTTGGGCGCATGGTCGGCTCCTTGTGAAGGCAGGCGGCCAGGGTCTCCTCCCAAAGCTTTGGAATGGGTTCCTTGACGTTGATTTCCAGCTCCTGGCGGCGCTCCTGGACCGTGGGCGGAATTTTGGAGTTGATCTGGGTGGGCAGGTCACCCCGGTAAAAAGGCGGCTTGCCGGAGAGCAGCTCATAAATCGTCGCCCCCAGGGAATACACGTCATCCGTCGGCTGCGGACGCTCCCCCATTGCCTGCTGCGGGCTCATGTAGGGCAGCGTGCCGCTGGTGCCGATGTGCGCAGCGGACAGCCGGCTCATCGTATCTGAAAGACTGCGGGCGATTCCAAAGTCGGCGATCTTCGCCACCTGGTCCTTGCCGGCCAGCATGATGTTAGCGGGCTTCAGGTCCCGGTGGATCAGCTTGCGCTGAAAGTGGGCATAGTCCAGCGCATCGCACACGCCCAGTAGCCAGCGGGAGATGTCATCCACAGTAAAAACACCGTTTTCTGTGGCCATGCGCAGCTCGGACAGCGTCTTGCCATCCACAAACTCCATAGAAATCGCCGCCGCATCCTCATCATCCACAAAGTCATAGATGCGCACGATGTGCGGATGGGAAAGCTCCAGGCCGCGCCGGGTCTCCGTCTTCAGCTCCTTCACCGCTGCCGGGTCCAGGCCGATGAGGCTGGGCAGAAATTTCAGCGCCACGGGCCGCTCCAGCTTCAGGTCATCCGCCAGCCACACCACGCCCATGCCGCCCCGTCCCAGCACCCGCTCCAGCTTGTAGCGGTTAAAGACCGTCATGCCGCTGCCCGGCGTTTTAAACTTGATGGTCTGGTCAAAGTCCATGTCCCCGCCGCCTGTGCCGGTGCCGGGATGGAGAGTGTGCGACGTCACTTCCGCAGAACGCGGAGCGGCCACTTTGCCAAAACCTGATGGAGACGGGCTATCCATGACGACGAGTAAATTTGTGGCTCAGTTTAATTCCCCAGGCGCAACTGTCACCGGATAATTTCATTAGATGTGAATACGCTTCTAATGGCGCATGCTCTGCCCTGAAATGGGAACAGCGTAGCCATCATCGGAATCCTGGGCCATCGTTTCACGCAGGGTTTTGGCACTTTTTATTTCGTCTTTTTGCTCTTGGAGCTGGTCCCCAAGAGCCTCCTGAAAGTCTTTCTCCAGTTTTTTTTCCACCTTGGCACCGTCTGCTTCCAGGCTGGCGGCGGGCTCCCCGGGTTCCTGTCCTCTCACTGCCTGGGCCACCCGTGCTGCCCGCTCATTGGCGGCTTTATTGAGCACATCCCGCACGCTTTTGCCTGTTTCCTTCAGTTCATCCACCATGTTGTGGCGGTCTTGAAAGACTTTTTCCCCTCCCTGCTGGTATTCGCGGGCCATGCCGCCAGTCTTTTCTGTGCCCCGGTCCAGCGTGAACTTCACATTGTTTAAGTTCACGCCCTTGGTCTCCAGCTCACTCAGGGTCTGGGTGGTCTGGGCCTCCCCCGGTTTGTAGTGGCCACTGCGGTCAGTCACCTCTTTTAAAAAGCCATCCTGGCCCACCTTCATCTCCCCGGCCCCCGCCACATCCTCCCCGGCCAGAAAGCTGGAATGATGCACATGCACTCCCCGTCCGGTTTCATCCTTTTGGCTCAGGGCGGCCTGGGCCTCCTTCGCATAGATCTCCCCCGCACCATCCATCACAAAAATGTGCTCCTCGCCTGCTTCCATCCCACCGCCGTCCAGGCGGGCGTTCACTGCGCCCGTTGCGTCCACATCCAGGAGGAAGTCCACCTGATGGTCTGCGCGCTGGCTGTCATTCATGTACTGCGTGGTGGCCACATGTGCCTTCCAGACCTCATCTGTTACCGCCGGCTTGTTTTCGCTGGCCCGCCTGGCGTCTGTCTGCTGGCGCAGCCAGTCCTTTTCATGCACCTCCACCGTCTGCCCGTCCATTTCCACCTGCTCGGCGGGGGTGTTCTTTTCACCTGCCTGGTAGTCTGCCCCCAGAGGCTGCATGACAAAGTCACGCACGGGGGAGGATACGCCAGTCTGGGCGGTGGAGAGACTGCTCCTGCTGCCCGTATCCGCAGACGGAGATGTTTTGACGGACCCGGCTGCCGGCAGGTCGGGCACCGAATAGCCGTCCGCATCTGGGAGATCGGGGTTGGAATAACCGGAGGGTGGTCGTGGAGCTGGCATGGCTGCGATGTATCAGACTTTTCGTCAGGAGGCTGTTGTTTGGTACCGCTACTTCCGGTTGCCCAGGCCCAACCCCGGCGCTTGGGTGGGAGCGGTTCTTGTCCACTGGATGACTGCATTGTCCTTGGTCTTGTTGGAATTGACGGAAGCATCCGCATCCACGGAGTTGGAAGAGGATGAAGAGCCGTCATTCAGGGAGCTCGACAAGGAGGAAGAGGTCTCGATAGCGTTGGACGAGGAAGATGCGCCTGCATCCAGCGCATTGGATGAGGAGGAAGGCGCTGCATCCAGCGAGTTCGTGGCGGCGGTGCTTTTGAGGGCGCTTTTCAGGGGGCGCATTTCATCCCGCACGCTCTGTGCCTGGCTGGGCCGGGCACTTTTCCAGCCGCCGTCCGGGTTGTTTTGGGCCGGGTTTTGGGCGGCCCGGTCCAGGATGGCCTTCTGTCCGTGCAGAGCCTGGATGTCCTGGGCTGCCTGGGCCTGGACATCTGTAAATAGCTGGTTCTGCTCTGCCTGCAGCGCCTGGATCTGGCCTTCCACCCGCTCCCGGGTCCTGGCATCCACGGTCCAGCCGCCCTCATTGTTGATCTTTTGCTCCAGTTTGGCGATCTGCTCGGAAATGGCGTTGCTTTTCTGAATCAGTGCCGAGAACTCGGTCTTTACAGACGATGCGTCCCTGGCACCGAGCTGGGCGGGCGCGTTGTTTTTGAGATGACGGATGACGTCATTGTTGCCCAGGGTGGGGTCGCGGGCCAGTTCATCCAGCATCCGCGCGGCGAGGTGGGCTTTGACATGGCTGGTCTTGATCTTGGCTTCGACGTTGCCGTCCACTTCCACGGCGGTGTCGTCAAAGCTGACGCGCGGCGTGTCCGCCCCCGGCAGCTCCTGGTTCCCGGCAGACTGGCTTTCCTCCTCCACCCAGGCAGCATTGGCGCGGGCTGCATCGGCCGGACCGCCAAGGCGCACTGTGGTTTCCAGGGAGGCCATGCGCTGGTTCACCAAATTCAGCGAAAGCTGCTTGTCCGCCAGGGCCTCTTTCATGGCCGGCAGGGCGGCATGGGCTGCGGGATCATCGCTCTTCTCCATCTTGCGGATTTTGAATTTGTCCGCCTCGATGCTGGCCATCAGGGGCTGCTTGATGTATTGCTCGGTCAGGGCTTTTTCGATGAGGGCGATGTTTCCTTTGCCTTGGATGTCCATTTGCCGGGCGCAGTCCTTCGCCAGCTTGTCCATCACCAGTTCATCCTCGCGGAATCTTCCGATGAAGCCTTTGTCCATGTAGGCGCGGTAGAGGTCTGCATCTGCGATTTCCGGACGGTTGCTGGACTGTGCGATCAGGTCCGGGGCGATTTCGTCAACGATTTTGTCAAGTTGGTCAGTGGTCATGGGAAGGGATTGCGGAGAGGGGATGGATGATGGGGAACTGGGGCGGAATGCTGCCCAGGACCGGCTCAGCCACCTACTTTTCTGACAGGGGCGGACTCGCCGATGGAGGTGTCTTTATCTGAGGCGGAAAAGGCGACCGGTGTGGTGTCTGCCACGGTGGGTTTGGTGCCGCCTTTGTCAGCTTTCAGCCCGCCGGGGCCGCCCTCGGCAGCATCCGGCGTGGCGGTTTCCATCGCGGCTTTTTTCTCCGCCTTCAGCAGCTCATCCTGGATTTTAAATGGGTTGGCGGTGACAGTTCCGGGCCGCAAGATGTCACGCACGCTTTCACTGCGTTGCAGCTTCGGTGCCTGGCCGGCCTCATCTGGCAGCGGGGGCAGGGTGGTGGGCGGCGGGCGCGACAGCTGGGAGGCCGGGCTGACTTCGTCCGGAAGCGGTGGCAGGGTGGTCGGCGGAGGGCGCGACAATTGCGGTGCGGGGGTAGGCACCTGGAGGTCATCCACGTCCACTTCATCCACATTCATCTCGTCCGCCTGGAGATCGTCCACATCCACCTCATCCACCTGGATGTCATCCACATTCACCTCATCCACCTGGAGGTCGTCCACATCCACCTCATCCACCTTGTTCAGCTTGTCTGCAGCGGCTTGCAGCTTGCCGCGGTCATCGGCAGAGACGTAGGACGAGCTTTTTTTCGCCATCTCCAGCTGCACCAGGTTGGGGTGTTCTCCCTGGCTCAGACGGTCCTTCAGCTGGTTGTTGGCTGCGATGTCGGCAGCACGGTCATTGATGGCTCCCTGCAAGGAGTCTTTCGCAGCACCCGGTGCCAGGGTATCAAGCCGGGCCAGATCCCGGTCCTGAATGCGCTGGAGCTGCGCATTCTGCTGATCCAACTGTGCGGTGAGATCCTGCGCTGAGCTGCCCAGGATGGATTTCTGGGTGCTTGGGCCCGCCGGGGCCTGCGGTGCCGGTGCCGGGACGGGCACCGGCTGGGCGACGCCCGGGGCGGCCACTTCATCCGGCAGGGGCGGCAGGGTGGTCGGCGGCGGGCGCGACAGCTGCGGTGCCGGGGTGGGCACCTGGAGGTCATCCACATCCACTTCATCCACATTCATCTCGTCCGCCTGGAGATCGTCCACATTCACCTCATCCACCTGGATGTCATCCACATCCATCTCGTCCGCCTGGAGATCGTCCACATCCACCTCATCCACCTTGTTCAGCTTGTCTGCAGCGGCTTGCAGCTTGCCGCGGTCATCGGCAGAGACGTAGGACGAGCTTTTTTTCGCCATCTCCAGCTGCACCAGGTTGGGGTGTTCTCCCTGGCTCAGACGGTCCTTCAGCTGGTTGTTGGCTGCGATGTCGGCAGCACGGTCATTGATGGCTCCCTGCAAGGAGTCTTTCGCAGCACCCGGTGCCAGGGTATTAAGCCGGGCCAGATCCCGGTCCTGAATGCGCTGAAGCTGCGTGTTCTGCTCATCAAGCTGGGTGGTGAGATCCTGCGCTGACTGGCCCAGGATGGATTTCTGGGTGCTGGGGCCCGCCGGTGCCTGTTGTGCCGGTGCTTGTTGTGCCGGTGCCTGTTGTGCCGGTGCCTGTTGTGCCGGTGCCTGTTGTGCCGGTGCCGGGGTAGCCACTGGCTGGGCGACGCCCGGTGCCGGAGTGCTCACCGTCTGGGCCTGGGAAGCACTGGCTGCAGCTTGCGCCACCTTTTGTGCAACATAGGGTTTCATGATGTCGCGCATCTCCTGTTTGATGCCTTTGATCTTTTCCTCCGCACTTGCGATGGTGGCGTCCGCTTTTGCCAGATCCTTCTTTACCCGGCTCAGTTCGGCTTCGGGTGAACTTGGCCTGAGGATACGGTTGAGATTGCGCAGCACGGCGTTTTTGTTGCCGATCTGCTCCCGCAAAGCCTGCTCTCTCTCCTGCAAGTTTTCTTGATCCTGCCGGGCCTGATTCAGCCTGGCATTCTCAGGGGCCAGTTTTTGGGCCTGGCCTTGGATTTGATTCACCTGGTCAGGCACCGCTTGTGACAGGGAGGCGGGATCGCTGTAGATACCGTTGCGCACGTTGTAGAGCTCCTGCCGCTGGTCCTCCAGTGCCATGTACTGGTCCCGGATTTTGAGCGTGGTGTCATTGATTTGAATGTCGCCATCCACTTCCGCGCCATCTTGGATAAAACGGCTCAGTGTGGAGGTCACCACTGCGACCGGCGGCTTCTTTTGCTGCTCTTTATAAAAATCCGTGAAATCCTGCGTGAAATGTTGTTGCAGCTGTATTTTGCAATTCTCCATCTTGCTGGAGATCTCCTGAATCTGGCTGTCAAAAGCCTCCACCCACGCATCGCTGGCGAGCTCGTCTGCTGACCTGTCATCGGGCATAAAAGGCGGTGTGTTTGGGTCCGCACCCGGGGCTGAGGAGCTGGATGTATTTTTGGATTTCGCCATGGGATGTAGGAGTTGTCGGTTTGAAATGATCGGCCTGAAGGATTGGCAGCGGTGATCATCAGCCTGCCGGTGCATTCTTGGAACCGCAGGAAGCGACCCTGTCATGACCATTTAACCCGCAGGGTTCAAAGGTGTGACACATTTTCTCCCGCAGCACCTTCACCAGGACCGGAATTCCCGCGTCCATTCCGCCCTGAATTCGCTCTTCTGAAAGAACTTTTGTCACAACCCGCCGCCAAAGCGCAAATTCAAGGTCAGGCATAGCGTTCCCTTGCTCTTGTGAAATCGTCCGCGCGGCTATAGTCACCCTTCTCCTGCCCCATTTGTCCTCATGTTCTCCTTTCTAAAATTCCTCACCGCCGCCGCCCTGGCCACCTTTGGCATCTGGTATGCCATGGTCAAACACGACATCCAGGACATCAACGAGGTCACGGGCGGTGTGGCCTTCATTACCGTGCTGGGCGCCTTTGTGCTGCTGAAGTGGCAGCCGGACCTCAGCAAAAAGGAATACATCGTCCAGTATAAAAACCTGAAGTGGCTGCCGGGGGAGTTCACCCGCCACTGGCTCATCACCGGGGATACCGGTGTGGGCAAGACGACCTCCGGTTTCAATCCCCTCCTGCATCAGATCAGCATGAGCCGGCCCAACTGGGGCGGCCTCATCCTCGGTGCCAAAGGCGATGAGCACTTCTTCGCCATGGAGCACGCCGCCGGCCACGGCCGCCCGGAGGCCATCTGCGTGCTCGCCGTCCGCCCGGACCGCCTGGACCGGAGCTGGAAGCCCAAGGAGCGCTACAACCTCGTCTCCGATCCCCGTCTCCCCTACACCACCCATGCCAAAAACCTGGTGGACACTGGCGCCTCGCTCACGGAGGGGGAGCAGTCCTCCTTCTTCAAACCCGCCGCCCAGCAGGCTCTCACCAGCGCCTTTGAACTCCTGGAAACCCTCGGCCGCCCCGTCAACGTCCTGCGTGCCTATGAGATCCTGACAGACAGCAGCGCCCTGGAAAAAATATTCGAAGAGCTGCTGGATACCGACAGCACCCCGGAGCGCATCAAGCTGGCCAAATACTTCGACCAGACCTTCCTCAGCGCCAAGGCCGCCGAGCAGAAAGAAGGTCTTGTCGGCACCCTCAAGGTCATGCTCGGCTTCTTCACCCACCCGGACATCGCCGAGGTCTTCTGTTCAGACGAGCCGAACACCATTGACATCACGGATGTGGACAAAGGCCGCATCTTCTGCACCGCCCTGCCGCAGACCTTCCAGACGGAGCGCCGCTACATCAATACCTACATCAAGCTGCTCTTCTACACCCACGCCATGATGCGCTTCGACAAACCCAAGTCCGAGCGCAAAGGAGAGAACCTTCTCATCGCCCTCATGGATGAGTTTCAGGCCCTGGCCACCGCCAGTGAGGACGGCATCTCCGACCACAACGTCATTGACCGTCTGCGGGCCGCCAACTGCTGCCTCATCCTCGGCATGCAGAGCGATGCCTCCCTCTTTCCCGTGCTTGGCAAGGAGACCGCCCAGGTGCTCACGCTGAACTGCCGCTCCCGCATCGCCTTCCGCCAGCCGGATCCCGAAGGCGCGCTCGCCGTGGCCGAGTTCATCGCCAAAGTGGAGAAGAAAAAAGTCTCTAAATCCTCCGGTTTCATGGGCAAGGACGCCAGCAAAACGGTGAACAAAGAATGGGACTACGAAGTCCAGCCCGGCGAGCTCATGAAGATGCCGGATGCCACCGCCTGGATCATCCACCCCTCCAAAAAGAAGATCAAAATGCGTATTCCTGCCATGGATGGCGCCGGCAAGATCCCCGACTGGTGGAAGTAAAGACCAAACCCGAAAACGCATCCCTAACTAATTATGAACGACGACATCCAAGATCTCCACCGCCAGCAGCAACGCTCCGTGCCTACTTCATCAGATGATGGAAAACTTGGATGATCCCAAGGTCAACGAACCACCTGCGCGTCCTTGCAGCACCTGATGCCGCCAACCAGCGGCCCGGATCGATTTCCCATCCCCTTTAAAGTTCCGTTCCACCCAATTCAACTACTCCATTATGCCAAGCCCCCAAGTCGATGCCGCCGGCAGGTCTTGCCGGGCGGACACGAATCCTCACAGCGCCCGAGCCGCTCTGCCGTGGTCAGGCCAGGGGCGGATTTCAAGGCGTCAAGCCAAGGGTTCTTTTTTTATGTCACACTCCGGCACGTCCGGCCTAACTCCAATGTCAGCATTCAACTGACGGGAATGCTGCTGACCAGGACGCTGGCCGGTCTCTGAGATTCCTTCCATTTTATGGCGGCTGCCCAAGCGGGAATACATCACAAAACCAATTCTTAATATCTCATTCATTATGGCAGACGACAACAACCCTCCATCGCCAGTAGATCAGCACGTCACAAACATCCTTGCCGACCTCAGGACCAATCCAGGTAACACGGAGCATGGAAAGGCGGTCTTCAAGGCTGCGGAGGACACACTGCCTCCGCATCTGAAACAGAGCGTGTATCAGAAAGTCGGCATGGCCGGGGTGGAGGCCGAATGCCAGGCGGCGAACAACCAGGTCGGCACCCTCATGCGCGGGGCCACTTCCTACCAGGGTTTCAACACCCAGTTCATGGCCACTTATGCCCAGGATTATAGCAATGCCGTCGCCTATCAGACCATTGAGGCTCTGAAGGCGGCTCAAAACGGACCGGACATGCCCACCCAGGATCTGGCCGGCAATCCGCTGACCAGCAGCAACATTCGCGGGCCGCAGCTTCCCAATGACATGGATGTCGGCTCGCAAAAGTGGAATGACTTCTATGCGGATGCCAATGCTGACCTGACGGCTGCCGTGCAGACGCAAATGCCCAAGCTCAGCCCGGAGGCACGGGACTTTCTGGCAGCCTGCTCGGAAGGTGCCAGAAAGGGTTTTGCCGGTGCAGACCCTGTGGTCCAGCAGCAGGCCGTTAATAAGGCGATGGGGAACACCCTCATCCTCCGCTGCGCTCTGCCAGCCGTCATCAATGAAGCGAACCACCTCGTCGCCAACGGGCCGGCTGAGCAGGATCGTATTCTCGGCAAGATGCTCAATTCCACGGCTTCGCTGACCCAGACTCTGGTGAACGGCGCTGCAGACGGCCGGCTGAACGCCGCTACCGCAGCAGGCCATGTGTGCAAATCCATGACGGACAAAGACCCGACCATCACCCAAGGTCTGACGGCGTCGCTGGAAATGGCCTCGAATGGCACTATCCCGATTGCGGCTCCTGCCCAGCTTGCGCCGGATAATGCCGGGGATCTGCTGCCCAGACAAACAGTCCCTGTGGTGGCTCCGGCACCCGCCCAGGAGGCGGACTCGCCCGCGGCCAAAACCAGCGTGCGCGACATGCTGAAGTCCGCTGCCTCCTCCCTGAAAAACACGATCAAGGAAAAGCTGGGTCTGGATGACCAGAGCAAGCTGGAGCGGATGGAAAAGCAGCTCGCCAAGCGAGAAAACCATGTGGCCGACCTGGAGAAGCGCAAAGCCGCCGTGGATCTAACTCTGAAGGACCCGGACATCGCAGCCGCGCTGAACAAAAAGTATGACCTGGACAAACACATGAAAGGCACCGGCCCTGAGCGCGCCGAGCAGATGGAGATCAAAGAAGCGCAGGACCTGAAAAAGGCGTCCGACAAACTGGGCGGCCGGATCGACAAAAACGAAGACAAGGCCCAGGAGCTCAAAGACAAGATCGGAGCCCACAAGACCAAGATGGTGATGAAGGCCGCCCTCAAGGAGACCCCACAGGACGTCGGCGCAGCCGGCGGGGTCAAGGTTTGATGCAGGCCCGGTCGTAGAATCCCCTAACCCGTTTTACTTCACCCTCCAGTTCTCCACCTGCAATGTCAAACATGGACCAGATCAGCAAACAAGCCGCCGAGAGCAAGTCTCTTGGGGAAAAGGTTGGCACCACGCTACTTAAACCCATCCGTGTGCCCCTGGGCATGGCTGCCAACCATGTGGCCAAAGGGGAGATGCTGGAGAGTTTTGTTGCCAACACCAACCTCCCGGCTCCTGCGGTGTGGGACACGGACTTGAAAAACGCCCAGGGCGACAAGGTCCGTGATATCAACAACAAAGTGGTTCAGGATACCCGGCAGTTTGAAATTTCTAAGCTGGACTTCAAGCCCAAAGGCGGGTCGTCACAATCAGTCGAAGGCTGGGTGATGCCAGCCCAGCCTGGAAACCCCACGGTGGTCTTCTTTGGCGGCAGTGATTTTGACCGGAGCAAACAAAGCTATCAGGACGCCATCAAAACCATGGCCTATGAGGCCAAAGAACGTGGCATGGGCTTCGCTGTCTTTGACTACCCAGATGGCGTCAATGAAAAGACGGCCAGACAATACGTCAACCAGCTCCAGCAGCATCTGGCGGACCAGGGCATCCCGCTGGATCAGCAGGCCTATTCAGGTTACTCGCAGGGGAGCTTTGCAGCCACCTATGCCGCTCAGAGCAATGTCAACGCCGCTGGTCTGCAAATCACCTCCGGCTTTAGCTCCGGTCGCATGGCGCAGAAGGACAAGATGCAGGAAATTCTGGATGAAAATAACATCGGGCCGCTCTCTTCACTCATCGAAAAACGCCAGTTCACCGAAGTCTGGGACAACATTCCTCTGGCGGAGGAAATCGGTACGCGGCGCGCCCAGCAGCAGGCAGACGGTACCCCGGTCATGCCCATCGCCGCCGTTTACGATGATCAGGAGCTGTTTGGCCAGGATGGAAACCGCCACATGACCCCGTTGATTGCCGCCCTCTCCAACAATGATCCCACTTTCCAGGCGCGGATCACCAGCGGCAAAGACCACCTTGAAATGCTAGGGACAAGCGCCCAGCTCGCCTCCTTCCAAAACTTTGCCCAGGAGGCCAAAAATTTTGCCAACAACCCCAACCGCCAGCTTTTAGAACAGGTGGTGCAGGTGGACGTGGCGGTGGAAGCGCCCAAGACCAGCGTGCGCGACATGCTGAAGACCGCTGCCTCCTCCCTTAAAAACACGATCAAGGAAAAGCTGGGCCTGGATGACCAGAGCAAGCTGGAGCGGATGGAAAAGCAGCTCGCCAAGCGAGAAAACCATGGGGCTGACCTGGAGAAGCGCAAAGCCGACGTGGACAGGGCCCTGGCCGACCCCAACGTCGCAGCCGCGCTGAACAAAAAGTATGACGTGGACAAACACCTGACCGGCACCGGCCCCGAGCGAGCCGAGCAGATGGAGATCAAAGAAGCGCAGGCCCTGAAAAAGGCGTCCGACAAACTGGGCGACCGGATCGACAAAAACGAAGACAAGGCCCAGGAGCTCAAAGACAAGATAGGTGCCCACCAGACCAAGATGGAGATGAAGGCCGCCCGCCAGCAAAACCAACAGAACGTTGGCGTAGCCGGCGGGGTCAGAGTTTGATGAAGACCAAGTCCGTAGTGGCTCCTTAACCCTTTTTACTTCACCCTCCAGGCTCCGCCTCGCCTCCTTTCATCCTGAGCGGGGCGGAATCTTGATCGGCATATATTGTCTTGTTTTTGGAGCTCCCCGCTTTTTGTTTAACTCAACTTCCCTCACATCCCCATGCCTTCCCTGACCCCTCTCCTCGCCAATTTCACGCCCCAGGAACTCAGCCTTCTTTCCAGCTTTGGGGACTCACGCTCCTATGAGGCGGATGAGGTCGTCATCCGCCAGGGGGATGAGAATGATCATCTCTACCTGGTCCTCAAAGGCCAGCTCGATGTGTATCAGGATGTGGACGGCGTGAACAAAAAAGTGGCCAGCCTGGAGGCCGGTGATTCGCTGGGGGAGGTCAGTGTCTTTGATCCCGGCCCGGCCAGCGCGACCGTCTGTGCCTGCAATGAGACCGAGGTGTGGCTCATCACCCGGGACAGCCTGGACCGCCTGCACGCGGCCAATCCCAAGGTGGCCTACCGCCTGCTGAGCCGCATCACCACCTGCCTGTCCAAGCGCCTGCGCCAGATGAATGACAAGGTGGTGGACCTGGTGAACCGGTAGAAAGGTACACGCAGCCAGGGCTGCAGAAACGATGTGCAGGCGTGTGCACGCGCCCTTCACTCCAAAGGCGCAGGCCGCTTCTCCCCCTGTTCCATGCTGCGGCCCATTCTGAAAAAATTCATCAGTCTCGTTGCGGAAACCTACCGCCAGTGGGATGCGCATGGTGGACCGCGCATGGGGGCGGCGCTGGCCTTTTATACCGCCTTCTCCCTGGCCCCGCTGGCCATCCTGGTGCTGACGCTGGTCAGCCTGGTGGTGGAGCGGAATGCAGCCCGGGAGGAGATTGTGGAGCAGTTTGAATCCTTTGTCGGCAGCCAGGGAGCGGAGATCATGAAGATGATCCTGACCACCACCTCCCCGCATAACACCAGCTTCATCAGCACCCTGTTCGGATTCACCGTTCTGCTGGTCGGGGCTTCCGGGGTTTTTGCGGAGCTGCAGGGCTCACTGAACCAGATCTGGGGCATCTCCTCCCAGCGTCATCCGGTGTTCCTGCTGGTCAAGGAGCGCATCTTCGCCTTCATCATGGTGTTCGTGCTGGGCTTCCTGATGCTGCTTTCGTTCCTATTTTCCGCCTTTATCGGAGCGGCGGGCACCCTGCTGCTGGCGCGGTTTCCAGAACTGGACGGGCCTTGGGAGCTGGGAAATTCCGCCTTCTCCATGGTGGTGGTGACGCTGCTCTTTGCGTTCATTTTCCGCGTCGTGCCGGATACCAAAATCACCTGGCGGGATGTCGGCCCGGGGGCTTTGTTCACCGCGCTCCTGTTTGTCCTGGGGAAGCATGTGCTGGGCTTTTACTTTGGGCGCAGCGCCTTTGCCTCCAGCTACGGGGCGGCCGGGTCGCTGGTCATCATCCTGGTTTGGGTCTATTATTCCGCGCAGATCCTGTTCTTCGGCGCGGAGTTCACCAAGCTTTATACCGTGCGGTTTGGCTCGCGCCGTCCGGACCCGAAGCCAACAAAATGAAAGTTCAGCGACAATAGATGCAGAGGATACGGCTTATCCGGCGGTGACATGCGATGGTATAGTGCAGCGCGTAAGCTGGCTGCCTGCGCATATCCCTTCTTGCCATGAACGAGTATCCTTCATCCACCGAGCCTGTCTCCTCCGCCCAGCAGATCCTGGACGATGTCAAAAAATTTGCCCATGACGATCCCCCCATGGCCGCTGCGGCGGCGTTTGGTGTGGGGCTTCTCATCACCATGCTGCCTGCACGCGCCCTGCTGGGCACGGCGGCGGTCGTGGGCGCCACCCTGCTGCGACCGACCCTGCTGACGCTGGGTCTGATCAAAGGCATGGAACTCTGCTGTAAAAAACAACCCCGTCTGCCCAAGCCATGAATCCCAACGAAAACACCCCCGCCAACGTCTGCAACAACACGATTGAAACCCTGGAGAACCGTGTGCGTGAGCACCCCGCCAGCACTCTGCTGATGGTGGCAGGCCTGGGCGTCGCCGCCGTCTTCCTGGCCCGCGCACTGATCCCAGCCCCCACCCCGCAGAGCCGGGCCATGGACGTTCTGGAAGACATCCAGGACCGTCTGGCCGAGCTGGCGGAAGAAGGTGCGCTGGCTGTGCGCCGTGGTGCTGACCGGGTGGGCGATCTGCCCATCGAACGCACACTGAACCGCATGAGCCGGGGCCTGAAAGGCCTCTTCCATTGATTCCCAAAACCTGACCATTATCACTATGACTCCAACCACCCAACGCATCCTCCGGCTTGCACTCATCACCGGCCTGTTTGCCATCCTTGGCACCAGTTGCAACACGACTCGCGGCTTTGGCCGTGATGTGCAGAAGACCGGCCGCCACATCGAGCGCGCTGCCAACTAGGCCGCCTGCTTTTGAAGATCTGGCGCTGTCATCCGGCACACATGGCCGGTGGCAGCGCCTTTTTTGTACTTTCAAGTTAACTGCAAATCCCGTATCAGAATAACCAATTATTTAGAATTACCCATATGAAATTTCCTTCCAGCATCGGCATGATCACTTTGGCGATATATCTTGTCCTTGTCGGCCTCATCGGCGTCTTTGGGATCAGCCTAGGGCAGCTTAGCATTGTGGTTCCTGTGCTTGCCCTGATTGCCGGCATTGCGATCCTGGTGGGCCGGTAAGAGTTACTTTTTTACCGGCAGGTCACCGTCCTTGCCCTTGGCGCTGCGCAGGCGGGCGGTGAGCTGCTCCACGGTTTCGGCCTGGGCGGGCTGCTCGCTGAGGTTGATGTTTTCAGCGGGATCTCTGGTGTGGTCGTAGAGCATGCGGGCGGTGGGCTGGCCCTGGTTGTTGGAGTATTCGGTAAAGCGATGCTCCTCCGTGCGGAGTGTATCCCCGGCCATGAAACGGCCAATGGCCTGTTCCTTCCATTGCATGCCGGGTGTCTTCATGAGGGGTACAAAGCTGCGGCCCTGGACGTGCGCAGGGGTTGGCACGCCGGCGAGCTCGCAGAGGGTGGGATAGACGTCAATGAGCTCGGTGAGACCGGCGGTTTTGAGGCCACCTTTGAAGCCGGGGGCGCGGATGATGAGGGGGACCTGCATGGAGGTCTCGTAGCAGCTATGTTTGCACCAAAGGGTGTGCTCCCCCAGGTTCCATCCGTGATCGCCCCAGAGGATGACGATGGTGTTTTCGGTTAGGCCGAGGCGGTCCAGTTCTTCGAGGACCTTGCCGATCTGGGCATCGGTGAAGCTGACGCAGGCCTGGTAACCCCGGATCATGTTCAGAGCCATGTCTTCGGGCAGGGGGCCGGTTTTGGGAATGCCCTTGTAGGCTCGCAGCTCGCCGGAATTGTGGATGGATTCGGCGGGCGCGTCTTTGGGGGCGTGGTAGTTGGAGGGCAGTTTGATGCTGTCTTCAGGGTAGAGGTCCCAGTATTTTTTAGGGGCAATGAAGGGGAGGTGGGGCTTGAAAAAACCGGCGGCGATGAAGAAGGGCTGGTCCTGGTCCTTCAGGCGGCGGAGGTCCTTGATGGTCTTTTCGGCGACGAGACCGTCGCTGAGCTGGTGATCTTCCAGCGGGGAAATTTCATAGGGAACGCCACGCTCGGGTTTGCCCTTTTTGGCGGCGCCTTTGCCCTTGC
The DNA here is from genome assembly GCF_039655865.1 of Prosthecobacter sp. SYSU 5D2. Classification (NCBI taxonomy): domain Bacteria; kingdom Pseudomonadati; phylum Verrucomicrobiota; class Verrucomicrobiia; order Verrucomicrobiales; family Verrucomicrobiaceae; genus Prosthecobacter; species Prosthecobacter sp. SYSU 5D2. The sequence continues at coordinate 166,887 of NZ_JBBYXL010000011.1, read as the reverse complement.
CTTTGCCTTTGTTTTGGCCGGAGGATTTTTCCGGGCCATTGGCGGCTTTTTTCTTTGGCATGTCCTCGGGGGCGGTGGCGCCGGGTTTGCCAGGGCTGGGCCGCCAGGCGGGTTCGGTCCAGCCGATGGCGCTGTCTTCTGGGTGGTGGAAGATCTTGCCGTTGGAGACGGTGTGGTAGCCGTTTTCCTTGAGGTGCGTGTTCAGGGTGGTGATGCCAGGGGCGTCCTTTTCCGCATACGCCAGATGGGTGACGAAGCGCTTCGGCGCAGGGCGGATGCTGGTCATCAGGCTGGCGCGGGAGGCCCCGCAGGTGGGCACCATGCAGTAGGCGCGCTGGAAGAGGGTGCCCTGGGAGGCGAGGCGGTCCAGGTTGGGTGAATGGATCTGGCTCTGCCCATAGCAGCCGAGCTGCGGACGGAGGTCATCCACGGCGATCATGAGGATGTTAGGCCGGTCGGCGGAGAAGGCGGCGAAGGGCAGGGCCGCGAGGAAAAGGAGGAGAAGGGATTTCATGGTCAAAAGTGAATAACAAACTTTAGGGAATGGAGGCGGCGGATGGAAGAATAACTTCGACATCATTGGTCAGGTCCGTGCCGGGAGTGCTGCGACCTTTTGTGATCTGCTGCTTTAACAACGCGAGGAGGCGGGCGGCTTCGGCTAGACGTTGGGTGATGAGGTTGGTGGTCTCGCCAGGATCTGCCTGGAGGTCGTATAGCTGGGCATCGGGGAGGCCTTGTTTTTTGGCGTCTTCGTCGGTGGGTTTGCCCCAGCCACCGGAGGCGGCACAGAGGTTCAATTTCCACCGGCCTTCGCGGATGGCGAACTTGCCGGCGATGCTGTGATGGACGATGTGACTGCGGCCTTGGGCACTGGCGGTGGCTCTGAGGAGGGGCAGGAAACTCTGGCTGTCGGGGGCGGCGGTTTCAGCCAGAGGCTGGCCGAGGACATCGGCGACGGTGGCCATGAAATCCCCCAGGCAGATGAGGGCATCGCTGCGGCTGGCGGCGGGGATGGTGCCGGGCCAGCGGGCGAAGAAGGGCACGCGGTGGCCGCCGTCCCAGATATCCGCCTTATACCCGCGATACTGCGCACTGGCAAAGTGGCCCTGTTTTTCCAGCCCGGCCGTGTCCGCCTGGGGGGAGCAGCCGTTGTCGGCGGAGAAGAGGACGAGGGTGTTCTCCGCAAGCTGATGCCGGTCCAATGCGGCGAGGATGCTGCCGACGCTGGCATCCGTCTGCATGACAAAGTCGCCGTATTTGCCGAGGCCGCTTTTGCCCTGCCATTCGGCACTGGGCACGATGGGCGTATGCGGGGAGGTGAGGGGCACGTAAAGGAAGAAGGGCTTGCCAGATTTGGCAGTGGCGGCCTGTTCATCCAGATATTCGACCGCGCGCCGGGTGAGGCGGGGCAGCATGTCCACCGTGGGCAGGTCCTCCACAACGTGGTCCTGGATGATGAGGGAGGACATGGTGCGGGCATTGGAGCAGCCCCAAAAGAGGTCAAAGCCGCGTGTGATGGGGCCGCCGATGATCCGGGCGCCCAGGGGCAGGCCGCTGCGGCCCATGGCGTTTTTGTCTTTGCCTTTGCTCTTCGTTTTGGCGTCGGGCTTGAGGGTGGGGGATTCGGAGTTGAAACCAAGGTGCCATTTGCCGATGCACGCGGTGGCGTAACCCTGCTGCTGGAGGAAGGTGGCGACGGTGAGGCGGTCTGCGGCGATGAGAGGATCGTCATTGCCGCCATCCAGCACGCCTTTCTGCAAACGGGTGCGCCAGGAATAACGGCCAGTGAGCAGGCCGTAGCGCGTGGGGGTGCAGACGGAGGAGCCGCTGTGGGCATCGGTAAAGGTCATGCCCTGGCCGGCCAGGCGGTCCAGATGCGGGGTGGGGATTTTTCCACGATCCGGATTCAGGCACTGGACGTCACCGTAACCGAGGTCATCGGCGAGGATGAATACAATGTTAGGCCGGGAGGGGGAAGGGGGTTGGGCGGGGGATAGGGAGGGGAGGGAGATGAGCAGCGTAACAAGAAGGATAACAATATGCTTGGGCTGGCTCATGGGAGGGCGGCGATTCGGGGAAGGGGGCTTGTGCGCTGCGCTTACTTCGCGCCTCACCCGGAGAGTGAGGAGTACTGTACTGCTGGATTACCTGGCTTTCTTTTCCTTTGGCTGCTTGACGATGACAGGTTCGAATTTGGGGAAGGTGTTGCGGACAGTGGGCCAGGTGGGCTGGACATCGGGCTTGATGGTCCAGAAGGTGACATTGTCGAGCTCGACGCTGCCGCCTTTGGGACCGGCGACGCCCATGCCGGGAGCGCCGCTGGGCGGGGGCAGGGCATAGGAGGGGTGCCGGGCGTAGAGGGTGGGGCCGCCGGCAAAGCGGACGAGGAATTCCTCCCCCCTCAGCTCGGCCAGGGCGTGGTACCATTTGCCGGGTTCGTATTTAAGGTTGGTGTTTTCAGCGACTTTGAGACTGTCGTGGTCGGCCAGCAGGAAAACGCTGTCAGCGGTGAATTTGATGCGGGCGACGTGGTGGCCAAATTCCACAAAGGGCACGATGGCGGCCTCCTCCCCGTCCAGGAAGCGGACGGAAAACCGGGCGATGAACTGGGCCGGAGTGGCAGGGGAGCTGATGCGGGGCTCGAGGCCCTTGTGATCCGCTTTTGAAGCCTGGTATTCCGGGGTGGATGGGAGGCCGCGCAGAACACCGTCGGCCACGGTCCAGCGGGTGCCCATATTGGGTTTCCAGTGGGCTTTGTTAAGCTGGGCGGGATCTGAAAAGTCATGCTCCAGGACGATCTGGTCCGGCACGGCGAGGAGCGGTTTTAAAGATGGGGGCGGTTCCGCTGCATGACCCAGGGTGGCCGTGATGAAGGCGAGAAGGTAAGAAACTTTCATGGATGCAGGCGAGGGGCAGCGGGTTATGAACGGCCTGGCCACCGGGCCAGGCCATAGGTGAGGGCAGGGAAACTCCTGGCCAGGCTGGCTCAGGAGTGATTAGCACGCAGGGTTACTCTGACTTTTCCTTGGACTTGTTTTTGCCTTTGCCTTTGCCTTTGCCCTTCTCTTTTCCTTTTCCTTTGGCTTTGTTCCGGCCGCCGTTGTTGTCACGGACGGAGGGGACCTCGGTGCCTTCGGGGGGCAGGTGGGAGGCAAGTTTGGCTTTGACCTCGCTCATGCCGACCTCACCAGCCAGGTTGGTCCATTCATGGGGGTCTTGGGTGTGGTCATAAAGTTCTTCGCTGCCGTCCGCATAGCGGATGTAGCGCCACTGCTCATTTTTCACGGCGTGGTTGCCCTTGTCATGGGTGCAGATGGCCACGCCGTCCCAGGCGGCTTTGGGGTCTTTCAGCAGGGGCACCAGGCTGGCACCTTTGACATGGGCGGGCACGGGCAGGCCGGTCAGCTCGCAGAGGGTGGGGTAGATGTTCATGTAGTCCACGCCGGCATTGCAGACGCTGCCGGGTTTGGAGACACCAGGGGCGACGATGGAGAAGGAGGTGCGGGTGGTGTCTTCCCAGAGGGCAAATTTGCGCCAGTGCTGCTTCTCCCCCAGGGCCCAGCCATGGTCGGTCCACCAGACGATGATGGTCTTGTCCTTGCGCGGGCTGGCGTCCAGGCCGTCCAGCAGGCGGCCCACCTGGTCATCCAGGTAGGAGGTGGTGGCCAGGTAGGCCTGCACGGCTTTTTTCCACTGGTCACCCTTGACGACTTTGGCGTGGTCGCCTTCCGGTTTGGCCATTTTCACGCCGGCGGCGGGAATGTCAGCCAGGTCATCCTCCTTCACTTTGGGGAGCTGGATGCTTTCCAATGGGAAGCGGTCGAAGAACTCCTGCGGCACATACCAGGGCAGGTGCGGTTTGACATAGCCGGCGGCTAAAAAGAGCGGCTTGTCCAGGGGGGCGGTCTTCAGCTCGTTGATGGCCCAGTCGGTCATCTTGGTGTCGCCCATCTCCTCCGTTTTGGCGTCCAGCACGCCCCAGTCGAAGTGCCCGCTGTTGAGGCCGTTCATGTTGGATTCATGGGTCTTGGTGCCGGGGAACAGGTTTTTCCAGACGGTCCAGGTGTCTTCCCGGCCTTCGCTTGGGCCGCCGTGGTAGATTTTGCCGCCGCCCTGGGTGTTATAGCCCTGAGCCAGGAAGTGGCGGTTGATGGTGACGATGTCCTTGATGATGCCGCCGGCGGTGTCGTCATTCGTGTAGATGCCCGTCTGCCAGGGGCGCAGGCCGGTCATCAGCGCGGCGCGGGAGGGGTTGCAGGCTGGGGCGGCGCAGTGGGCATTGGTGAAGGCGGTGCCCCGGGCGACCAGGCGGTCAATGTTGGGCGTCTTCGCCTGCGGATGGCCTCCCAGGTGGCCCACCCAGTCGTTCAGGTCATCCACGGCGATGAAGAGCACGTCCGGCTTTTCAGCTGCGGGCAGGCTCAGAGAAAAAAGACCCAGCAGGGCAGGGAGGAGGCGCGTCAGTTTCATGCGCGCTGGAGAACGCTGCCGCCCTCACGCATCTTCCGCGAAAAACAATTTCCTTCTTGCTCCGCCGCAGGCTGCCGGGTTGATTTGTGCCTGTCATGAACCCGCCACCTGAGTCCGCTGCCATACCTTTGTCCCAGGCTGCCAGTCCGGCTACAGGACCTCTGCTGATCCGGCATGAAGGGCACACCGCCCGGGAACGCAGCACCTGCGGCTGGCGGGACCGCCTGATCAGCCATGAGGATGCCCCTCTGGCCCCGGCCGCCTGGGCGCATGCGGTGGATATTGACGGAGCCAGGCTGCACTATCACCGCCGCTCCACGGAACTGTATTACGTGCTGGAGGGCAGCGGCAGTGTGCTGCTGGATGGCGTGGAGCAGCCGGTCACACGCGGTTCTCTGGTCCACATCCCACCCGGTGTCATCCATGGCGCGCGTGGCCACATGCGCGTGCTGGTCATTGGCATCCCCGACATCGCCGAGGATGACTATTTCGAGGCGGAGAGGGAGAATGCAGAATGACGAATGATGAATCAATGTCGTTAAGATAAGGGTTTCACAAATTTTTATACGCGGTGGGTGGCATGCGTTTGGCGCGCGGCTTGCGCGGATTGGAACGACCCGGTCTCACCAGACATCGCGCTCGTTCGAAGAAGCTGTTTAGTGCCCGCAACGTTTTGTCCAGCAGGTGTTCCAGCCCCCGCCCCAACAACCCGTGCAGATGACGAAACACCGCCGCCAGTGCGTGCGTGCGGTTGATTTGCTGCGCGCGGCACTTCAGCAGCTTGTAACCGCTCTCCATAGAACTCACGCACGCAAAGCTCGTTGAGTTCGATGAAGGCCGTATGCCGCAGCTTGGCCCGCGCCTGGCTCAGGGCCGAGGCGGTGACCATGGCTTCTGCAGGACCGTCGATGGCTTCCAGCAGTTCCTCCAGATTGCGTTGCAGACTGCTGAGCATGAGGCGCAGTTGGAGCACCACAAGCATGACGAAACTCAGCCCGCGATGGCGTGTGATGTCCTCAGCCCGCCCGCGATGGGAGTGACAAAACGCAGGCATAGTGATGTGCTTGCGAAGGCATTGAGCCAGCGACCTCTGGTAAATGCAGTATTTTGAGGTCCCTGGTAATTATAGAGGCTCAGAATCCCGTAGAATCAAGGCTTCCTGCCGTCCCCCTGCTTCGCCCAGTCTTCTTCCGTTTCAAGGCTTTTGTATCGCGTTTCCTTATCTTAACAACATTGAATGCAGAATGACGAATGGTTCAGCAAGCGGGGTGAGGACGAGGGGGAGCCCCTGCTCACATCTTGCCGATCTGGCTGACCGTGAGGCCGCCATCGATGGTGATGATTTCGCCGGTGAGGTAGCGGCCGGCGGGGGAGGTGAGGTAGATGACGGCGCCGGCGCAGTCTTCGGGGGTGCCGACTTCGCCCAGGAGGATCTTTTTCTCGTAATGGCGGAGGAGGTCCTGGGCGCGGGGCTCCATCCAGGTGGAGGTGAGGGGGGTGCGGATGAGGCCGGGGGCGATGCCATTGACCCGGATGCCGAGGGGGGCGAGGGAGACGGCGAGGCTGCGGGTGAGCATGACCAGGGCGCCTTTGCTGGAATCGTAAGCGCAGGAATCCGCCTCGGCCTGGAAGCCATTGGTGGAGGAGGTGATGACGATGCTGCCAGGCACCCCGCGTGCGGCGCACTGACGGGCGAAGGCCTGGGCGAGGAAGAAGGTGGCGGTGACATTGAGCTGAAAGGTGCGGTCCCAGAGCTGGCGGGTCATTTCGAGAACAGGCAGGTCAAAGAAGCTGCCGGCATTGCAAACGAGGATGTCCACGTCCCCGGCGGCATCCATGAGGAGCTGGGGGCCTTCGGGATCGAGGAGGTCGGCCTGGACATAACCGGCGGCGGGGGAGAGGTCTGCGGGGCGCTCCTGCAGGCCGTGGTGGACGACGGTGGCTCCAGCCTCCTGAAGGCCGAGACCGATGGCGAGGCCGATGCCCTGGGAGGAGCCGGTGACGAGGGCGCGGTGGCCATCAAGCGAGAATGCTTTCATCTTTCAGCTTCAAATAGGCGCGGGTGTTGGTTTCGGCAATCCTTTGGACGACATCGGGCGGATTCTTTTTCAGCGCGGTCAGCTCCTTTTCATAGGTGCAGATGAGGCGGACGATCTCCTGGTCAATCTCCGCCGCATAGCTGTAAAAGGGAGAGTCGCTGCCCCACATGAACTTGGTGGGGTAGGCGGCGGCGAGGTCGGCGATGACGCGGGCGGGGTCGCTGTAGTCGCTGTCGAAGCGGCGGTCGCGGGGGGCGATGAAGGGCATGTCTTTGACCGCGCCTTCGCAATGGATGCAGTGGGCGGAATTGTCGAACCAGGTGTTAGGCAGAGCATTGACACGATCCAGGCACTCTTTGTCAAAGCGGCAGGAGTGGGCCAGGCAGAAACGGATTTGCGGGTTCTCTTCGGCGATGTCCAGGATGTCGCTGGCCTGGGCCCAGAGGTCGCTTTTGGCGACGCTGGAATGGATGAGCAGGGGCAGGTCCCATTCCTCCGCGAGCTCGAGGAAGACCTTGCCCCGGTCGCGCAGGTGCTTGATGTCGGATTGCAGGATGGTGGTCTGCATCTTGATGCCGTAAAAGGCGTATTCCTGGCGCAGGCGGCGGAGTTCCTCGGCCTGGGCGGCGGGGTTGCGCATGGGGTCCACCATGATGAAGGGCAGCATGCGGGGGGCGTATTCTGGAAAGAGATCGTAGATCTCCTTCATGAGGCGGCGGTTCTCCAGCGCGTAGGGCACCTGGGTGAGCTGCATGCCGCCTTCGCGGACCTCATGGGTCAGGAAGCCGCTGGCATCCAGGGCCATGTGGCTGACGAAGGGGAAGACGATCCAGCGGTCCACGCCATGCGCGCCGCCTTCCTCGACCATGGAGACGAGGTGCTGGGCATACGGGAAGTCGCCGTGAAGATAGAAGAGGACGTCCACGCCGACATGATTGTGACAGTCAATGATCATGAGGCAGAGGTACGCAGCTCGCAGGCGGGTACATGCAGGGAAGGGTGGGGCGGTTAAGAATCAGTTGGGGCCCAACTGAACTACTTGCGCTTTTGATGCTCCATGAAGGCCTCGCGGGCTTCGCTGTTGCGGCCGGCTTTTTTATAGGCGTGGGCCAGGTTCATCCAGGCATGGGGGTGGTCCGGGCGGAGGCGGACGGTGTTGCGGTAGGCTTTGGCGGCCTCGGCGGGTTCGTTGCGTTTGTCCAGCAGGAGGCCTTGGTAGTACCAGGCTTCGGAGTAGCCGGCGTTGAGCTTCAGGCTTTGGGAAATGGCGGCCTGGGCGGCATCGTAGTCCCGCAGACGGCCGCGCACGTAGGCCTGGAGATAGTGCGCCTGGGCGTAGTCGGGGGCGAGGAGGGTCACGCGGCGCAGGGCGTCATCGGCTTTGCCTAGATCGCCATCGCGCACATGGCGGCTGGCCAGCAGCAGCCAGGCGAGCTGGTCGTTGGGGCGCTGATCCACGGCCAGTTGCAGGGCCTCCAGATCCTCGCTGCTGGTGGGGAGACCGTCTTTGGCCTCACGCAGTTTGGCAAAGGCGAGCTGATGCCAGTACAGGCCGGCTTTGGGGTCCAGGGCCACGGCTTTGCGCTGGCAGTTCAGCGCCTCAGGAGCCGCGCCGAGGTAGGTGGCGCTGAGGCCGAGCAGGGCCCAGCACTCTGCGCTGCGCGGATACTTGCGGGTGAGCTGCACGAGCTGGCGCATGGCGGCTTCCACGCGCTTTTGCTGGAGAGTGTTAAAGGCGGCGATGAATTCGGGATCGGCCACCACTTCGCTGATGCGCGGTTTTTGGGGGAGGTTTTTCAGCGGCTGCAGGGCCACGCGCTGCTGGCGGATGGCCAGCGCGGCGGCATCGCAAGGCAGGGCAAAGTTCATCCAGCTTTTCAGCGGTACTTTCATGCCGACGATGGCCATGACGCGGCCGTCCGCACTGAGCACCGGGGAGCCGACCCCGCCGGGGGAATCCGTGCCGCGCAGGTTCAGCCAGCCCTGGCCGGTAAGGGCGGCATCCATCTGCACGGTGGCGTCTGCGAGCACCAGGCCGCGCTTTTCAGAAACGGCCAGGACATGGCAGGGGCGTTCTTGGGAGAAGTCGGTGCCCGGCATCATTTCCAGCGGCACGGTTGCCTCAGATTCGCTTTGCAGGAGGGTCACACCGCTGGTGAGGTCCGCCTGGTAAAAGCCGATGATACGGTGGCTGGTGCCGGCTGCGCCGATGGTGGTGATGTAGTCCACCTTGGCGGCGATCTCCGGATGCAGAAGGCCAGTGTCCGTGAGGATGACGCCGTCCGGGCTGACAAAGAAACCGATGCCGCTGCTGAGCTGAGTGCCGAATTCATCCCACACGCGAATGCCGACGACGGAGCTGGCCACCTTGCTGCCGAGGGCGCGGAGCTGTTCTTCCTCCGCCGTGAGCGGGCGCGCGGGCGCTACCTCAGGCACGGGTTCCCCGGGCAGGTAGGGGGAGATGGGCGGGAGCAGTTCCAGGTTGTCCTCATCGGCCAGGGGCAGGTCGCGTTTTTCCCCCTGGAAAAGCAGGAGCGGGTTTTCATAATTGTTTACATCCACAGGAAAGCCGGCCTCGCTGGGCAGGGCGGGCTCTCCGGGGGCGGTGGGGGCGGTGGGGGCAGACGGGGAGATGGGGTCCAGCACTGCGGAGGGCAGGGGGGCTTTGGCAGCAGGCTCCTGGGCAGCAAGCTGGGTCGTGAAAAGGGCGAGGCAGATCCAGATAAAGACGCGCATAACAAGGCGTCCAGTGTGACCTGGATGTGACATTTCTGCGGCGATTTGTCTGTGACGAATTCTTCACATGGAACTGATTTATGCGGGGCGTGAGGCGCATTAATACAGCGCCGTCCCACTCTCACTCCCCTCATGCGTTCACTAGCCCTGCTTGCCCTCTCACTCTGTGCCGCCGCTGCTCCGGCGGCTGAGCTTGAACTGAAGTCCCTTGGTGGTGGGGAGGCCGCGGCGGTGAAGCGGAAATTTGGTCCTTATGTGGGTGTGGCTGTGGGGGATTCCAATGGCCAGGAAGGCCGGGTGAAAATCTCTGACCGCTCCTTCAATCTGGATAACAATGACGGCGCGGCCATCTTCAGCATGGAAGTGGGTAAAAGCTGGCGGATGAAGCGCTTCCCCATCTTGGCATCTGTGGATGTGGAGGGTACTTTCATGGCCACTGAGCTGACCGGCCGGTCCAACGACGCGCGCCAGGCGGCAGGTGCGGGCGGACGGCTGGCGGATGACACTGTGTCCTACGCCACGGACATGAACTCCCTGATGTTTACCCTCAACGGTACCCTGGCTTTGGATCTGTACCGTTACCGGGCGCGCATCGGCAAGTTTGCCGCCGGGTTCAAACCTTACATCGGTGGCGGTCTGGGCGGCGGCCAGGTCTGGTATCGCAATGCGACCGCCAAGTCACGTGCCCAGTTCAACGGCACCGGCACGAACAGCCCGCGTGACACGCCGTTCAGCATTGATGAATTCATCAACACCTGGAACTGGTATGCAGGCGTGGAGTGGAGCTGGAAAGACCAATATTCCATCTTTGTGGAATACCGCGATACGAGCTTTGGCGACCTGGACCAGCTCACTGAATTCTCCACCGACGGCTACCTGGTCGGCTTCCGTTACCGCTACTAAAACCTGTTTCGTTTTCCCATCATTCTCCCCTCCCACATGAACTGCTCCCGCCTGTTTTTTCTGGTCCTTGCCATCGGCTCCCTTGCCTCTTGCAAGACTGTCTCCTCCCAGCGTTTCGCCTTTGCCAATGAGCCGGTGAGCTACCAGCTCGTCAGCGACATGATTGATGAAGAGACTATCGAGCACACGGTCAAGTTCCGCAATCTGGGCAACCAGGTGCTGAGCTTTGACTACACCATTGGCGATGAGCCGGGCATCCCCCACATTGACTGCCTGGGGCCAAACTCCGGTCTGATCGAAAACCTCTACCCCGGCGCAGAAGCCCAGGTGAAAAATCCGGTCAACAGCATGCGTGGCGTGTACGTCACCATGGGCCGCGTGACCTATGGCAAGAAGACCAGCGAGCAACTGGCCAAGCAGTACAAGCCCAGCACACTGCCTCCACCTGGCACCGGTCCGGCCACGCTGCCAGTCCTGGAATCTCTGAATATGCCGGGCGAATGAGCTCAGGAGCTTTGACAGCCTTCATTCTTCGCAGCCCTGTTTTTGCAGGGCTGCTTTGTTTTTTTGTCTGCGCGGGCCCGTGCCCTGGACGGGAGGATGACCAGGCGCGTGTACTTTATGCGCGTGCGCAAAAGCTGTTGTCCGAAGGTGACCCTGACGAGGCTCTGGACCGCTATCTGACACTGCTGAAAAAACATCCGCGCACCGAGTGGTCCGCCCTGTCTCTCTGGGATATGTACCGGATCTACATCCACCAGGATTCCCCGGAGCCGGCCTTTGAGGTGCTGAACCGCCTCATCGTCGAGCAGCCGGGCCACTTTGAAAAAGCCCACGCCGCCCAGCTGCAGCTGGTGCAGCGCATCCTGGGATCGGGCAAAGAGGCGCGGACTAACCTGGAGTCTGTCAAAAAGAAAAAGCCCCTGCCGCCGGAGATCGTGGTGGAGATGCTGAAGACGGTCATCAAAAACGGACCGCACAGCGAGGTGGGCATCCAGGCGCATTATTACCTGGCCATCGCCCGCGAGCAGGCCGGGGAGAAAACGGAGGCCATCGCGGCCCACGAAGATTTTGCCGAAACCTATTCCTCGCATGAACTGGCGGATGATGCCGGCTACCAGTCCGCCTACATCGCCTACAAATCCTGGAAGAGCATGCGCAGCACCGGGCCGCACCAGCGTGAAAATGCAGCCGTGGCGCTGGCCTGGTTCATCGCCCGGTTTCCGGAGAGTGACAAGGCGGCCCAGGCCAGGTCCTGCCTTGCGGAGGTGCGTGCGGCGGAGCTGAGTGAACTGCTGGGCCTGGCGCGGTATTATGAAGCCAGGTCCAATCCGAAAGCAGCGCTGATTTATTATCAGCAGATCGCATCCCGCTTTCCGGAGGTCATCCAGACGGATGAGGTCCTGCGTGACAAAATCCTCAGCCTCAAAGGCGCTGAGGAGGTGGTGGGCCCTGTGCGATGAGATTTTTCCGGTAATGAGGTATGAAAAACCGCCAGATTGCGTGTCGAAAACGTTGCTCAGAACAGGTTGCCTTTGTGACGTGCATTGGTGCCGCAGGCTCAGGCTGCAGCGGTGGTGGCCGGAGGCGCGGTGAAGGTGACAAAAGTGTTACCCTGGAGGTTTTGTGACAAGGGGGGATGTGGGTTCATATCAGGTCAGCCTGCTCTCACCTTGAGTCAGCTCATTCACCGCCTTCACACCAAAACAATGATTCGACCTCCACTCACCTTGTTAACCCTGCTTGCCCTGACGACGTTCTGCGTCGGCACGGTACGTGGCCAGTCTGACATGCTGCCAATGAGCCGCACCGTAGGTTCCATTAGCCTGACACTGCCGAAGAACGCCACCACCCTTGTGGCCCTGCCAAACGTCAAGATCGTTGCCGATGGCACCATCTCTGCCGTCGCAGGTGATAACCTGACAGTGGCCTCCACGCCGGCTGTCCTGCCAGATGTGAGCGGCTCTGCTTACGCCATCAAGATCACCAGCCGCAACAGCCATGCTGCCGGCAGCACCAACGCCTACGGCCTTTCCGCCACCATTACCGCCCAGGCCGGGCAGGAGGTCACAGCGGATCTGTCCACCGCCCCGAACGTCGGCGACAGCTTTGTCATCTATGAGCTTTCCACGATTGCTGACATCTTCGGTGCCAACAACAGCGCAGGTCTGCACGGCGGCATCACCCCGGCAGTGGCTGACATTGTCAGCCTGACCAGCGGTGGCGAGATCATTGGTTACTTCTATAACACCTCCGCCAATGCCTGGAGATTGGTTTCTGCACCGGATGGTGCAAACCAGGGTGATACCGTGATTGAATCCGGCTCCGGTGTCATGGTGACCCGGCAGGATGAGGGGTCGGCCATCACGCTGCGCCTTTCAGGCGAGGTGGTGACTGGCCGTCACGCGGCCAATGTCGGCAGCGGGTTTTCCATCGTGAACAATCCTTTCCTGATCCCGACGACGCTGGCTGCCAGCTCTCTTCAGGACAACATCACCGGCGGCACGGGCCCTGGTGCTGCGGACATCGTCTATCTGGAGTCCGCCGGTGAGCTCACCGGTTATTATTACAAGACCGGCGGCATCGGCGGCACCGGCTGGCGCGCACTCGGTGACAACGTCACCGACCAGGGTGCAACCATCATCGCCCCAGGCAAGGCCATCCTCTTCAAGGAAATCGCTGGCAGCGCCGGCTTCGCCCTTCCTGAGCCCTTCGCTGAATAATTTTTACACTTCACCTTTCCTCACTCAGACACATGAAAAAATTTGTTTTATCCGCCCTGCTGCTGCTGAGCTCCCTCGGCAGCACCCAGGCTGCGAACCTTTTCGCGTCCAATTTGGGCACCGGCATCACCTTGCGTGATTCGGTGACTCCCCTGTCCTCCGGGACGGTACGCTTCGGCGTTTTCCCTGCCGGCTTTGATGTCGCTGCCAATGCCAATGACATTGCTGCCCTTGATGAAGCTTTCATCACGGTTTACAGCTTCACCGGCAACCTGAATGCCCAGTCTGTTAACGGCTTCTTCGAAACCGCCCACGAATACGACACCTCTGCCACCTACGGCGGACTGCCATACGATTCATCCGCCGGCTCCACAGCCGAAGTGGCGGGCGACATCGCCGGCAGCGAAGTCTATGTCTGGGTTTACAATGGTGTGTCTCCTGTCGCCTCCTCGGAGCAGGCCATTTTTGTGACCGACCAGACCTGGGTGGATGCCGATGATTTCGTGGCAGACACTTTTGTCAGCATTGACGCCGGCGCCCTCGGACGCACTGCCATCGCGGGTCAGCTTAGCACGGGTGCCGACATCGGCGCCGGTGCCGCTTCCAACCGTGCAGGTGGTGTGCTGCTTTCCGTGACCATCGCCCGTAATCCTGGTGACGTCTCCGTCCTTCCTGGCACGGCTGTGACCTTCACCAGCAATGTCATCGGCGGTCTGGGGCTGGAGTTTGAGTGGTTCAAAAACGGTGCTAGCATCGAAGGCGAAACAGACTCCACTCTGGTGATTGATTCCGCCGTCATTGATGACACGGCCGACTACTCCGTCGCCGTGACAAGCGGTGCGACAACCGTTGAAAGCAACGTGCTGAATCTGACGGTCTCCGAGACACCTCCTTCCGGTGCTCCGACGATTGTGCAGCAGCCTGCTCCTCAGATCGTTGCAGTCGGCGATTCTCTTGACCTCAGCGTCGGTGCAGTGGGCCCAGGCACACTTCGTTACCAGTGGAAAAAAGGCGCCAACGTCGCCGGCGCAACAACGCCTTCCATCTCCATCCCGAATGTGACTCTGAAGTCTGCCGGTGCCTATTCCGTCCAGATCTCCAACACACCGGGCGCAGGCACGGGCACCGTCACCAGTGCCAAGGCTGAAGTTGCTGTCGTGGACACCACGGACCGCATTATTGCTGTCGCCGTTGGCGGCACCGCCAAGCTCGCTGTTGCCGCTTCTGGCAAAAGCCTCACCTACCAGTGGTTCAAGGATGGCGTTTCCGTCTCCGGTGCCACCAAAAAGGCGCTTTCTGTGAAAGTCACGGATGCAACTCTGGCTGGTGAATACGTCTGCGTCGTCACCGCTCCTGGCGGCTCCCTGGAGTCCGGCGTCCAGAACGTGGTGCTGATCTCTGAAGCTCCTGTCTTCACGGGCGGTTCCAGCATCACACTCCCAGCGGGTGTCGTCGGCGGCGATTACAGCGTGGAGATCTATCCTCTCATGGACCAGACTCCTGCCAAAACACCGCTTTCCTTCAAGGCCACCAAGCTGCCTGCAGGTGTGAAGATTGATACCAAAACCGGTGTCATCAGCGGTCGTCCGACCAAGGCTGGCACTTATTCTGCCACCATCACGGCTGTCACCAGCAAAGATCTGGGCGGCAGCGTCGTGACCACGGCTTCGATCACCATCAGTGATTTCCCGTCCGGCCTGGCCGGCACGTATGTGGCCTCGGTTGAATCCGACGAAGTGGTGGGCGCCGGTCTCGGTGGCCGCATTGACTTCACCATCACCACCAAGGGTGCCCTCAGCGGCAAGCTCCTGCTGGGCGGTGACAAAGTGGTACCTTTCAAAGGCTCCCTGGTCATCCCAAGCGGCGGTGGCAACCCTGTGCTGGACATTGACATCATCCGCAAGACTTCCTACCTGCCTCTGAACTTCTACACAGAATTCAACACCACGACCGGTCTCCTGGAAGGTGCTGAGCTTTCTCAAGAAGGCGGCAGCGCAGACGTCCAGGGCTGGAAAAACACCAATGTCGGTGCCACTTATGCAGGTCTGACCACCTTTGGTCTCCAGATCCCTGTGGATCTTGAAGGCAATGTCAACGTCCCTCAGGGCGTCAGCTACGGCACCATCACGGTGAAGGCTCCTGCCGGCACCCTGAAGATCGTTGGCAACACCGCTGATGGCCAGAAAATCACTGGCGCGACCTTCGTGGGTCCTGATGGCCAGGTGGTCATCCACAATGCCCTCTACATTCCTTTCAAGGGCTCCCTCAGCGGTGTGCTTGATCTGAACCGTGGTGCTACGGCTGCTGAAGACACCATCACAGGTGATGATGTCTTCTGGACACGCCCTGCTGCCACAACTCCCAAGTCCAAAATGTATCAGGCTGGTTTTGGCCCTATCGCTCTGACCCCTGTGGGCGGACGTTATGTCAACACCACTGGTGTTTATCTGGACGTGGCCGCTGGCACGACTGCTGAACTGGTTTTCGAAGAAGCTGGCATCAATCCTGAAGCCAATGATCCAAGCGTGGAACTCACCCTTGATGCCAAGAACAAGTTCACCATCGCGGCGAATCCTGAGAACACCAAGCTGAAGCTGGTGTCCAAGACAGGCGCTTTCTCTGGTAACATTGTCCAGCCGACCAACCGCAAAGCCAAGTTCCAGGGCGTGGCCGTCCGCACCAGCCCCACCACGGTGGACGGCCTGGGTTACTTCACCATCCCGCAGGTGGATGACACAACCCTCTCCGGCTATGTCGGTCTCTCCGTCCTCCCTCCGGTCATCGAGTAAGCAACCCTTAACTTCCCTCCGGTGAATTCACCTTTGAATAACACAATGAAAACTTCTCTTCAAAAATCCATCTGCGCGGCAGCCGCCGCCCTGGCGCTCTATGGCGGCCAGGCCCAGGCAGACTTCATCACGGTTGGCACCGCCACCGATAACCGGATCCAGACGGATACCCGCTGGACCCGTGACAACGTTTACATCCTCGGTCGCGTCATGTTCGTCACCAATGGTGCTACGCTTACCATTGAGCCGGGCACCATCGTCCGCGGCCTGCCTTCCAGCCTAACAGGTTTCGCTGAGGAACCCGGAACCCTGGTGGTCTCCCGTGGCGGCAAACTTATCGCCAACGGCACGGTGGACGCTCCGATCATCTTCACCACGATTGATGATCCCAACGTTCCTGGCGGCCTGAACACGGTCCCGGATTCGTTTACCAACGTTCTCGGCGTCAACATCCAGGTCAAAGGCGAAGGCCGTGCTCCGGAACTGAATCTGAACAACTACACCCCTGGTGGTCCGGAAGGCGATAACGGCTTCTCCAAATCAGGTGACTGGGGCGGCATCATCATGTGTGGTCGCGGCCACGTCTCTGCCAACACTGGCAACCTGGACGCCAATGCCGATGGCATCTGGGACCTGCATGCAGCCAGTCTGGCTGAAAGTGCCGGCCAGTTTCAAAACCAAGGCGTCGGCACCGACTTCCCAGAAGGTCTGGCCAGCGGTTCCGGCAGCCAGGTGCTCAATGCCAACCTGGCCCTTTATGGTGGCACGGATGACAATGACAGCAGCGGTGTGCTTCGTTACGTCGTGAACCGTTACGGCGGTTTCGTCCTCGGCGCGGCTGCCGTCGGTAACGAAATCAACGGTGTGACGATGTGCGGCCTGGGTTCAGGCACGGTGGTTGAGCATGTGGAAGTGTATCAGAACAAGGACGACGGATTCGAATGGTTCGGTGGCACGGCCAATACCCGCTTCCTCTTCTCCAGCGCCAACCAGGATGACTCCTTTGACGGAGACGAAGGCTTCCGCGGCAACCACCAGTTCTGGACCGCCATCCAGGGCACCATCAACACCACACCTGACGCCTCCTTGCGCGCCGGTTTTGCTGTGAACCAGCCCATTGGCCAGGTTGAAACAGCCTCAGACTATCGTTATGACAAGCTGCTGGAATGGGACGGTGGCGAGCCCAACAACGGTGACCGCCTGCCTCGGACCAACCTGAAGGTGTTTAACTTCACCTTCCTGGCTGGCAACGCTAAGAAAGAAGGCTTGTCCATCGTCTTGGAAGCCCTGGTCGGGGTGCATAACGGCATCATTGAAAATGCCAGCAGCATCAGCCGTGGCAGTGAATCCGCTGGCGGTATTTTCACCACCCTGCTGACCTGGAGCAATGTGTTCACCTACAACTCGGTCACCACCGGTGGTGTCATTGTGAAGCAGGACGCCACACCAGGCAACCTGGTCTCCACCGTTGCCATGGTTGACTATGACATCGTTGATCAGATCACACCTCTGACACCGACGAATGTCTCCCAGATTGCGTCCCCATGGAGCTTCTCAGCCACGGCCACCGTTCCGGTGCCGAGCCCGATCTACACCAAGAACGGTCTGGACCCACGCCTGGCTCCGGCTGCACCTGCTCGCACCAGTGCCTACGCTGTGGATCTGCCTGCCGGCATGGTGAACGCTGGCTTCGCCGGTTCCATGCGTGACAACAACCAGATGTTCGGCTGGACCTCCCTGCACGCCATGGAAGTCCTTGTGGAAGACAACCTGGCCCGTCCTGTGGTGACCCTGGGTGAAGATGAAGGCAACCCAAGCATCTCCTTCCCATCCGCAGGAGCTGACATCAAATACGTGATCGAAAAATCCACCGACGGCATCAACTGGACGGTCGTGACCGAAACGCCCGTGAGCGATGCCACCACGGTCTCCTTCACCGATGTGACAACCGAGATTGATGAGCGTGTTCTGTATCGCGCTTATGGCCTGTAACAGTCTGAAAAAAATCAGCTAACCCGGGTGGGGGACGATGCCAAAACATCGCCCCCCACCTTTTACTTTCTCTACACGAATGACTTCACGCTTGAGTTCCGCCTTTATTTGTCTCCTGGCCGCCGGGGCCTGTTTCTTCACCCCGCTGTCCATCCACGCAGTCCATGCCCAGGATGCTGAGGTGGCAAAGGCGCTGTCTGGACTGCCTCCTGAAGTTCTCAAGCACACGCGACTTGCACCCCCGGTGCCATCCGTCGCCCATTTTTCCGCCAAGGACCCCTTGGCCATTGCCATTGACTTTTCCGGTCGCATCACCGGAGATGACGATGTCAAAAACCGCATGAGATACGAGTGCGGTCTCCAGGCCCTGCGGCAGGGGAGAAACGCCACCGCCCGTGAACTGGCGGCCCAGATGACTGATTACCGTGCGGCGCTGCTGCTGCTGGAGATCGCTGAAAAGGAAGTGCGGAGCGACCGCACCCACGCCGATGAGATGGTGCAGACGGCAGCCGGCCTTGTGCGCCTGACGAAATCCTGGCAGGCCGACCTTATTCTCTCCCGCCTGGTCATTACCGGCACCATGCTGGAGCTGGATGAACAGACCCTGGGGATCTGGTTCAAAGGCATCAAAGATGAGGAAACCAGACGCATGGCCACCATCGGCATTCTGGGCTTGAATGCCGGCAAGACGAGCGTCTTCGACCTGGCGGCGCTGAAGGCCGAGCGGGACCGGTTTGGAGCCACCAAACCCATGCCCGGCCTCCTGGATACCGCCCGCAACCTGTTTGACCTGGCTTTGGAGCATCAGAAATCCGAAGATCCGGCCAGCCATGCCAAGGCCCAAGGGCTTGTGAATGCCGCTCTGGAAGTACTGGCGCTTTCCAACGTGGTGCGTGCGGAGGTGCTGCTCGAAGCAGCGGCCGATTTTTGGAAAGCCGGTGGCGAGGAGCTGTCTCAGAAACTCTTTGAACTGGCCGAAAAGGCCTTTGGGGCCCCGCATGAGGAGATGGCGCGGCTTAACTACAAGCTTGTCAAGCTCTGGCACCTGCGCGGTCGTGCGGAAATGATGCTGCCCGTGCTGGAAGAGGCAGAAAAAAAGGCCCGTGGACTGGAGCAGATGTACCGCCCCTTTGCCTACTCCTGGCTGGCCGCCTCCTGGGAGCTGGCAGGGAATGAAAAGCATGCTAAAGAGCTGCAGTTGGAAGCCATGAAGGAAGCTGTCTCCAACGTCAATCCCAGGACAGGCATGGTAGGTGCCGTGCATATTTGCCTGAGCCACGCCAGCACCGGGCGAGAACTTTCCGAAGAGGTGCTTAAGCTTGCCGGAAAATGGGCTCAAGGAAGCCTGCCAGGACAGTAAAGAGAGGCCAAATTCAAGCCCCCCCAGATGCGCAAATCAACTCCCGAACTGGTTCGTCGTTCACTTATCATTCATGCCTGGTTTTTCATCTGCCTGCTGCTGCTGTGCAGTGCAGGGCTGATCCTGGCCCAGGAGGGCCTGCGCGGCGGTCTGCGCGGTGCCATCAAAGATGCTGACTTTTATGTCGGTGTACCGGATGTCACCGTTATGCTGGAGCCTGGCGGGCAGACCGTCCGCACAGACAAAGAAGGCCGTTTCTTCATCAATGACATCCCTCCGGGCGTGTATCGCCTGGCGGTCAGTGGTGAAGGCTACATCCGCACCAGCCAGAGCGGCGTCGTGGTCACGGCCGGCAGCGTCCGTGAGGTGGATGTGGACATGACGGCGGAGGTGGTGGAGCTGGATGAATTCACCGTCCAGGAACTCATCTCCGAGGACAGTACGGTCATGCCTCTCAGCATTGGTGCATCCCTTCAAAGCTTTGCCAGCGCCATCTCTCCAACGCTCCTGAAGAGCGGCGGTGCTTCTGGAGATATTGGCAGCGCGCTCAAGCGCCTCTCCAGCACGGCCGTGGTGGACAGCCGCTACGTTGTCGTCCGCGGTCTGAGCGACCGGTATAACGTCGTGGTTCTCAATGGCGCACGCCTGCCCAGTTCCGACCCGGACAAGCGCGCGGTGAACATTGACATCTTCCCAACGGGCCTTTTGGAAACGGTGGTCAGCTCCAAGACCGCTGTCGCCTCCATGCCTGGGGAGGTGACGGGAGGCTATCTGAACATCATCACCAAGCGCATCCCTGCGGAGCCCTTTTTCACCATCTCCATGTCCACCGGCTACAATACCGAATCCACCGGTACCGGGCGCTTTCTGAGCTATCGCGGTGGGGGCACAGGGTTCCTGGGCAGTGCGGACACCCGGGCCCTGCCCAGCATCATGCAGGACATCAATGCCCTTCCCTCGGGTAACGGTACCCGTACTTATCTGGAGCCGGACGGCAGCCCCGGTGCGCCTGCGCAGACGCCGACTGACATCGCCAACGCCCAGTTTTCCGCCAACCGCCTGGCCGCCGCACGCGCCCTGAGCGGGCGGGGCATGGGCACCAGCTATAAAGATGCCCCCATGGATTTCAGTTTCAGCGCCATCGGCGGCACGCGCATTGACGACTTCATGGGCGGAACGCTCGGCCTCATTGGTGGCGTCACCTATGGGAAGAAGTACATTACCGAGACGGGGATTCGTGGTTTCGCCAACGTTGGTGCAGGAACACCCGCCCCGACTGAGCAGTTCGTTTTCGAAAAGGGCCAGGAAAGCCTGCTCGCCGGTGCCCTGCTTAGCGGCTCGCTGGAGTTCTCCCCCGGCAACAGCGTCACGCTTACTTACTTCGCCAACCTTTCGGCCCAGGATGATGCCATCTTTAGCTATGGTGAGACTGCCGCCCTTGGAACTCTTGGCAACGGTGTGCCTCTGGACCAGGAGGAGATCATCATCTTCAAAGAGTTCCAGTTTTACACCGAACGCCGGTTGCAGACCTTGCAGCTCGCCGGAGAGCATACGCTGGAAGGCATGAGCGACATCAAGATTGACTGGCAGGCTGCATACAGCATGTCCTCCCAGGACCAGCCGGACCTGCGCAAGGCCAACTACGCCTACTCCTATGATCTCAACAGCATCGTCGGCACCGGGGACCCTGCCCCGCCAGATCTCGAGCGCACCTGGCGCCGGCTGGATGACACCAATTTTAACATCGCCTTCAATGCCGAGATTCCTCTGGATGAAGGTGCCAAGAACGGGGGCACCGGCACCAAGTTCAAATTCGGTGGCAGCTTCGATCACAGCAAGCGTGACTACGTGACCGATAACTTCGAGTACGTCGGTCTTCCCTCAGATATCCTAATCCGCAATTACCTGGGTCTGACGCCTGACCAGGGCTACCTCGTGCGCCCGCCGACGGCGGATAACAACCTCAACCTCAGCCTGGGAGATCTCATCGGCGACCTGGACCAGATTGACCGCACGACTGTGCCTAATCCGTTCGTCCCCGGCACCAATACAGTGCGCGACAACTTCTTTCTGGCGCGTGCCTTTAACATCCCCCCGCGCGAGTCGTATCAGGCCTACCAGACCATTCCCGCTTTTTATGGCTCGCTCACGTTCTCCATGATGGACGACTTTGAGACCACAGTCGGCGCACGTGTGGAGGTGACCCGCATGGAAATCCAGGTGGATGTGCAGAGCGCCGGCGGCAGCAGTGCCACCGGGGATTTCCTCAGCCAGTTTGACAGCCTCGACTTCGAGCTCAACCGCACCGATCTCCTGCCCTCCCTTTCCAACCGCTGGAAAATCGCCGATAACATGGCGCTGCGCAGCTCCATCAGCCGGACCGTCGCCAGGCCCACCTTTAAAGAAATCGCTCTGGTCTTTTCACGAGATCCGGAAACCGGCAACTTCTTTGTCGGCAACCCCGGCCTGGAAATGTCCTCCATCATGAACTACGACCTTCGCTGGGAGTGGAATCCCAACCCTGGCGATGCCTTTGCCCTCTCGTTCTTTGCCAAACAGATCGACAAGCCGATTGAATTTGTGAACCTGGGTGTTTTCAACACCGCCCGAAATGAAGAAAGCGCCGTGCTGTTCGGCTTTGAAGTGGAGGCATACAAAGAACTCGGCAGCCTCATTCCTGCGCTGGAAGGTTTCAGCCTGGGACTCAATTATGGCTTCGTTTATTCCAAGGTGGACCTGAGCACCGAGAGTGAGGACATCCGCCGCCAGGCCGGCCTGTCTCTGGACCGTCCGTTGCAAGGCCAGCCTGAATACACCTTCAACGCCAACCTCAGCTACGACATTAAAGACTGGGGGCTTACCAGCGCCGTTTTGCTGAACGTCACCGGACCGCTGCTTTACACCGTCGGCGGCCGTTTTGAGAGCAACCTCACACCGGACATCTATCAGCGGCCGTTTACTTCTTTAGATCTGGCCTTCTCCAAAAGAATCACCGATGCCTGGAGTTTTAACTTCCGCATCTCCAACCTTCTCAACCAGCCGCGCGAACGTTATTTCGACGGGGGCCTGCCTTTTTCCGTCACCACCGTTGGCACCGGTTACTCCATCGGCATCACCGGGAAGTGGTGATCTAAAGAATTTCCTAGCTTGAACTTGGAGGACGCATAAGGCATGATAAGTGCTTATCCCCCCCTGCAAGTCATGCCTCTTGTTTCCATCGTCTGCCCTCATTGTGAGACTCCGGTTCGCGTTCAGGTCACCGATGTGGCCCGGTCGCGGACCTGTCCTTCATGCAGCGTGCCTCTGATGCTGCAGGTTGCAGAAAAAGAAGGCGGGGCGAAACGGAAAGCCCTTTTGGTGGGTTCCGCACCTGGGGCGGAGGAGGCACCCGGTCTGAGCGGGCAGCGCCACTTTCCCGGCCAGCCTTATCATCGCATGAAGTCAGATCCTGACCTCGCCCGCGCCAGCCGCCGCCTGTTTATGGGCCTCGTATCCGTAGGTGTTCTGATATTGGCCGTCACCCTTTGGAGCCTGGTCACTACCTGGAAGACCGGCCCCATCGTGGCGGTGGAAATGGATAACAACGTGGTTGCCTACGAAACACCTGCCACCCCGGAGCCACCTGCTGAACGCCAGAAACTGCCTCCCAAGTTTTCTTCGCAGATGGATTTTGAGCAGATAGTCAAGCGGCGTCAGATGGAACTCTCAGGGATGAAAGAGCAGGGCAGCGAATAATCGGGCCAAAAAAAACTTTTTCCGATTCTGCAAGAAGGATGGGGGCCACCCGTAATTCCTACTGATTCAGATCAAATAACCCCTCCTCCCGCGCTATGAAAATGCACCCCAATTGCCAAGGCAATCACCTTGACCTCCGATCCGGAGCCAGTCGCCGCGACTTCCTTTACGTCGGGATGCTCGGCGGCCTCGGCCTCACCCTGCCGCAGATGCTGCGTCTGCAGGCCGCGCAGAAAATTGCCGATGTGGAGTCCTTCAGCCCCATCGCGGATTCCATCATTCACATCTACCTTCCTGGCGGCATGGCCCAGCACGAGTCCTGGGATCCGAAGCCCTTCGCCTCCCCGGACTATCGCGGCCCCTACACCCCCATCAAGACCTCCATCCCTGGAGAATACGTGGGTGAGAAATTCCAGAACATCGCCAAGATCATGGACAAGCTGACGGTCATCCGCAGCATGACCCATGGTGAGGCCGCCCATGAACGTGGCACGCACAACATGTTCACCGGCTACCGTCCAAGCCCTGCCATCAAGTTCCCCAGCTTCGGCTCCATCATCTCCCATGAGATGGGTTCCCGCAACAACCTGCCTCCATACGTCGCGGTGCCAAACATGGTCGCTCCAGACCAGGGCACCGGTTACATGAGCAGCGCCTACGGCCCCTTTGCCCTCGGCAGCGATCCGGCGGACAAGAACTTCACCGTGCGTGACCTCCTGACGCCCAAGGATGTGGATGACAAGCGCTTCGAGCGCCGCCGTTCCCTCCTGGGCACTGTGGATGAGCACTTCCGCACTGCTGAAAAGTCCGACGCCATCACCGCCATGGACAGCTTCTATCAGGCCGCCTATGGCCTCATCAGCAGCAGCCAGGCACGTGAAGCGTTTGACCTGAACAAGGAAACCGACAAGCTGCGCGATGAATACGGTCGCAACAGCGCTGGCCAGCGCTTCCTGCTCGCCCGCCGCCTGGTGGAAGCCGGCGTCCGCATGGTCTCCGTCAACTACGGTAGCTGGGATCACCACAGCAATATCAAAGGCTCCTTTGACCGTCAGGCCCCGGACTTTGACAAAGCCTTCGCCCGTCTCATCACCGACCTCGCCGACCGCGGCATGCTCAAGAAGACTCTGGTCATGGTCAGCTCAGAATTTGGCCGCACACCGAAGGTCAACGGCACCAATGGCCGTGACCACTGGCCGCGCGTCTTCTCGGTCGCCATGGCTGGTGGCGGCGTCAAGGAAGGCTACATTCACGGTGCCTCCGATGCCCTCGGTGGCGAGCCTGATCGCGATGCCGTCGGCCCGGAAGATCTGGCCAAGACCATGTACCGCCTCCTCGGTATCAATGGTGAAAAACGCATCATGTCCGATGGTGGACGCCCTGTGGACATCGTCAATGGTGGTCGCGTCATGAACGAGTGGATCGCCTGATGCGTCCTCCACGGGTCTGAACTTTGAAGGCGGTGTGGAGCCATCCATGCCGCCTTTTCCCTTTCTAACACGCCCTGCCACCGTCTGATTTCTGCAATAAATCTCTTCCAGGGTCACGTAATTACCCACAGCTCCTTTTTCCGCTCATGAATCTTCGCCACCTTGCCTCCCTGCTTTCGTTGCTCATCCTCGGCAGCCTTCCCTTGCAGGCTGCCTATCCTGAATTCACCTCGACTCAGCCCCGGGGCATCCAGCGTGGCACGGAAATGAAGCTCACCATCACGGGCAACCGCCTTGAAGACTTCGAAAGCCTCATCTTCTTCTCCCCCGGCTTCACTCAGAAAAGCGTGGAAAAAGTCGAGGCCAGAAAAGTGGAGCTCACCATCGCCGTGGATGCCAGTGTCGAGCCTGGCAACCATCTCATCCGCATCCGCACCCGCACCGGCATCTCCCATGCCCGCCAGTTTTTCGTCGGCCCATACCCGAACGTCGCTGAAGTGGAGCCCAACTCCGAATTCGACACTGCCCAGGCCATCTCTCTGGATCAGACCATCGAGGGGCTGATCACGTCTGAAGACGTGGATTACTACAAACTGAACGTCAAAAAAGGCCAGCGCATCAGCCTGGAAGTGGACGGTCTCCGCCTCGGCTACACCGTCTTTGATCCTTACATCGCCATTCTCGACAAGGACCGTTTCGAAAAAGCTTTCTCGGATGATTCCATCCTCCACCGTCAGGACGGCTACTGCTCCTTCGTCGCCGAATATGATGGCGAATACCACATCATGGTGCGCGATTCATCCTATCGCGGCAGCAATCTCAGCTTCTACCGCCTCCACATCGGCAGCTTCCGCCGCCCGGACGTCGTCTATCCTGCCGGTGGCAAGCTCGGCAGTAACATGAAGGTCAAGTTCATTGACAAAGACGGCGCGTTTGAAGAGGCGGTCACCCTCCCAACGGTCGAAAACCCCGGCTTCAACATCTTCTCCAAAGGGGCCGAAGCCGCCCCTTCCGGCAATCCCTTCCGCCTCGTCTCCTATGACAACACGCTGGAAACGGAGCCCAACAACGACCAGGCCACCGCCACCGCCGTTACTGTCGGCGAGCCTGTCGCCCTCAATGGCATCATTGATGCCCCCGGTGATGTGGATTTCTTCAAAATTTCCCTCAAAAAAGACCAGCAGGTCATTCTCCAGGCCTTCGCCCAGAGCCTCGGATCTCCTTTGGATACCGTCGTCAGCATCTTCAACGCCAAAGGCAGCCGGCTCGCCTCCAACGATGACGGCGGTGGCCGCCGCCGCCTGGACAGCAAGCAAACCCTGAAAGTCCCCGCCGATGGTGAATACGCCATCAGCGTGTCCGACCACCTGGGCCGTGGCGGACCGAATTTCGTTTACCGCATCGAACTCGCCGCCAGCCAGCCAGAGCTGACGTTTGCCTCCCCCAATTACACCGTCAATGATTCCCATTACCGCCAGTTCGCCGCCGTCCCACGCGGCGGGCGCATGGTCCTGCTGGCCAATTTTTCCCGCACCAATGTCAGTGGTGATTATCAGTTCCAGGCCCCTAACCTCCCTGCCGGCGTCAAGCTCATCACTCAGATCGCCCCCAAGGACCAGCCGGGCATCCCGCTGCTTTTTGAAGCCGCCCCGGATGCCCCGCTCGGCCATGCCACGGTGCCGATTCAGCTCACCTCTGTGGACCCGAATGTCAAAGTCGTCGGCAAAATGCGCCAGGAGTTCGATGTCGTCCGCCAGGGCAACGTCATTTATTATACCGAGGTGCGTGACCATCTCCCCGTCGCCGTGGTGGAAGAGGCACCGTATTCTTTGGAAATCGCCAAACCTTCTGTGCCCCTCGTCGCCGGGGGCGTGCTCAACTTGAAAGTTGTCGCCAAGCGCAAAGAAGGTTTCAAAGCCCCCATCCGCGTCTTCTTGCCCTGGAAGCCAAACGGTATCAGCACCCTTGGCGAGCAGACCATCGCGGAAGGCAAGGATGAATGCACCTTTGTTCTCGATGCCAAGGCCACCACCCCTGCAGGTACCTGGAATTTCGTCGTCATGGGCGAGGCGGATGCCGGCAACGGCCGCGTTTACAATGCCTCACCATTCTGTGAGGTCACCACCGCGCCTGCTTATGTGAATGCCCCGGCCATCCCCCTCGTCGCCGTGGAGCGCGGACAGGAAGCCCTCATGGTCGCCAAGATTGAATCCCTCCTTCCTTTCGAAGGTGAAGCGGAAGCCTCCGTTGTCGGCGTGCCCGACACCATCCCGATCGAGTCCGCCAAAATCAACAAGGACACCAAGGAAGTCGTCTTTAAAGTCACCACCACTGAGAAATCCCCCGTCGGCAAGCAGGGCAACCTTTTTGTGCGTGTGGAAATTCCCGTTACCGGCGGCACCACCACCCACCGCATCGCCTTGGGCTCCACCCTGCGTATTGATGCACCCCGCAAAGTTGTCGCCAAGCCTGCTGTCGTGGCCGAGGCCAAGCCGAAAGAAGAAGCCAAGCCCGCCGCTCCCAAGCAGCTCTCCCGCCTGGAGCAGCTCCGCCAGGAAGCCGCAGGCAAATAACGCGATATAGTTTCGCAACAGTCTCCAGGCGGTGAAAGCTGTGCTCTCAATTTCCCGTAGCGTGGGAATGAAAAGACGCCGCTGTTTATCCCTCCTGGTGGCTGCTCCCACAATGGCAGCGGCTGCTGCCCCGGAACCTCTTTTCATTGAAGGGTATGCCGGACGCCTCAGCGTCGCCCAGGGGGAGGAGCTTCCTCTTCACGTCAACACCAGCGCGGCGAAGTTTGATGTCGAGATCGCCCGCATCGGTGCCAAACGCGAAATCGTCTGGCGGAAATCCGGGGTCGCAGGACAGCTCAGTCCCGTGCCCGAGGATGCCTCCGCCAATGGCTGCCGCTGGCCGGAAAGTCTGCGCGTGCCGGTAGCCCAGGACTGGAAATCTGGTTACTATGAGGTGTCCTTGCGTGCCGCCGATGCCGGTGGCAAGTGGACCCACCGCAGCCGCCGCACGGCGGAAGGCAGCGCCTTCTTCATCGTCCGTAGCGCTACTCCAGGCAGCCGCTCCAAGATCCTCCTTCAGCTCGCGACGAATACTTATAACGCGTATTCCAACTGGGGCGGCTTCAGTGTTTATGCGTATAACAGCGTTTCGAACAACCAGGGCCATCGAGTCAGCTTTGATCGTCCTGTCGCATCGCAGTTCTCACGATGGGAGCTGCCCTTTGTGAAGTGGGCCGAGGCCAGCGGATACGAGCTCGAATACGCTGCGAATTCAGATCTCGAGTTTCATCCGGAGATGCTCGGTGCGTACAAGCTCGTCCTCAGCGTCGGGCATGATGAATATTGGTCCACCCCCATGCGGGATCATCTGGAGTCCTGGATCGGCTCCGGTGGCAACGTGGCCTTCTTCAGCGGCAACACCTGCTGCTGGCAGGTCCGCAGCGAGGACGCCGGCCGCGC
Organism: Prosthecobacter sp. SYSU 5D2; assembly: GCF_039655865.1. Taxonomy (NCBI): domain Bacteria; kingdom Pseudomonadati; phylum Verrucomicrobiota; class Verrucomicrobiia; order Verrucomicrobiales; family Verrucomicrobiaceae; genus Prosthecobacter; species Prosthecobacter sp. SYSU 5D2. The sequence continues at coordinate 139,237 of NZ_JBBYXL010000011.1, read as the reverse complement.
TTTTACCTGCTGGAAGCAAAATTACCATCTGGACCCCGTGTTTCAAACCCGCGACTACAAAACGCTCACTACCCTCTGGAGCCATCACCTCCTCCAGCGGCCGGAAAATTCCCTCACCGGCGTTGGTTTCCTCTGGGGCGGGTATCGGCGCAGCCACGGCCAGTTCATGGAAGAGTCCGCTGCTTATACCATCCATCGTCCAGATCACTGGGTGCTGGCCGGTGCCGGACTGAAGCAGGGGGATGAGTTTGGAGACAAGGATACCGTCGTCGGATACGAATGCGACGGCTGCGAACTCGAGTGGCGGGACGGCCTGCCATTCCCCACGGGCAAGGACGGCACCCCGCCGGACTTTGAGGTCCTGGCCACCTGCCCGGTACGCTGGCATCCGGACGATGCCGAATGGTATGACCGCTGGGAAAAAGGCCGCACCGGGGCCGCCTGCATGGGCCTTTATACCCGGGGCGGCACCGTCTTCACCGCCGGCACCACCGACTGGTCCCACGGTCTCCAGGGAGCAGACCCCGCTGTGGACCGCATCACCCGCAATCTCCTGGACCGTTTGTCCAAATGAGCCCAGTCCGCCTGCCAGTTATCCTGGCCATCCTCTTCATGGGGGCATCCGCCCTGGCCGCGCTGACCCTGGAGGAGGCCCGCCAGATCGCCCCGCTGCCCGCCTCATCCCAGCATGGAGGCCCCTTGTTTACCGACCTCAACAATGACGGACACGATGACCTCATCGTCTCCAATCCCCACAGCTACGGCGTTTATCTCTTCAATCCCGTCGAGAAAAAGAACGTCCAGTGGGATCGCGGCTGGTCCCATGTCTTGCGCGAGGGCAGGGCAGGGGATGCCAACAGCCTCCCTCTCTTCGTGGATGCCCAGGGGCAGGCCACGGGGCTGCATTTCAGCAAAGGTGCCTTGAGAAAGGCGGATGGTGCCGTGGCCGTATCGCTGGAGGAGCTGCTGCGCGTTCCTGGCCCGGCTCCCCTGTCCCCAAAAGAGTCCTTTCAGGCCCTGCGCGTCAAACCGGGTTACCGGGCTTCCCTCATCGCGCATGAGCCCCTCGTCCAGGATCCCATTTTCATGGACTGGGATTCCCAGGGCCGCCTGTGGGTGGTGGAAATGGGGGACTATCCCTTTGCCCCCGGCGAGACCACCCGTGATGGCCGCCTGGGTGCGCCGCAGGTCTCCCCTTTGCAGACCGGCCGCATCAAAATCCTCCAGGATACCGATTGCGATGGCCTCTATGACCGGGCCAGCCTTTTTCTGGACGGCCTGCGCCATCCCACCGGCCTGGCCTTTTGGAAAGGCGGCGTCTTTATCTCCACCATCCCGGACATTCTGTATGCCGAGGACACCGATGGCGACGGCATCTGCGACCGGCGCGAGCCCTGGTTTACCGGCTTCACGGCGGGAAATCCCCAGCATCTGGTCAATGGCTTCTGCTGGGGCCTGGACGGCTGGTTTTATGGAGCCAATGGCGACAGCGGCGGCAACATCACCGTTTTAAAAACCGGCCAGAAGATCCTGCTCGGCACCAGTGACTTCCGCTTTCACCCCGTGACGGGTGAGTTCCAGCTAGAGGCCGGGCGGATCCCAATACGGCCGCTGGCGCGATGATTTCGGCAACTGGTTCGGCAATAACAACACCTCCAGCGGCTGGCATTATCACCTGCCACTTCGTTACCTCGAAGTCCATCCCAAGCGGGTGGCCGGTTCCCTGCGCGGCATCCTCAATACGGATGGAAAAGTCTTCCCCATCAGCGCGCCCGTGCGTCGTTTTAACTGGGCCAGCGCCACCCAGACGCTGACCGCCGCCTGCTCCCCCGTGCCCTGGTTTGATGGGCAGCATTACACCATGCTGGTCTGCGAGCCTGCCCATAATTTGGTGCATCGGGAGGTGCTGGACTATACCCGCTTTCCCCTCACCACCCGCCGCCACCCGGAGGATGAAACGGCGGAGTTCATCGCCAGCACGGATCACTGGTTCCGTCCCTCGCTCGTTCGTGAAGGGCCGGACGGAGCGCTCTATCTGGCGGACATGTACCGCCTCGTCCTGGAGCATCCAGAGTGGATACCGGACGGCATCGCCCGGGGGCTGAATCTGCGCGCCGGTGAAGATCGCGGCCGCCTTTACCGCATCGCCACTCCTGCGTCTGCGAGTAAGCTTTCCACCCTGCCGCTGCCTCCCGCGTCGGCCATGCGGTCGCCACACCGATGGCAGCGGGACACGGCCCAGCGCCTCCTTTTAGAAAAGGCGGATCCCACGGCTGCCTCCTGGCTGCGTGAGCTGGCCGCCGATTCCTCCGCCTCCACCGCCGTTCGTATTCAGGCCGCCTGGACGGTGCATCTGCTCACGGGCCAGGACCAACCCGCCCTCGTTGCTCTGCTGCGTTCCGCCCATCCTCAGGTTCGCGGTGCCGCCCTCACCACCGCAGGCGATTTCGATATCCATGCGGATGAACTCGCCTCCTGGTTTCCTGAAAAGGCCGCCCCGGTGGCCGCGCCCGCCCTTCCTGCCATCACCCACACCAGCCCGGACCGCGCTGCCGTGGTGGAAAAATATCTGGCCGCCATCGCTCCGCTGGAGGGGGATGCCCGGCGCGGAGACCTCGTCTATCAAAAAGCCTGCATGGCCTGCCACCGCCTGGGCAGTGCCGGAGCGGAAGTCGGCCCCGACCTGGCCACCGTCGCGGCCAAACCGGTCGCCCAGATCCTTGAAGCCATCTTTGACCCCAATCGCGCCGTCGAACAGCGCAACGTCACTACGCAGATCACCCGCACGGATGGCAGCATCCTCGCAGGCATCCTTTCGGCTGAGACTCCTTCCGCCATCACGCTCCGCCTTCCCGGCGGTGTAGATTTCCCCGTTCCAAGGGCGGACATCCGCTCCCTGAAAACCCTCCCCACCTCCCTCATGCCAGAAGGCCTGGAAAGCATCCTCACCCCGCAGGAAACAGCCGACCTCATCCGCAGGATCCAGTCTTCCTGATTTTTGGGTGTGGGATTTTCGGCAGTCCGTTCGGGTTGGTTTGAAATCATATCATCGGATTCACGCCCAATTTTCGCTTGAACGATCCTGTTCTAATCCCCACCCGTTTTGTGTGATTTTTATCCATTATCGAAAAAAAGTAAAACACGGAGCGTAGGTACTTCCCAAGCCCCCTTCTCGTCACCATGACACGCCCCCGCCTCGCCTATCATCTCACCTTGCTCAGCCTCGCTGCGTTGCCCTCCCTGGCACTGGCCAGCCCTGCCGCAGCGCCTGCACCCGTTCCGGCGGCTGCCGCAGCCCCTGCACCGGTGGACTTCACCCAGGTCCAGGCCGTTTTGGAAAGCAAGTGCCTGGAATGCCACAACCCTGACAAGGTCAAAGGCAAGCTGCTCATGGATACGGCCGAGGCGATGATCAAAGGCGGCTCCTCCGGCCCCTCTCTCGTCCCCGGGAACCCGCATGAAAGCGAGCTGCTCAAGCGTGTGCTCCTGCCCGCTGACGATGATGACATCATGCCCCCCAAAGGTGGCCCTCTCGATCCCAAAGAAATCGCCCTGCTCCAGCAATGGATCGCCCAGGGTGCCCAGTGGCCCCAGGGTCTGACCCTCCGGCATAAAAGCCCCGAGGAGATCAAAGCCCTGGCTGACCTAAACGCCAAGCTGCCCTCCATGACCAAGCTGGAGATCTTCCCGGAGAAGTTTGCCCTGGAAACCAAGCGCGACTTCCATCAGGTCGTCGTCATGGCCACCTTTGACGATGCCACCACCCGTGACGTCACCAAGTTTGCCAACCTGCGTGTCGCCGATTCTAAGATTGCTGTCCTCAAAGGCGATGTCCTCAACCCCGTCGCTGATACTGGAGCCACGGAAGTTGTAGCCACCCTCGGGAGCAGCACCGTCAAGGCTCCCGTCAGCCTCAGTAACGGTCACAAGGACCGCCCCATCTCCTTTAACCTGGATGTGATGCCCGTCTTCCTGCGCGGCGGTTGCAATTCAGGCGGCTGCCATGGTGCTGCCCGTGGCAAGGACGGATTCAACCTCAGCCTTTTCGGCATGGACCCTGCCGGCGATTACAACCGCCTCACCCGTGAGATGGTCGGCCGCCGCATCAACCTCGCCATTCCGGAAGAAAGCACCCTGGTGGAAAAAGCCACCGGTGCCGTCCCTCATTCTGGCAACCAGTGCTACGAGCCGGATTCCCAGTATAACAAGGCCGTCCTCGAATGGATCAGCAATGGCGCCGTTTATGATGGCAAGGACATCGCCAAGGTGACCGGCATTGAGGTTTATCCCAAGCAGATCGTTCTGGAAGGTGCCAACAGTACCCAGCAGGTCACCGTCCGCGCCACCTACTCGGACGGCACGGACCGCGATGTGACCAAGCTCGCCCTGTTCATGTCCAACAATGACCCGACGGCCACCATCAACAAAGATGGCCTCGTCACCAGCGGTGAGCGCGGTGCCGCTTTCGCCCTGGCCCGCTTTGATGTCTATAGCGTCACTTCCCAGGTGCTCGTCATCCCGGCCAAGCTGGAGTATGAGCGGCCCAAGCTGGTGGAAAACAACTACATTGACACGCTGGTCAATGAGAACCTCCACAAGCTTCGCATCGTCCCCAGCGGCGTCTGCACCGACGAGGAGTTTGTCCGCCGCGCTTACATTGACGTCATCGGCATCTATCCGAAGCCCGATGAAGTCAAAAGCTTCCTGGCTGATGCCAATCCGAAGAAGCGCGAAGCATTGATTGACACCCTGACCCAGCGCAAAGAGTTCACCGAAGTCTGGGTCATGAAATGGGCCGAGCTTCTCCAGATCCGCTCCGACATCGCCGGTAACAACAACCGCCCGCCCTTCTATAAAAACGCCCTTTTGTATTACAATTGGTTAGGTGACCGCGTGGGCAAAAACGTCCCGCTGGATGAAATCGTCATCGAGCTGCTCTCGGCCACTGGCGGTACCGTTTCCACCCCGGCGGTGAACTTTTACCAGACGGAGCTGGACCAGCTCAAGCTCACCGAAAACGTCGCCCAGGTCTTCATGGGCATGCGCATCCAGTGCGCCCAGTGCCATAACCATCCCTTCGACCGCTGGACCATGGATGACTACTATGGCTTCAAGGCCTTCTTCTCCCAGGTCGGCCGCAAAGCCACAGATGACCCGATGGAAGTCATCATCTTTAACAACAAGAGCGGCGAATCCCGTCACTTCCTGACCAAGGCCGTCATGAAGCCCAAGTTCCTCGGTGGCGAAACCCCGGAAATCCAGCCCGGCGAAGACCGCCGCAAGGTGCTGGCCGAATGGATCGCCTCCCCGAAGAACCCTTACTTCGCCCGCAACATCTCCAACATCGTCTGGTCGCACTTCTTTGGCATCGGCATCGTGGATCCGGTGGATGACGTCCGAGTCTCCAATCCTCCCTCCAATCCTGAGCTGCTCAGCGCGCTGGCTGAAAATCTGACGAACTATAAGTATGACATGCGCCGTCTGGTGAAGGACATCTGCAACTCCATGACCTACCAGCGCAGCACCAAGGTCAATGAGACCAATGCCGGCGACCTGAAGAACTTCTCCCACGCCCAGGTCCGCCGCGTCCGTGCCGAGATCCTCCTGGACGCCATCTCCCAGATCACCGAGACGCCTAACAAGTTCCAGGGCCTGCCCCTCGGTGCCCGCGCCGTCCAGATCGCCGACGGTGCCGTCAGCAACTACTTCCTGACCACCTTCGGCCGTGCCAAACGCGAGTCCGTCTGCTCCTGTGAAGTCAAGATGGAGCCCACCCTTTCCCAGGCCCTTCACCTGATGAACGGCGATGCCGTCAATGACCGCATCAAGCAGGGCAAAGTCGTCGCCAACCTCATCGCCGCAAAGAAGACCGATGCTGAAATCGTCGAAGACCTTTACCTCCGCGTCTTTGGTCGCATGCCCAAGGACAAGGAAAAAGAAGCCATCCATCAGACCCTGGCCGGTGCCGCCGACCAGCGCCAGCAGGCCCTCGAAGATGTGTTCTGGGCTCTGATGAACTCCAAAGAGTTCTACTTCAATCACTAATCGGAGCGCGGACGCCCCCGTCCGCATTCCCGTGCAAACCTCTCCGTCCCCCACGATCCGCGTCATCATCCACGCCATCTCACCGGAGTGCGGACGCCCTTGTCCGCATCTCGCTGATCCCTGATCTCTCCCCGCCCTCCGCCCCCATGAAAACCCACGCCAAGATCCTTTCACTCACCCTTTTTTCCGCCACCGCAGCGGTCGCCCAGGATGCCGAAAAGATCACCTATGAGGACCATGTCCGGCCCCTGCTGGAGAACAAATGTTTCTCCTGCCACAGCCCTGACAAAAAGAAAGGCGACCTCGACCTCACCAGCTTCGGTTCTCTCATGACCGGCGGCAGCGGCGGGGCCATCGTGGAGGCAGGCAATTCGGACAGCAGCCGCCTCTGGGCCACCTGTGCCAAAAAAGAGGAGCCTTTCATGCCGCCAGAAGGAACGGCACTCAATGCCAAGGAGCTGGAAATCCTCGCCAAATGGATCAGCGGCGGCCTTCTCGAAACCAAGTCCAGCGTCGCCAAAAAGTCCAGCAAACCCAAGGTGGACATGACCGTCGCCGTCACCAGCGGCAAGCCTGAAGGCCCCATTGCCAAGCCGGAACATGTTCTCCTTGAGCCGGTCATCGTCACCCCCCGCACCACGGCGGTTGTGGCCATGGCAGCGAGCCCCTGGACCTCCCTCGTCGCCATCGCCGGCACCAAGCAGATCCTCCTGTATGACACGGATACCCGCACCCTCGCGGGCATCTTCCCTTATGAAGAAGGCTATGCGCGCAGCCTGCGCTTCAGTCGCAACGGTTCCCTCCTCGTCATGGGCGGCGGCAAAGGCGGCAAGATGGGCCATGCCATCGTCTGGGATGTGAAGACCGGGAAACGCATCACCGAGATCGGCAAAGAGTTCGACCAGGTGATGAGCGCCGACATCAGCGCAGATCACAAAATGGTCGTCATTGGCAGCCCCTCGAAAAAGGTCAAAGTCTATGACACGGCCAGCGGCGAGGAACTTTATGTGATCAGCAAGCACACCGAGTGGATCATGGGCACCGCCTTCAGCCCGGACGGCGTACTTCTTGCCACCTCGGACCGCAACGGCAACGTCATGGTCTGGGAAGCCTCCAATGGCGGTGAGTTCTACATCCTCGGTCAGCACAAAGCCTCCTGCACCGACCTCGCCTGGCGCGCCGATTCCAACATCCTCGCCTCCTGCTCGATGGACGGCACCATCAGCGTCTGGGAGATGAACGAGGGCAAGCAGATCAAGAATTGGGCAGCCCATGGCGGCGGTGTCCAGTCCGTCTCCTTCACCCCCGATGGCAAGCTCGTTTCCAGCGGCAACGACGGCCTCATCCGCACCTGGGACATCAATGGCAACAAGACCGGCGAGGCCGCCAGCCAGGGCGATATCGTCACCAAGGTCATCGCCCTTCATGACTCCAAGAGCACCGTCTCCGCCAACTGGCGTGGTGAGATCAAAGTCTGGTCTGTCCAGCCCAAGATGCTGGAAGTCGGCCAGCTCTCCAGCAACCCGCCGCTCATCGCCCAGCGCATCGTCGAGTCTGAAAAACTCGCCACCACCCTCGTGGCCGAGCTTCCTGGAGTCGAAGCCAAATTGAAGGCCGCCCAGGATGCCGTACCCGCCGCCGAAGCAGCCCTCGCCGCAACCAAACAGAAAGCCGCCGATGCCCAGGCTGCTGTTGCCGCTCTCGAAGCCGAGATCAAGAATCTGCCTGCCCAGATCGCCGCGGCTGAGAAAGCCGTGCCAGATGCCCAGGCCAAAAAAACCGCCCAAATTGAAGTGCTGAAAAAGCACGAGAAGTCCCTCGCGGAACTCAAGGCCGCTGAGGCCGCCATCGCCAAGCTGACCGCTGAAAAAGCCGCCCTCACCATGCCAGAGGACGCGCCCAAAGTTGCCGCAGTCACCAAGTCCCTGGAAGAGCAGACAGCCAAGCTGGACGCACTGAAAAAAGCCACCGCCACCGCCCCACAGCCCATCGCTGATTTTGACAAGGCCATCAAAGCCACCCAGGACCAGGTCGCCGCTCTCAAGGCCGCCAAACCAGCCAAAGAAAAGCAGCTTCCTGAGCTGAAGAAAGGCCTCGAAGCCTGGCCCGCCGCCATCACCGCCAGCGAGAAGAAAATCGCCGATGCCAAGACCGCCCTCGCCGCCGCCCAGGCACTGCTTGCCGATCATAAAAACCAGATCGCCGTGATGCAAAAGCTGCCCACCATTTTGAAGGCCGCCCAGTTCAATGTCGGTGTCCTCACCGAGAAAGAGAACCTCGCCAAACTGGAAGGCAACTTCAACGACTACACCGCCGCCAAAAAGGAAAACGAAGAGGCCAAAGCCGCCAACATCGCACGCATCGAAGCCTCCAAAAAAGCCATCGCCGAAGCCGTCAGCCAGATCCCCCAGCACGAGGCCACCCTGGCCAGGCTGAAGGCCGAACTCGATGGTATTGAATCCGCCACCACGCCTACCCGCACGGTGGATGCCTCCGCTGCTGCCAAACTGGACGAAAGCAAGAAAACCATCGCTGCTCGCGAAGCCGAAGTTGCCGCCCTGGCCAAGGTCCGTGATGAAGGCATCGCCGCCGCCAAGAAGTCTGCGGATGACATCCAGAAAAAGATTGATCCCCTGACCAAAAAGCTGACTGAAGTCGCCGCCACACTGAAAGTGCCACAGGAAAAAGTCCTGGCCGCACAGGCCGCCCTCACCAAGCTGCAAGCCGACCTTGCCGCCGCCAAAAAATCCGTCGCCGACCTCACCGCCGCCCTGCCAGCCCAGGAAAAAGCCGCCAAGGACGCCGAAGCCCCCCTGACCCAAACCACGGCAGAACTCCAGGCCGCCGACAAAGCCCTGGCCGAAGTCCGCCTGGCCACTGCCAGCACCGGTCGCACTATCCAGGCCGCCCGTGCCGAAGTGGCCAAAACCGAAAAAGCCCTGGCCGATGCCAAGGCCAAAAATGAAGCCCTGCCTCCTCACGAGCGGGCCCTTGCCGCCGCCCAGGCCAAGCTCGCCGCTACGGAAAAGCAGGCCACCGAAGCCACCCTCAAACTGGCCGATGCCCAGACTGCCTTTGATGCCCGCAATGCCGCCTGTCAGGCCGCCGAAAAAGCCCTGAACGCCGCTCGTGCAGTCGTCGCCCAGACCAAAGATAGCTTAACCAAATCTGCCGCCAATGTGACCCAGCTTGACAAACAAATGCCCGCCGCCCAGGCCGCTCTCGCCGCAGCAGACAAAGCTGCCGCTCCTCATCGCGGCCAGCATGAAAGCATCAGCAAAGAGATCACTGCCCAGAAGGCCGCCCTCGCCGCCAAGCAGGCCATCCCCGGCGCCTTGGAGCAGGAGTTTGCCGCCAAAGCCAAGCCTCTGAACGACGCCATTGCCCAGCTCAAAGCCGCCCAGCCCGCCCTTGAAAAAGCCTTCGCCGAAGCCCACACCAAACTGGAAGCGGAGCTGAAAATCCTTGATGCCAAAAAAGCCGAAGTTGCCCAGTCCGCCGCCGCCCTCGCCGCCGCTCAGAAGAAGAAAACCGACTCTGAAGCCGCCATCGCCGCCGCCAAAAAAGACAATCCCGTCCGCGACCAAAACCTCGCCGAGATCACTGCCGAGCTCGCCAAAATGGAACCCCAGCTCGCCCCCCTGCGCGCCAAGGTCAAACAGATGGAAGAGCAATACTTCACCATGCTGCCAAAGTAAGCTTGGAGTCAGTTTTCGGACTCCCGTGCCGCATGCGGCACGGCTCAATGGCGGTCGCGACCTCAGCCATCCCGCATGAAACCCGCCCGCCTCCTTTTTCTCCTCCTTACTCTGACGGCCACTGGTCCTGCCGGAGCGGCTGATTCCAAGCCCAACATTCTGCTCCTTTTCGTTGACAATGTCGGATACGGCGACCTCGGCTGCTATGGCAACCCGGAGGTGAAGACACCCCATCTGGACCGCCTGGCTGCGGAGGGCGTGCGCTGCACAGACTTCTATACTGGAGCTCCCAGTTGCACCCCTTCACGCGGGGCCATCCTCACCGGCCGGCATCCTGAGCGCAACGGACTCAATTACCAGCTGAGTCCTGAGGAGAATATGGGCGGCACCGGCCTGCCCCTCACGGAAAAGATCCTTCCTCAATATCTGAAGCCGCTGGGGTATAAGACCGCCGCCTTTGGCAAATGGAACCTCGGTTTCGCACCCGGCTATCGCCCCACTGACCGGGGCTTCGATGAGTTCCTCGGCCACATGTCAGGAAATATCCATTACTACAAGCATCTCTATCGCGGTCAGAACGACATGCGCAAAGGCAGCGAACCCATAGACCTGACGGGCCGGTATGCCACGGACCTCTTTGCGGATGCAGCCATTGACTTCATTCAGCGCCAAAAGGCCAGCCCCTGGTTCATCTACATCCCCTTCAACGCCGCTCATTTCATCAGCACGGCGAATACCGAACCCGGAGAAAGCATCGAATGGCAAGTATCCGCCAAATACCTGGCGCTATACGGCAGTCCGCCGGATGAGCCGGATCAAAAGATCCGATTCCAGGCCGTTCTCACCGCGCTGGATGAGGCTATCGGCCGCATCCTCACCGCCGTAGATGCGGCGGGCGTCCGCGAACAAACGATGATTTTGTGCATCTCGGACAATGGCGCTTTTATGCTGAAGGACCGCGGCCTGGAAGTGCAGTCAAACCGGCCTTTGCGCGATGGCGGCATCACCACCCATGAAGGCGGCATCCGCGTACCTGCCATCGTGCGCTGGCCTGCCAAAATCAAAGCCGGCACCGTCTGCCAGCATATGCTTTCCAGCCTGGATGTCCTGCCTCTCGCCCTCGCCATCAGTGGTGGAGATTTGCCTCAAGACCGTTTCATTGACGGCAAGAATCCGCTGCCAGCCCTGCTCGGCGAATCGCCCTCGCCACACACCGCCCTGCACTGGGTCTGGAACCAGGGACGCAAAGAACAATGGCGCAGCCTCCGGGATGGAAACTATAAACTGACCCGCCGTGCGGATACAGAACCTTGGCAGTTGTACGACCTTTCCAAGGACATCAGCGAGACCCATGACCTCGCTTCGTCCATGCCGGAGAAGGTGGCATCCATGAGTGAAAATTTGTCCGCCTGGCACAAGTCCGTATTGGACGATCCCACCCGCAGCCGCAGCCTGCGTGATCGTCCCGAAAGCCGATGAGCCACGCCACGCCCAGCCTTCCTTCCCTCGCGGAGATCCAGTCCGCAGCCGCGCTCATCAGCCCGCACATTCCCCCAACTCCTTGTTATGCCTGGCCCTTGTTGCAGGAAAGCACCGGTTGCGAGGTCTGGGTGAAGCATGAAAACCATACCCCGTTAGGCGCCTTCAAAGTGCGCGGGGGCATGGTGTATCTGGATGAGCTTTTAAAGACTCGGCCGGATACCCCCGGCGTCATCGCCGCCTCCACCGGCAACCATGGCCAGTCCATCGCCTGGAATGCCAGCAAGCGCGGCGTCCGCGCTGTGATCGTTGTGCCAAAGGGCAACAACCCGGACAAGAACGCCGCCATGCGGTCGCTCGGCGCAGAGCTCATCGAGCATGGCCGTGAGTTTCAAGAAGCTTTGGAGCACTCCCGCGAGTTGGCCGCCAGGGAAGGCTTGCACGCTGTGCCCTCCTTCCATCCCTGGCTCGTGCGCGGAGTGGCCACGTATGGTCTCGAGTTCTTCGAGTCCGCCCCTCCCCTGGATGCTGTGTATATCCCCATCGGCCTCGGCTCCGGCTTTTGCGGCGTCGCTTCTGCGCGGGAGGCACTGGGTTTAAAGACCCGCCTCATCGGCGTCGTCTCCGCCCAGGCTCCCGCCTATGCCCTCTCCTTCCAGCAGCAAAAGAAGGTCATTCAAACAAGCACCACCCGCGTGGCCGAAGGCGTCGCCTGCAGCACCCCGGATAACCTCGCCCTCCAATGGGTGATGCGCTATGCCGATGACATCGTCACCGTCACCGATGACGAAGCCCTCACCGCCATGCGCGACCTCCTCCAGGCTACGCACAACCTCGCCGAAGGGGCGGGTGCACTGGCCTATGCCGCCATCAAAAAACATCAGTCCACCCTGAAAGGCCAGCGCATCGGCTGCGTCCTGAGCGGCGGCAATGCCAGCCTCACCCTCCTTGCCCAGGCCCTGAGTCCATGAAGTCCAGGCTGGGCGAAAGGAACCTGGCTACAGCCCGTTTTCCCTTTCCGCTTTGTTCCTACCTTGCATGAAAATCAGCCTTTCCATTTTCCTCGCCGTGATCGGCCTGGCCGCGCCAGTCAGCGCGCAGGTCGAGTTTAACAAAGGCGATTCCATTGCCATTCTGGGCAATGTCCTGCCTGACCGCTCGCAGCATTATGGCTGGCTGGAGGCGATGATCATCCAGGCGAATGCAGACAAGGACCTGACTTTTCGAAACCTGGCTTTCTCAGGAGATGAGGTGCAGACATGGCATCGCGTGGACAACTTCGGTACGCGCGATGAATGGCTGGCGAAAGTGAAGGCGGATGTCATCTTTGCCTTTTACGGCAACAACGAATCGTTCAGAGGATACGAGGGGCTGGACGAGTTCAGGAAGAACCTGGATACCTTTCTGAAGGAGACAAAGGCGAAGAACTTCAGCGGCCGGGCCTCTCCGCGCATTGTTCTTTTTTCACCCATCGCCCTGGAAAAGCTGGCCAGTCCAAGCCTGCCACCGGTGGATGAAAAGAACACGAATTTGCAGAATTATACCGCTGCCATGAACGAGGTGGCTGCAGCCAATGGCGTGACCTTTGTGGACCTCTTCGCCCCCTCTGCGCAAATCCGGTTAGGCGATCCCATGAGCCTGAACGGCCTGTATCTGAATGAAAAGGGAGACAAAGCCGTGGCTGAAGCCGCCTTTAAATCGCTGGCCGGCCAGGAGGCTCCGCAGGTGAATGAAAAACTGCGCCTGGCCATTGTGGACAAAAACTGGGAGTGGCATCAGCGCTACCGCACGGTGGATGGTTACAATGTTTACGGAGGCCGCAGCGGCCTGGCGTATGCGGCCGGAGTCGGCGGATTTAAGCAGAACGAAAGAACCCCCGAGAAACCCTACATCTCCAATTACCAGGTCATGCAGCAGGAGATGACCCAGCGTGATGTCAAGACCGCCAACCGCGACCTGCGGGTGTGGGCCATCGCCAAAGGCGGAGATCTTGTGGTTAAGGATGACAACCTGCCGCCAGTGGAAAAAGTGCCCACCAACATGCCTGATCCCAAGGAAGGCAAGGAGTTCAACAAGGTGCCGATGACCGGCATGACCTTCACAGAGGACGGTCTGGTGGCCATCCCGGATGCCACGGAAAAGATGAAGGATATCCAGGTGCACAGCGGCATGAAGATCCAGCTCTTTGCCGATGAGAAAATGTTCCCGGAACTGGTAAACCCGGTGGCCATGCAGTGGGATACCCGAGGCCGCCTGTGGGTCAGCGCCTGGCTGAACTATCCTGAGCGCACGCCGACCAGCAAGAAAGGGGACAGCCTGCTCATCTTTGAAGACACCAATGGGGACGGTCAGGCGGACAAGATGACCACCTTTGCTGATGACCTGAACTGCCCCACCGGCTTTCAGATTTATAAAGACGGCGTTATTGTGATGCAGTCACCCAGCCTGGTTTACCTCGCCGATACCGATGGGGATGGCAGAGCTGACAAGCGCGAACGCATCCTCATGGGCCTGTGCGCAGCGGACAGCCACCATGAGACATGCTACCTGAGCTATGACAACGGTGGTGCCATCTATCCCAGCGATGGTGTTTTCCATCGTACCCAGGTGGAGACCATCAATGGCGTGGTACGCAACACCAACGGAGCCATCTACCGGTATGACATCAACCGCAACGAGCTGGAGCGTTTCACCACCAATGCAACGGTGAACCCCCATGGGAAAATCTGGGACCGCTGGGGCAACTCCTATTTCACCGATGCCACCGGCAATGTGAACACCTTTGCCGAGGCCTCCTCATGTTACCTCCCGCGTGAAGGCGGCGGCAGCGCCAAGATGAATCCCTTTTGGGACCGGCCCGCACGTCCGAGTCCGGGCAATGGCATCATCAGCAGCCGCCACTTTCCTGAGGAGTTTCAAAACAACTTCCTGAATTGCAACGTCATCGGCTTCCAGGGCATCTGGCGTGTTAAACTTACGCAAGATGGCTCCGGCATGAAGGGGGAAACGGTGGAGGATCTCGTGAAGGCGGATCCCGCTGCCTACCCGACTTTCCGTCCGGCCTGTGTGAGCGTAGGCCTGGATGGAGCGCTGTATTTCTGTGACTGGTCCAATGCCATCATCGGCCATATGCAGCATCACCTGCGCGACCCGAACCGCGACCAGAAACATGGCCGCATTTACAAGATGACCTATGAGGGCCGCCCTTTGCTGAAGCCCAAGAAGATTCATGGTGAACCCATCGCCAATCTGCTGGAGCTGCTGAAGGAATGGGAAGATATCACCCGGCAGCTCGCCAAGGTGGAGCTGGCCAAACATGACGCCAAGGAAGTGGCAGCCGCGGCCAAAAAGTGGGCGGCGGCCTTGGACAAGTCAGACCCCGAGTATGAGCACCATCGCCTGGAAGCGCTGTGGACGCATCAGTGGGTGGACGTCTTGGATGCAGACCTCCTCAGACAGGTGCTGGCTTCTCCGGATGCCCGCGCCCGTGCCGCCGCCACCCGCGTGCTCAGTTATTGGAAGGACCAGGTGCCCGGTGCCCTGGATCTGCTGCGCGCCGCTGTGAATGATGAAGATCCCCGCGTGCGCATGCACGGCGTGCGCGCCCTCAGCTTTTTCCAACCCAGCCCGGATGCGGAGAAGGCCTTGGAGATCGCTTATGACGTGCTGAAACAGCCGTCGGACTATTACATTGACCACGTCTTTGGCGAGTGCCGCAGAGGGTTGCAAAGCGTGCTGAAATCCAGGCTGCTGCCGAAAGATCCTGAGGCTCTGGCCGAGTACATTTCCAAAAGCAGCGATGCCGATCTCAAAGAGCTGCCGGACATCCAGCCCGTGCTGATGGAAAAGCTGACCCGTCCCAAGCTGCCTGCCGACGTCCGTGCCAATGCCCTGACGGAACTGGTCAAGCTCACCGGCAATGACCGCACGCTGGAGATAGTGAAACTGCTGCAGATCATTGATGCCGCGGGAGGCAGGCTGAATACGACCGGTGAGGAGATCGGCAAGATGCTGGTGCTGGAAATCCAAGGCCACCTGCTGCGCCATCGTGAGGCCATCCTGGCCCTGGCCACCGAGGGCACACAACCCCCGGTCATCCGTGCCGCCTATGCAGCGCTGGTCATCACCGATGCCAGCCCGGATGAAATCTGGCAGGCGAGTACGGGCAAGGCGCGGCTTTATCTGCTGGAATCCATCGCCCAGATCCCGGCCACGAAGGCCTCCCTGCGTGCCAAGTTTCAGCCTCTGCTGACCGCGCTGCTTGCGGATGGCAAAGCGGATGCCGCCACCCTGCGCGCGGTGTTGGCCGCACTGCCGCTGATGAGTCCGACCCAGGCCTCGGCCAACTTCGCCATTGCTGCGGACCATCTGATCGCCGGCAAGGAACGCACTGCAGCGGCCAAGGCGCTGCTGAAGTTCCCCAAAAAGAACTGGGATGCCGCCAAGGCGAAGCCGCTCACCGACAGCGTCCTCGCCTTTGCTAAAACCGTGCCTCCGGCTGACCGCTCCGGCCAGGACTATGTGGAGATCATCACCGCCGCCAAGGAGATGGCCGCCCTCCAGGGGGATGCCGCCGAAACGGTGCTGAAAGCCCTGAGCGCCGTCAGCGTGGATGTCTTCATCGTCCACACCGTGCATGAGCAGCTGCGGTATGACACGACCAAGCTCACGGTAAAGGCGGGCCGCTCCTTTGAGGTCATCTTTGAAAATGATGACGTCATGCCACATAACTTTGTCATCGTGTCGCCAGGAAAGCATATGGACATCGGCAATGCCGCCATGACCATGACCCCTGACAAGGTGGACAAGCAGGGCCGCGCCTACCTGCCCGCCAAGTTTGAAAAGGACATCATCGCCGCCACCCGGCTGCTGGAGCCCGGCCAGAAAGAGCAGCTCAAAGTCCGCGCCCCCAGCCAGCCCGGCGACTATGAATTCGTCTGCACCTTCCCCGGCCACGCCCTCATCATGTGGGGCACGCTGACGGTGACGAAGTGATTTTTAGCTGCACCCTTTTTCCATCCCATCCATCCGCCCATATCCCTTATGATCCGCCGTACTTTTCTGACCCTGGCCGCCGCGCTTCTATTCAGCGCCTGTTTTGCTGCCGATGACTTCCTGAGCTACGAACCCAAAGGCGAGGCCAAGGGCAAGCATGTCGTCCTGCTGGCCGGGGATGAGGAATACCGCAGCGAGGAGGCCATGCCCATGCTCGCGCGCCTGCTCAGCGAGCGACATGGCTTCAAGACCACGGTGCTGTTTTCCGTGGATGCGGAGGGAACCGTTGACCCCACAGCGGGAGGTAGCCTGACGAATCCGGCGGCACTGGATTCTGCGGATGCCATCATCATGCTGTTGCGTTTCCGTAACTGGGACGAGGCCACGTTGGGCAAGTTTGATGCAGCGGTGAAGCGTGGCATTCCGATCGTGGCCCTGCGCACCAGCACCCATGCCTTTTCGGGCATCCCGAAGGACAGCCCCTATGCCGCCTGGAACTGGAACCAGGACGGCGGCTGGGGCAAAAAAGTCCTGGGCGAGACCTGGGTGAGCCACTGGGGCAAGCACAAGTTCGAGGCCTGCGAGGGTGTCATCGAAGAGGCAAACGCAACTGATCCGCTTCTGCGTGGCGTGACCGATGTCTTCGGCACCAGCGATGTCTATGAAGCCTATCCGCCCGCCGATGCGAAGATACTGATGCGCGGTCGGGTGCTCAAAGGCATGACTCCCGATTCCGGACATGCGGATCACGTCAAACCCCGCGCCACCGACAAGAAGGAGCAGCCCGTGAACGATCCCATGATGCCCATCGCCTGGACCCGCCTGGTGAAAAATGGGGCAGGCACGGAGAACAAAGTGCTCACCACCACCATGGGCGCCGCCACCGATCTCACCAACGAAAGCCTGCGCCGCCTTGTCGTGAACGGTGTTTATTGGGGTCTTGGCCTCGAGGTCCCCGCGCAAGCGGATGTCTCCCTGGTCGGTGATTACACCCCCACCGCTTACGGCTTCAAAGGCTACAAGCAAGGGGTGAAGGTGACCGATTTAAAGTGAGTGCCGAAGCAGGGAAGGGGGCTGAACGGGTCGAGGTCTGAAGCCAAGGGTTCAGACCTTCAGCCACGCCTCATAGTCTCCATTGATCACGCAGTCCTCCCCCAGCGCGTCTTGGAGCGGATCCACCGCATTTGCGCTGAAGCCCAGGTGCAGATGCCGCCGCCAGCCTTCGGCATACTTAAACTGCCCGGACAGCTCCCCCACCTTCAGTGAGGCCTCGTCCATGCTGACCAGGTAGGAGTCCATTCCTTGGGTCACGTCCAGCCAGTCCTTCTGGCAGGCATGGGCTGCCAGCGCCTCGCGTTTGGTGGCATGCACCTTCGTCGTGTTCACATACGCCCCGGCATGGATGCATTTGCGCAGCGGATCACACAGCCCGTGCGGCATCGCATGATACACCGTCACATCATGCAGAAAGGAATCGCGCGGCGGATCCGTCACAAAATTCTGGATCGGATGCGCAAACGCCGCCGTGCATGCCAGCCGTTGCGCATTCTGGTGGTCCTCCATGTAATCGGCGGGGGAATGCGTCAGCACAATCGTCGGCTTCACCTCCCGCACCACCGCCGCCACCTTGCGCAGCAGCGGCACACTGTAAACCAGCTCCAGATCATCCGCGATCGGCGGATAAAACTTAGCCCCCAGAATCCGCGCCGCCTCCTCCGCCTCCGCCAGCCGCGTGCGCGCCGTCGTCGGCCCGTCCATTTCCACCGATCCGCCATTCCCCGTGCACATGTTCATGTAGTGCATGTCCCAGCCGCGCTCCTTCAGCAGCAGCATCGTGCCGGCGGCCACGAATTCAATGTCATCAGGATGGGCGAATAAGGCGAGTACAGAGGGCATAAAGGATGAATACCATGCTACGTCACAATTCCCATCCACTTGTCACACATTCACATGCGTACGAACTGGTTTTGTTCCCATGGACGCCACGTGCCTTTCATTCAGTCAGCCGCCCTGGGCCTTGTCGAGCACCGCCCTTTTGAACCACGCCGGGATCTGCTCCGTCTTAAACTCCATGCGGCTGCCGTCCGTGATCTCTGCCAGCCACGTATGCGTGTTGTCAGCATTGTCGGTCGAATTGTCAAAGATGTAAGCCCGGTGCGTGTAGCGGATGGCCTCCATCAGCAGTTCCAGCGAACGGTAATATCGTTTCACCACAAGATCAGCAGGTACATCATGCCCATTGAGCTTCACCCGGTTCTCCACCCGCGAGATGTTGATGGCCGGATCATCCGTGGCCACGTAGTAGAGATAAGTCCGGTAGCCAGCCTCTTGGGCCTGTTTCAGCATATCCACTTTGCTCGGGTGGGACATCACCGTTTCAAAGGTAAAATTCATCTGCATCTGCAGCAGTTTCTTGCGCAAAAAAGCCGTCGTCACAGAGGCCAGGTACGAGTCCATCCCTCCACCTGGAAAATGCAGCCGATGATCCTCAAAGCGTAATGCTTCAGCCGCTGCGGATCGTCCTTGCTGCTTTAGCAAAGCCGACTCCTGGAAAAACGGCAGGATCTCCTCCACCGTGGTTTCAACCCCAAATGCCTGGAGATCTAAAAATCCGAGGTGCTTCACGCCTGTTTCGATTTCATCGGCGTTCAGATAAACCCCCAGGAGAGGTGTCGGCAGATAGGACTTCAGAACACTTTTCCCAGAACCATTCGGCCCGGCAAACATTCGCATTCGGAGGGCCTCCATGCGGCTTAACGAAGGATATAAACTTTCTTCAGATCCACCTGCACCGGCGGGTCGATTTCCTTCAGCTTCCTTTTGGTTCCGTCCGGAAAGACCCGAAAGACAAAGCCACCTTCAGACTGGAGCACACTCTGGCCAGATTCCAGAACCCGTCTACGGGCGGCAGCAAACGCCTCCGTGGACAAGGAGGGAAACTGGTTCTCAAGCCTTTGAATCTCCAGATGTGACATGGCGTGTCTTTCCTTGATAATCTGAATATACCCTACCTCGGCTTCCTGGCAACCAACACCTGAACCTCGACAGAGTCTTCTCGCATCACTGGAGCGACCAAGAATATCGACCTGAAGCTGCACGCAAAGAGGCACAAAACCCGCCTCCCCTGAAAGCTTCCCTCCCGGCCCCACGTCACCTCTGCCTTATGCACGCACCGGCCTTCCTGTCTCGCATGGGCGTTCACGCCTGGCTCATCCTCGGCCTCTCGCCCTTCGCCGCCCTCGCCGATGAGCTGCCCCAGCCGCCCGTCGCTGCCCGCGAGAACTGGCAGGCCGCCGCCGCCGCTCATGCCCACATCCTCTCCCAGGTAAAATGGACCCCTGTGGCCGGCACCATGCCGTCGCGAAAAGGCGGCTTTTTCCAGCAGGGACAGGAATACACCGGCGTCCCCTATTCCAGCGTCAAGTCGGAGGGCCGCTACATCGGCTTCGACATCAACCTGCGCACCTTCCTGGCCGCCGTCCAAAACCCGCTCAGCGTCCTTTATTCGGAAAACCTCGCCGACAAGACCCCGAACTCAGCCGGCTTCTACGGCACCGTCTGCTCCTCCTTCACCAGCTATGCCCTGCAGTGCGCCATTCCTGAGGTCAGCCGCCGCCACGGGCCAGGCGTCGGCCAGGGCGTGGAGCTTGTCCAGCCGCAGACCGCGCAGGCCGCCCAGGTCGGTGATGTCATTTACACCCCCCATGCCTCCGCCACCTCCGGCTCCCACATCGAAATGGTCACCGCCGTCACCAAAGATGAGCAGGGCCAGGTCGTCTCCGTCCTGGTCGAAGAAAGCCGTCCTCCCACCACCAAAACCACCCAGCGCAGCCCTGCCGACTTCGCCGCCCACCTGGCACTTAAAAACAAACAGCTTTTCCGCATCACCGATCTCGATGCCTGGAGGGGCAGCAACCGCGCCGAATCCCTCCTCTTTCCCAACTACTTGTTAGACGCCACCCCACCGCAAATCAACCGCACCCTCCTGCTCGACCTCGGCGACTGGGTGCCTTATCAAAAAGGCCAGCCAGTCAAAATCAACGTCATGGACCACGATGCCCTCGGCGTCAAAACCCTCGTCATCAGTCGCAATGGAAAACCCGTGGAAGAGATCCCCCTCACCCGTCCCGGCCTGGTGGAACGCACCTTCACCACCTGCGGCAACTACACCGCACACATGGTTAGACCCGACGGCACCCCCAGTCCTGCCTGCCAGTTCGCCATTGCCGACCTCCACCTCCGCCTCCCCCCCGGCACCGCCCCAATAGAGAAGGATTGGACCGTCCACTTCACCTCCGAAAACATCGAGATCGCCGCCATCTATCTCTATAACGAAGCCGACAGCTACGGCCGCCACCCCCTCGTCCTCACCCCCGAGCAGCGCCGCCAAGGCCAAGCCACCATCCCCGCCCACCTGCTAAAAAAACCCGGCACCCTCCAAGTCTGGCTCATCGGCCAGCACCCCCTCGGTCGCCTGAAAATCCGCCAGGACATCCAGGTCACCCGCAAAAGCTGATCCGATTTAGCCTCAATATGGGCAATCCCGGAATCTCAGCATGGAGCACGGGCGTCCCGCCTGTGTCTGACAGCGTCCATGGGATTAAAACCGTCTGAGACTGGCAAAAAGTTGTTTGGTAAAAAATGGAAAACATCCCCCTCTTTATCTTTTACCAGACATCTTTTTGCCATCCGTTTTGCCGTTGTTGACGCGAGCCGGAGGTGCCGTGCCCTGCGGGGAGTGGAGATGGACCACGCCCTTGCGGGCGCAGCGACGCAAGGGGAGCACACGCGCCCCCGCGTGTTCCGTGGTGCGCCCTCGCGCCACGGCCTTCCAGGTACCCTCTGAAGGCACACCCCCCGATAGCTGAACCTCATGGAGCTTCGACGGAAGGCGGGGGCGCCTTCCCTAGCACGCGAGGGCGCGTGCGCTCCCCACCCGCCTCGCTCAACCTGCACCGTTGGGTAACAGTTTGCTGTCGCGAAGCGACATTTGATCCGTAGCCGGGGCGTTTTTAACCCCCGGAATGATGTCGGCGATTTCGCTTTCCAAGGGGTGCGTCACGAAGTGACGCCTGAACCCGGCCAGATGACGATATCCTGTCAAAAAGGACGCGACTACTCCTGGTTCTGTTGTCAGATGGGTGAGATACGAGTGAAAGTTCATATCTGACAAGAATCGCTTCCTGAACCCGTTTTTGGATGCCGGAGGCATCCCCGCAGGTAGCCAGGAGTAAGCGAAGCGCACTCCTGGTAAAGGGCTCAACCCTCGTTCTCAAGGTCGCATCCCAGAGGGATGCCAGCGGTGTACCTCTCGGTTGAAAATGCTGCCAGACAGCAATTCCAGACCCCACGCTATCCCCTTTTATCCCCCAGCCCCAAAGGGGCGAAACAACGAAGCCCAGGGCAAGCGTAGCGCAGCCCTGGGGAAGGTGCCGCACCTCCTAAAGGACCCAGAGCCCCAAAAGGGCGAGACACCCCGCCCACGCTCCCACCCCTCATCCTGATCTTCAAAATATTACCTGACCCCGCTACCCCCAATTCTCTCTCCCACTGGATCGCAGCGCTTGCACCGTCATCCACCCACCATCAAATCGATGCCGCCAAACGCGCACACGCCGGAGTCAGTAATTCATGAAATAATTGCTGATAATCAACACTTTGAACTCAAATTCTCACCATTCGCCTAGCACCTTATCGAATATTACAAAAACAGTATTCTATTAAGAATAAATAAAATAATATTGATCAATAAAATATTGATGTAATAAGATGAATATATGAGCCCCGAATCTCCCGCTAGAAGACTTGTAGCAGCGCTTCATCAGTACGCCGAAGAACTTGAGGCAATCAAAGTTTCTCTTGAGGGCTCTATGATGCTCTTCACCTATATTACCATGGAGAAAGAGCGAGAAATGAAAGAGTTCGCTCAAAAGTATGGAACTGAAGTTGAAGATACTGAGGAGCTACTCCGATTTAACATCCCTCCTTCCAAAATATCAGACTACCGACGTCTGAATTCGCAACTTATGAGCATGAGATCGGCTCATCGGCTGATGCCTCGAAATTTACTAGTGGCTTTGGTATGCACCTATGATGCATTTCTTGGGAAATTGATACGATTTATCCTCGAAGTTCAACCTTCGATCTTGGATTTATCTGAACGGCAATTATCATTTTCGGAACTCCAGAATTTTGAAAGTATTGATGCGGCACGTGAGTTTATTATCGAAAAGGAAATTGAAACAGTTCTGAGAAAGAGTCATATCGACCACTTTAAGTGGCTAGAGAAAAAATTGGAAACTCCTTTTAATAAAGGACTGGAAAGTTGGCCGAACTTTGTAGAACTCACAGAAAGGAGAAATCTTTTTGTACATACGGACGGAAAAGTTTCATCGCAATATCTTAAGGTTTGCGGTGATCATAAATGTAATATCGATCAGGGAACAGTTATTGGGACGACGCTTGGAATGCCAAGTGGTTATTTCGATAATTGCTATAATTGCCTCTATGAGATAGGGATTAAACTTGCTCACGTCGTTTGGCGTAATTTATTGAAAGATGATCTAGTTAATATCGACACTAATCTGAACGACATGTCTTTATCCCTCATTGAGAAAGGTAATTATCAAATATCCATAAAGGTTTTAGAGTTTTTCACTCAAAACCAAATGAAACATAAAAGTGACGCTTCAAAGAGAATTATGGTTATTAATCTAGCTCAGGCATATAAATGGAATGGGCAAGATGAAGCATGTTTAAAGCTTCTAGATAAGCACGATTGGTCTTCTTCAATGGGTAAGTTTAGCCTTGCAGTTGCTGTGTTGAAGGACGATTGGGATGTGGCTTTCGAATATATGAAAAAGCTAAAACATGACTCTGATTTCGATAAAGTTTTTTACAAATCCTGGCCTCTTTTTAAGAGGCTTAGAAAGCACGAAAAATTTCCTGAAATCTACCAAGAATGCTATAACGAGCATTTCGAGTCTCGAGAAGAGTTACTTACTTCGGAAAATCCATCAGATAAGATGCCAGGCAAGAATGGTACATAGTTAAGCGCAAAAACTGCACTCGGCCCCTCATTGTCCGTTGGTTAACTGTTAGAAATTTATGCAGTCACGATAATTTTCCAGGTAAGCTATTTATGGTTAATCAAATTTAGTTTTTGATTAGCACTGCAATAAAATACATGAAAACAAGCCTTAAAGTGAAAATCTTGGAAGCATTTGAATCGGAGTTCGGATTCATGAACGATAAATTTGAAATTATGGATTTGCTTTCAAATAACTCGTCAATGGATTATGAGATAATAGATGGTTTGAAGCTCCCTTCGGAAGTTAATAATATTGTCTGGCATCCAGGGGTATATTTTTTTATTGGCAATGATTCTTTGTATCGTGTCGGAGTTAGTATGAACAACAGCAGGGCTAGGGTTATGCAGCACCTTGATGCATGCACAATGAATAGTGAGCATGGAATTTGGGATATTGATAAATTTGATGACAAAGCGATTTTGTTAATCAATGTGAAGAATAAAATCGACAGGCATTGGTTATTGGCTATCGAGGCATTTTTTGAAATAAATTTTCATCCTAAGATTAGGGCAGGAAGAATCGGGTGATCTTGGAGGAAAAGCTCAGCCCCCCTGACCCGAATTTCGAATTCGGCGGCCTCTCCATAGAGGGTTCGTTGGGCTTTTCCCAGCCTAGATCCGTCATGCTGCCCCCGAAAACATTGCAAGTTTTCCGGCCATTCACGCGACTGCATCATGAAATTAAGCCGCTGCAATCCGCTCCAAGCCTTGCAAAAGCATCGCAGACGTTGAAAATCGCCTGTCTTTACCTTTCCCAACCCACCAACCATGTCCAAAAAAGCCGCCGCCAAAGCCCCTCGCCCCGCGCCTCCTGCCTCGAGTCCTCCTGCCGCCAAGGGCGGCATCCGGCCGATCAAGAAGCTGATGGTGGCGAACCGTTCCGAGATCGCCATCCGCGTGATGCGGGCGGCCACGGAGTTGGGGCTGAAAACGGTGGGCATTTATGCGGCGGAAGACCGGTTTTGCCCGCATCGCTTCAAGGCGGACGAGGCCTATGAGCTGAACAAAAACAAAGGCCCCTTGGGTGCCTATCTGGACATCGAGGGCATCGTCACCCTGGCCAAGGAAAAGGGCGTGGATGCCATCCACCCGGGGTACGGTTTCCTTTCGGAGAACCCCCAGTTCGCCCAGGCCTGCGCGGATGCGGGCATCATCTTCATTGGCCCGGAGGCCAAGATCCTCGACATGATGGGGGACAAAACCGCCGCCCGAAACGTCGCCCGCAAAGTCAAGGTGCCCATCCTGGAAGGCACGGACGACCCGGTCAGCGACCGCAAGGAGGCTGTGGCCATCGCCAAGAAGATTGGCTTCCCGCTCATCATCAAGGCCGCCTTTGGCGGTGGCGGGCGCGGCATGCGGGTGGTGCGTGAAGCCAAGGACCTGGAAAAGCTCCTGGACGAAGCCCAGACGGAAGCCCTGCGTTCCTTCGGCAACGGAGCCGTGTTCCTGGAAAAATTCGTCGGCAAGGCCAAGCACATTGAGGTGCAGATCCTGGCGGACAAGCATGGCAACGTTTTGCATCTGCATGAGCGCGACTGCTCCGTGCAGCGCCGCCACCAGAAGGTCATCGAGCAGGCCCCCAGCTACGGTTTGAAACAGGAGGTCATTGACGGCCTGTGCGATGCCGCTGTGAAACTGTCCAAAGAGGTCAACTACACCCACGCCGGCACCGTCGAGTTCCTCGTGGACCACGAAACTGGCGAATGGTTCTTCATCGAGATGAACCCGCGCATCCAGGTGGAGCATACCGTCACGGAAGAGATCACCGGCATTGACATCGTCCGCAGCCAGATTCTCATCGCCCAGGGTTACCAGATCCATCAGGAGCCGCTGGCCCTGCCACCGCAGGACCAGATCGAAAAAAGCGGCTTCGCCATCCAATGCCGCATCACCACGGAAGATCCTGAAAACGGCTTCACACCCGACTTCGGCAAGATCCTCACCTACCGCAGCCCCGGTGGTTTTGGCGTCCGTCTGGACGGCGCGCTCGGCGCGACGAATGCGGTCATCACTCCCTATTATGACTCCATGCTGGTGAAGATGACGGTCTATGGCCGCACCTATCAGCAAGCGCTGGACCGCATGGACCGTGGCCTGCGTGAGTTCCGCATTCGCGGGGTGAAGACCAACATCCCGTTCCTGATGAACGTGGTGCATCATGAAGACTTCAAGACCGGCCAGGCCACCACACGCTTCATCGATAACAACCCGGACTTGTTGAAGTTTGTCGCCCGCAAGGACCGCGCTTCCAAGCTGCTCAACTACCTTGCGGATACCATCGTCAACGGCAACCCGTTTGCCAAAGGCCACAAGATCAACAAGGCCTTCCTGGGTGCGCCCATCCCTCAGTGGGACCACAAGGTGGAGCCGGCCCATGGCACCAAGCAGATCCTCACCGAGATGGGGCCGGAGAAGTTCTGCAAAGACTGGATCGCCAAGCAGAAGCGCCTGCTCATCACCGACACCACCATGCGCGATGCCCACCAGTCCCTGCTGGCGACCCGCATGCGCACCTTTGACATGCTGGCCGTGGCGGATGCCGTGGCTCGCCGCACGCCTGACCTTTTCTCCCTGGAAATGTGGGGCGGCGCGACCTTCGATGTAACCATGCGCTTCCTCCGCGAAGACCCCTGGGAGCGCCTGCGCGACATCCGCGAAAAGGTGCCTAACATCCTGCTGCAAATGCTTTTCCGTGGCAGCAATGCTGTGGGTTATACCAACTATCCGGACAATGTGGTGAAAGGCTTCATCAAACATGCCGCGCAGAACGGCATGGACATCTTCCGCATCTTCGACAGCCTCAACTACCTGCCCAACCTCACCGCCGCCATGGACGCCGTGCGCGAGGACACGACTTCCATCTGTGAGGGCACTCTTTGTTATACCGGCGACATCCTGGACCCGAAACGCGACAAGTATGATCTCAAGTACTACGTCCGTCTGGCCAAGGAGCTGGAAAAAATGGGCGCGCACATGCTCTGCATCAAGGACATGGCCGGCCTGGTGCGCCCCTATGCCGCCAAGAAACTCGTCAAGGCACTGAAGGACGAAGTGGGCATCCCCATCCACTTTCACACCCATGACACCAGCGGCCTGAACGCCGCCAGTATCATCGAGGCCGCTGAGGCCGGTGTGGATGTATGCGATGCCGCCATCGCCTCCATGTCCGGCGGCACCAGCCAGCCGAACCTGAACTCCATCGTCGCCGCCCTCCAGCACACCCCGCGCGATACAGGCCTCGATACCGCCGCCCTCCAGGAGTTCAGCGACTACTGGGCCGCCGTCCGCGCCTTCTATAAGCCCTTCGATACCAGCGAGCCCTACGGCACCGCCGAGGTCTATCTCCACGAGATGCCCGGCGGCCAATACACCAACCTCAAGGAACAGGCCATCGGCATGGGCCTGGGGCCACGTTGGCCGGAGATCGCCCACGCCTATGCGGAGGTGAACCAGCTCTGCGGTGACATTGTTAAAGTGACCCCTTCTTCCAAAGTCGTCGGCGACCTGGCCATCGAATGCGTAGCCCGTGGCGTGAAGCCTGGCGACATCTTCCAGCTTACCGGCACCAAGTGGAGCAAGGACGTCACCAGCATGTTCGAAGGCTGGCTGGGCGAGCCCTTCTACGGCATGGAGGCTGACAAGGCCGCCGACAGCCGCAAGAAGTGGAACTCCCTGGCCGATGCCATCGTCGGCAAAGGCGGCAAGCGCATCAAAGGCCGCCCCGGCACCCACGCCGCCAAGGTGAAGCTGGAGGACGTGCGCGCCGAGCTGGAAACCAAGATGAAGAAGAAGCCCAGCGAGGACGATGTCTGGAGCTACCTCATGTATCCGGATGTGTTTCTGAAGTTCGCCGAGTTCCGCAAGACCTATGGCGACATCTCCGCCCTGCCCACCCCGGCCTATTATTATGGCGTGCAGCAGAAGGAAGAGATCAACATCGAGCTGGAAGCTGGCAAGACCCTCTTTGTCCGCCTGCTCAACATGACCGAGCCCGATGCCAACGGCCAGCAGACTGCCATCTTTGAGCTCAACGGCTACCCACGCCACACCACGGTCACGAACAAGGCCCTCGCGGTCAATGCCGTCTCCAAGATCAAAGCCGATCCCGCCGATGCCTCCCAGGTCGGAGCCCCGATGCCCGGCATGGTCGCCAGCATCGCCGTCAGCGTCGGCCAGAAGGTGAAGGAGGGCGAGACCCTCGTCACCCTCGAAGCCATGAAGATGTTCGCCGCCGTCTCTGCCCCGAAGGCCGGGACTGTGGAGGAAATCTGCGTGAAGATCAGCGAGAGTGTCGAGAGCAAGGACCTGCTCGTCAGGCTGGGCAAGTAGGCTGCATTATCCTTGGATGCCGCCGGTCTGTTTAGACCGGCGGCATCTTCATATCCGGCTATTCACTCCTCCACCGGCTGGGCTTTTGGAACCGCGCGGTAGGCGGTGCCGACAATAAGGGATGAAATGCCGGGCCTCCACTGGTATCCGACCCCGAAGGGCAGGTCACCGGAAACGGCGGCCTTAAAGGCTTGGTCGAGATCGGTTTGGAAGTGCTGTTTGAAGAGCTCAATGGGGCCGGGATAGTTGCCATAGAGACTGACCATCCACTGGTTGGGGTCGAAGTATTTCAAAGGGATGCCGCTGTCGTCTTCAATGAGGTTGCGGCTGTTGGCTAACAAAAAGTTACGCACGCTGCTAAACTCATCCATGTGCATGAGGTAGGAGGCGGCTTTGACAAAGGCATTGCCCTGGCCCTGCTTTTTGCAGAACTCCATGTAGCCCGGATTGTTCTTGATGCCCCAGTTGGAGAGGTCGGTGGTGAAGTAGTAAAGGGTCTGATTGCGCCCGCTGCGGCCGATGAAGCTGATCTTCACGCCAGGAGTCTTGGACTTGCCGCTGGTGAGGTTGCCGGCATCGTCCAGTTTGACGAGTTCTGCATCCGTGATGCGGCAGCCGGCGCGGGCCAGGAAGACATACAGGACAGGGATAGTGCCGCTGAGCTGCGTCTGGCTGAGGTCGTTCTTCATGTCGGCGGTGATGAAGAAGCTGAAGCTGAGGATGGAGTTCAGGGCCGTGCGCAGGTTGCCCAGCGCTGCGGCCCGGGTATCAGAGCTGAGGGCGGTGACCTCCGGCAGGCTGCCGACAGGCTCGCGCCCGCAGAGGATGTAGGTGCTGGCGTTGGGAAAGAAAGCATTGGCATAGAGGAAGTCGGGTCCGCTGAAGGTATAAAACAGCGGGCTGGTATCCTCATAGATGTGGTTCAACGTGTTCGGCATCCACAGGCGGATGTTGGCGAGCTGGCGCTCCTCCAGGTCCAGCCAGGCCCGGTGAAAAGAGGAGGCATGGACCTGCCAGGATTCTTCGCGGGCCTCCGGCTCCAGCTCCGTGGCATCTACGGCCAGACCTGCCAGGAAACGGGCCTGATGGTCAGGCGGAGCGGCGGCCTGGAGTGAGAAGGACAGGCATAGCAGGCTGAGGAGAAGTCTTTTCATGCGGTGGGGGAAAGCGTGGCTGTGCTGATTATACAGCAGCAGGCCCGCCAGCCTTGCCAGAAGAAATCCAGAGGGGTGAAGCGGTTCAGGCTTTAGCGGTGACGATGCCGTAGGCGCGGTCCACGAATTTCCAGTTCACCAGCTTCCACCAGGCATCAATGTACTGCTCGCGGTCATCTTTGAACTGCTCGTAGTAGCTGTGCTCCCAGAGGTCCAGCGCCAGGATGGGGCGGCCGCTGTTCTGCCAGGGCACATGGTCCTTCATCAGAGGATTGTCTTCATTTGACGTGCTGCTGGCAATCAGGCAGCCGTCCTGCCGGTAGGTCAGCCAGGCCCAGCCGGAGCCATTGCGATTCATCGCCACTTCCTTGAAGACCTGACGGAACATGCGCTCACTGCCAAAATCCTCCTGAATGGCGCGGCTGACACGGCCATTGGGGCTTTTGGGTCCTTTTCCTGGCGGGCAGAGGAAACGCCAGAAAGCGGTGTGATTGATGTGACCGCCGCCTGCACGGCGGATGGACTGAACGGTTCTGTTGGAGGCAGTCTGCGGAGGCTGGAACGACTGGCCCAGGCTGGCAAGACGGCCAAGCGGCATGCGGGAGTCCGTGCGCTGTGGCAGAATGACCCGGTCCATTCCAGGCATCAGAGAGACGACATTACCGACGGTCATGCCTTCTGCTGCAAGAGTGTTTTGCAAATCAAGGAGCAGGCTGGCATGGTGCTCTTCATAATGGCGGCGCAGCATGCTGGCTTTCATATAGGGCTCCAATGCCTCAAAAGCGAAAGTCAGCGGCTCTTGCTTCAAGGGAACACCCATTCGAGCGTTCGGGATTCCTGATTCTGCGTAAAGACTGCCTGCCAGAGCAGAGATGGATGCATTGATAAATCCTCGACGCGAAATGCTCATATTTAATGAATGGAACCGAGTTTAGCAAAATTCGAAAAAAAGGAGCAATAAGTAATTCATTTATCGTTGTAATTTTGTCTAATGCTGATCACCTAACTTTCGTTTTCTTGCATTTTGCCTTTTGGAGAGACGAAGTAAATCAACAAGCCCACCCCAATCGTGGCCAGACCGGCGAGGGATTCTTCAGGGCGCTCTTGCCAGACAAAGATGAGCATCCACAGGCTGATGCCCAGGAAAATGAGCGGCGTCAAAGGGTAGCCCCAGCAACGGACAGGACGTGGAAGATCAGGCTGCGTCCAGCGCAGAATCATCATGCCGAGAACGGTGGCAAAAGAGCAGAGCTGAATGCTGAACTGGACGTAATTCAGCACGGAATCAAAGGTGGAGGTGAGCAGCAGCGTCACCACGATGAGCAGTTGAAAAATTAAGGCGGTGACCGGGACATCGCGGGAGGATTTTTTCGCAAACGGACGAAGTAGCACCAGATCCTGCCCCATGGCCATGGTGACACGCGGCCCCACCCAGGTCATGGCACTGATGCTGGAGACCAGCCCCAGGCAGATGAGGCCGGACATGAGGTTGCCGCCCAGCTTGCCAAAGATAAAATCCGCCGCAATATGGCCCACCTCATTCTTGCCTTCCAGCTCGCTGATGGGGGCGGCGTACAGGAAAACGGCATTCAAGGCCACGTAAAGAACAGTGACCAGGCCGGTGCCCAGGGCGATGGCCTTGGGGACATTGCGGGCCGGGTCGCGGATCTCGCCAATGATGTAGGTGGCAGCATTCCATCCGGCATAGGAGTACATGACGTAAACTAGGCTGATGGCAAAGGCACTGCTGGTGAGGAGCGCACCATCCCCCTCCACCGGTGTGAAGGAAATAGGCTGATCACCACCGAGGATGGCCCCGGCGATGATGAAGACAAGAATCAGGGTGACCTTGCCCCAGGTGGCCAGGTTTTGAAACCGCGCCGCCACCTGGATACCGAAAAGATGGATGAGGGTGACCGCCACGGAGACGCCGATGGAGAGCTGCAGGGCGGACGCTCCGGGAAAGATGCCGGTGTAATATTTGCCAAAGGCCATGGCCGCCAGCGCGATCGGCGCGGCAAAACCGACGGTGGAAGACAGCCAGCCCGCGACAAAACCTGCGGCAGGATGAAAGATGCGGGAGAGGAAATGGTATTCCCCGCCGGAACGGGGCAGAGCGGCAGCCAGCTCACCATAGGCCAGAGCACCGCAAAAGGCGCAGAGTCCGCCCACGGCCCAGAGGACCACAATGGCAAATCCTGAAGGCAGCCCTCCCACCTGATAGCCCAGGCTGGTGAAGACCCCTGTGCCAATCATGTTGGCCACGACTACAGCAGTGGCGGTGAGGAGAGAGACGCCAGGGCGGGAAGAGGACATGGGAGTTATGATTTAGGATTGATGGCTTATGATTTTCGCATGTCCTCTGGGTAACTATCGAAGCGGCTCGGCGCTTGGCAAGCAGCGGAAAGCCGGCTCCCAGCCACTTTTTGAACATATCAGGCTAGGATTTGCAAATGTGCCGGAACTGGCCATAATTTCCATAGCGCAATCCCCTATGCCTTCCTTTTTTTCATACGTCTTGGGCGTGAGCCTTCTCGGGGTCACCTCATTTCAAGCCGTCGCCCAGTCCCGAATCCCTTCTCATCAGCGGCAGGAAAGCGGACGTGAGGCCAGGGATTTTGAGGAACGGAGTGAGCATGACGACCTGCAAGCGGCCGCCCGCTACTGGTATGAAAGCCGGAATCCGAAACAGCTCCCGGAAATGGAAAAGGCGCTCGCCGGAATCCTGCCTCTGGCACTGACCCAGTCTCCCTGGGTCACCAGTCTGCCCACTTGGGAAGAGGCGCACTGTCACCAGGCCTATCATGATGCCGGGGCCATCCTTCTGGCCAAATGTTACGCCCTCCTCTATTACGGCCGGGTGGAAGAAGCCAGGTCTGCACTGGAACTGGTGGATGCCAGGTTTCCTCACGCCTTGCTGCTATAGTACCGTCATCCAGGTGCGCAAAACGCTGCGTTATCATGAGCAGGCCTGTGCCCTTTATGCAGGCATCATCACAAAGAAGATGGACGTTTTTGTCTTCCCGCCAGAGCGTGATGAATTTGATGCAGGCGCGCAGCGCAAGGCCTGTGAAGACATGGCCATGCTGCGGCTGAAGGAAGGCGATTACGACTCGCTGGAACACTACGCCATGCAGGCCCGGGTACGCCAGTTGAAGACAGCCTCCGGCCAGTGGGTGTCGGAGCTGATTTATCGTGGCATGCACCCGCTGGAAAATGAACAATGGTCATCCTCAGCCTGGGAGGAAATGGGAGACCGGATCCAAGAGTGGCGCAAGTCCAAGCCCACCTCCATCGACGCACGCATCGGAGAAATGGTCTATGAAATCTACCAAATGGTCAGATTTCCGCCGCCGGACAGGCCAACCAGGAAGGCCTTGCTGGCCCGCCAGAGGAAGAAGCTGGAAGAGGTCGGCCCTGTAAGCCCCATCATCCCCCAGTTGCAGATGGTCATCAGCATCACCCTCAAGGAGGACCTCAGCATCGCCGCAGGAAACTTTCACGCGGGTTATGAAAAATTTCCAGACTATCCGAGCAGCCTGATGGTCATGTTTTTGCGCCTCATGTATGACCCCAACGGCCAGACGTTATGCAAACAGTTTTTGGAGCATCTGGCCGCCTCCGATCATCCTGAATCCATGGCGATCCTTCTGGCCGCGTTGCCTCCTGAGCTTGGCCCATTGTTGAATGTGTGGGTGGACATCCCCAAGCTGGAAACCTCCATCCGGCGCACGCTTGAACTTTATCCTCACAGCCTGGAGGTGCGCAATGACCTTGGCCGCCTGGCCGTGATCCTGAAAATGCCAGACCTCGCCCGTGAGGTCATGGTGCCTGTCGGCCAGCGATGGGACCGCACCAAATGGAAAGGCATGGAAGAGCAGGCCGTCAGTGTCACTGAAGAAACCTCCCCAACGACCAGGAGGGTCAAAACCTGACTCGGCTAACGGCGGCGGCGGGTGAGCAGGAAGCCGAGGGCGAGGAATGAGAGCAGGGCGCGGGAGGGTTCCGGTACGGAGGCAATGCCATCGAGCGTGGGGCTGTTGCCGCCGGTGAGGGAGATGCGGGTGGTGCTGAAGACAAAGCGGTCAATCGCGACGCCAGCCTCGCGATTGGCAATGGTGAAGGTGACATCAAGCGGATTTTCCTCGCTGGCGCCGGAGACGACGTAGCTGTGCACGGTGGAAACTGGTGAGAGGGTGGCTTCATCCCAGTAGAAAAACTGGCCTTCATTGGGATTGGGGCTGGCGTTGTTGGCAGGTCGGTGGCCCTGGTTGGACAGGCCCTGGTTGTACCAGTCAACGTCCGCACCCCCTCCCGAGGTGTCATCAATTCCAAAATTACGGGCCACGTAAAACGAATCTTCGTTTCCATAACTGGCAGCGTCATTGACGGTGCGGTCATACATGGAATAGCGCGTGTAGAGGTAATAGGTGCCATCCGTTGTAAACTGGAGATCATAGGTGACGAAGGAGGTGAGCCCGCCGCCGCCGCTGTTATAAATGGCGTCTCCTACGGCATTGGTGCCGTCTGGAAGGGTCACGGTGCCGGTGGTGGTGCTGATGGTGGACCAGTTGGCGTTGTTCTTGGTCGAATAGTCTTCGGCCTCAAAGGCAAAATAGCCTGCGTCCTGCTGAAGCAAGGTCGCAGAATAGGCAAAAGGTGTGGCAAAGAGGGCAATCAGGCAGCCCAGGAAGGATCTATGCATCGGCATACAAATCATGGGGGAAGAGCGGATTCAATTATCCTTTTCTTTACATCAAGAGTCCGAGGATGCTGTGCTCATGGAATCCGCAGCGAACGGATTCACCGGGATGGCGACGCACCGAAGGCACGCTCGGCGGCTTCCAGGCGGAGGAGCTCGACCTGATGAATCTGGCGGTGGGCGTCTGACTGAAGATGGGGGAGGTCCAGGCCCGTTTCCACGCATTGCAGGGAGCGCCAGAGGCGTAGCTTGCCTTCAATGCCCAGAACGAGGGCTTCCAAGGTCTGGAGGATGTCAAAGTCATCTGGGGAGGTGTTGACCTTCAGTTCGAGCGCTTTTTCTGCAATCCAGGCTCCGGCTTTCTTCAACGGACTTTCCTTGGCCTCGAACCTGTCCATCAGGTCTCTGAGAAGCTGCTGGTCGTATTCCACCTCTGTTTTGAGCGTGCGGATCTGGACGGCTTCCGGGCGCTTTCCATAAACGGCCATGAGATGATCCAGCATCTGGATGGCTGCGACGGAACCGGCGAGATGGTCTGTGAGGTACGTGGTGAGGCTGGTGGTATTCACGCAGGAATATCGTATGACGATGCGAGGTTGCGCGTAAAAGGCAGCCCGGGCAAAACCGGGTGTTATCACAATAAGACAGCCCTTGCGCAGGAACGCGGAAGTTTTCGGGCTTGGCAAAGCGGCCGTTGGGCGACAAACTGGAGAATCCTGGTGCGTTTGTCTTATTTAGACGCGTCTGTCATTTTGCAATCTCACATCCCGAACTGAACCTATGCCACGCAAACTCAGCCACATCGCCCCCGACTGGTGGGACTACACCACGCTCGACAATGATCTCATCAATGATGCGGCGCGCCTGACGGAGCGGGACCTGCGCCAGCTTTCCCGCCCTGGGTTCAAGGTGGTGATGTATGATACGCTGGAGGATTTTTACCTGGCGGAAGCGCTGGAATACATCCATGCCTGGAAGCAGGCGACGGCGGACAACCCGGCGGGCATTTGCGGCCCGGTGGGACCGACTGAGCAAATGCCGCTGGTGGCCCGGCTGGTCAATGACCTGGGCATTTCCATCAAGGACGGCCATTTCTGGGGCATGGACGAATGGTATGATCCGGAGACGAAAAAAGAGGTCTCCATGGAGCACCCGCTGTCCTTTGAGAAAGCGGACCGTGAGCTGTGCTTCGACCGAATCCAGAAAAAGCTGGTGATGCCGGATGCGCAGATGCATTTCCCGAAGGCGGATGTGACGGAGTATGTGAAGAGCTGGCACTCCGGCGTGCGCTGCATTGTGATGCAGGGCGGGCAGGGGGACATCAAGCACTGGGCCTTCAACGATCCCCTGAAGCGCACGGGCAAATGGAAGACTGAGCCGCCATCGCCCGCAGAATACCGGAAGCTGGGCACCCGCATCGTGGACCTGCACCCGGTGACGCTTTCCCAAAATGCCCGTACTTCCGGCGGCGGAAACATCACCATGGTGCCGCAGATGGCCATCACCGTGGGGCCAAAGGAAACCTGGATGGCGGAGAAGGTCAGCATCTGGCAGGCCGGTATGCATGACAACCCCCTGGGCCAGCGGCTGACGGCGCTAATGATCTCCAAGAGGCTGGCGGATGCGGCGGTGCCGATGTCCCTGCTGGCGGACCACCCGAATGTGCAGTTCAATTATTTCCGCGGCGGGCTGGGAAGCTGCGCTGTTGAGATGCACTGAAGCTGACCTCCTTATGATGACCGTCCAGTTCCTTCGGGCTGGGCGGTCTTTTTTTGGGTTGAAAGCTCGCTATGTCAGGGGGTGGCACGACTTTTGAAGCTGGGTTGTTAAATTTTGTAGCTTCTTGTCAGCACACGCTGACAAGATTCTCTGCACATTGTGAAGAAAGCTGCTGTCAACAGGCGTTTAGCGCCTTTTTTGCGTACCCATTTTAGGCGTTGGAGTTGCTGAAATAATCCTTGAAAGGCACAATTTTTCACCTCGCCAGCGAAATTGCATTTTGCATCATTGTTGGGCCGGGATCCTTTAACCATGGGTGGCACGGAAACAAAATAGTTGGATCTGCTGGCAAATAATGTTTCAGAATGGATAACACGTATTCGAAATAATTGCAACAACCACTTGGTAATGAACAAGTTAAGTGATGGAAATAGAACCCTGTGGCAATTTTTGGATGGCGGCGGGCTACGTGCCAATCTTGTCACCAGCCGCTATGGCATAATGACCGCTCAACGTTGATTCTCTGTGGATTGCCAAGGTTTGAGGCTCAGCAAAAGAAGCACCAGGGGAGTTTTTTCTTTCCGTTTGTGAGCACTGTGAATAACTTGTGAATTGATGTTGTTAACCAGGGCATTTTTTGCGAAGAAGAAGCCCGGACCGCCATGGATGGCAGCTCCAAAATGTTGAAACTGAACCATGAAACGCTGGCGAATCGCAGGAATAAATTTTGAACATTTTCACATGGGTGATTTGTTGCGCCAGGCTTCTGCGCACCCCAATGCGGAGGTGGTTGGTATCTGTGATGAGGAGCCGGAGCGGATGCAGGGGGCGGTGAAAAATTTCGGGCTGGAGGCTGACCAGGTTTTCACCGACTACCGGGCCTGTCTTGAGCAAACGAAGCCGGATATTGTCGTGTTATGCCCGGCCGCATCCAAACACGGGGAGTGGGTGGAAAAAGTGGCTCCGTATGGGACGCATCTGTTAATGGAAAAACCCTTTGCCGCGAGCCTCGCTGAGGCGGATGCGATGGTGGCGGCGATGACACCCACGGGAAAGGTGCTGGCGGTGAACTGGCCGCTGGTGTGGGATGCCGGGCAGCAGACCGCCCACCGCCTGATCCTGGAGGGACTGATCGGCGAGGTGCGTGAATTCCATCACCACGGGGGCAACCGGGGGCCGCTGTATCACGGGGCAGACAAGACGGAGCATGAGCCAACCGCTGCGGAGAAGGCGGCAAGCTGGTTTTACAGCCGTGAGCAGGGCGGGGGATCCCTCCTGGATTACATGGGCTATGGGGCGACGCTGGGCACCTGGCATCTGGGTGGGAAATCCCCGCTGGAGGTCACCTGCACCTGGGACCACCCGAACGGACTGGAGGTGGATGAGCATAGCATCACGGTGATCCGCTATGCAGGTGGTTTGAGCAAAACGGAGACACGCTGGGGGACCTTTACGGATCCCTGGACATTCCAGCCCCAGCCGAAGTGCGGGTTTGTGCTGAGGGGGACCGATGGGACGATTTCCTGCTACGATTATGAGAAGACGCTGAGGGTGCAGACTGCTAAGCGGCCGGAGGGATATGAGGTGCCTGTGGATGAGATCGCTGCCCCAAACCGCAATCCCATCGAACATTTAATCCATTCGCTGGAGACGGGAGCACCGCTGATCGGGCCGCTCAGCCTGGAAATCAGCCGCATCGGCCAGCAGATTGTGGACACCGCGTACCTGAGTGCGCAGGAAAAGCGGACACTGCCTCT
This sequence comes from Prosthecobacter sp. SYSU 5D2, assembly GCF_039655865.1. Taxonomy (NCBI): domain Bacteria; kingdom Pseudomonadati; phylum Verrucomicrobiota; class Verrucomicrobiia; order Verrucomicrobiales; family Verrucomicrobiaceae; genus Prosthecobacter; species Prosthecobacter sp. SYSU 5D2. Next base: position 102,269 of record NZ_JBBYXL010000011.1, on the reverse strand, counting down.
GCTGGGTTGATTCTGTCAGCGGACTCTGCCATTGCTAAGCCAATGATCCACCCGACTGCAATCATCCATGACTCTGCGAAAATTGACCCCTCCGTGGAGATCGGCCCCTATGTGATTGTGGACGGGGCGGCGGAGATTGGGGAAGGCTGCCGGGTGGAGGCGCATGCGCAGATTGTGGGCCAGGTCAAAGTAGGCGCCCGGACCGTCATCGGGCGGGCGGCCATCATAGGCGGAGACCCTCAGGATCTGGGATTCAAGCGGGAAACGGAGAGTGGGGTGATCCTGGGGGAGGACAATGTGATCCGCGAGCAGGTGACCATCCACCGGGCGAGCAAGGCGGGGAGCCACACCCGCATGGGGAATGGCAATTTCCTGATGGCCGGAGCGCACCTGGCCCATGATGTCATCTTGGGGGACAAAAATATTTTGGCCAATGCCTGTCTGCTGGCGGGGCACATCACCGTGGGCAGCAATACCTTCATTGGGGGAGGGGCGGTGTTTCACCAGTTCATCCGCATTGGGGATTACTGCGTGGTCCAGGGCAATGGGGGCTTTGGCAAGGACATCCCGCACTTTTGCGCAGCGCACCGGATCAACCGGCTGATGGGCCTGAACGTGATCGGACTGCGGAGGCAGGGTTTTAATGCGGAGCAGCGCGCTGTGATCAAAGAGATGTTCCAACTGCTTTTCAGGTCCGGTAAAAATCTGTCCCAGGCCGTGGAAACTGCGAGGGAGCGGGAATGGCCGCCAGCGGCGCAAAGGTTGCTGGATTTTGTGGCAACCCCGAGCAAGCGTGGCATTTGCGCGTTTGGCGGCACGGATGCGGAGGATGATTGAGAAAACGGAGCCGCAATTTTCCCCTGCTTTTTCTTGTCACCCTCGGGGCGGTGGCCTATTGAATGGCCAGCCGAGAAAAAGTTCACACTCCCTTTCGTCTTTCTTGGCCGTTTTTTCAATCTCCCACGGTATCATGACATTCTCCCGACTGTGTGTCGTCCTCGGCTTTGCAGCCCTGATGGTCGCTCCTGGCCTGCGCGCCCAGGCTCTGCTAGACTCTCTGACCAGCAACCTCAACATTGAGGGGCTGGAGACCACCTATGATCCTGAAACCGGGCTGGCGACGGCAAAGGGTGATGTGCGCATCAGCTACACGGATGTGGAAATCCGCAGCGGCACGGCCAGCTACAATGCGAGCACCGGGGAGGTCATTGCACGGGACGGGGTGGTGATCTGGAAGGCGGGAACGACCTACCGTGGAGAAAACATCATCTATAATGCCAATACCGGGGAGCTGAGCGGGGATGCGGTGCGCAGTGCGATGCCGATGGAAATGGGATCGTTTTTTTATGATACCAAAGGTTTTGAGACGGAGACCAAGATGATCGAAAAAGTGGAGGGTGGTGACACTTACTTTACCACTCATGACGTGCAGAACCCAAACTTCCGCCTGCGCGCACGGAGGCTGACGATTTATCCTGAGAACCGGGTGGTGATGCGTAATGTGACCGTGCTGGCGGGGGATACGCCGGTGTTTTATTTCCCATACATCTCCCAGCCGCTGAAGGATGAGGTGGGCTTTCGTTTCACTCCAGGCTACCAGAGCCGGTGGGGGGCGTTTTTGCTTCTGCAGTATGGGATGATCCATGGGGATCATACACTGGCGAAGTACCGGCTGGATCTGCGTTCCTCCCGGGGAGTGGGCTTGGGGGCGGATTTTCACTCCCTGCGGCATGCAGACAACCGGAGCAACTTTGGCAATTTGAAGCTGTATTATCTCCGGGATGCAGATCCGGAAAACAACCGCACAGGTGAGCTTCGCGGCCCGGTCGGAGAAGACCGGTATCGCATCAACTTCCAGCACCGGATTTACCTGCCAGGTCCGGAGAAAAGCACCTGGTATCTGGATTTTGACGTCAACAAAGTCTCTGACGCCCATTTTTATGAGGACTTTTACTTCAATGACTTCCGGGAGACGCCGGAGCCGGAAAACCAGATTTCCCTGGTGCATACGGACCCTGCGTATGTGGCCACACTGATGGCGCGCTTCCAGGCGAACGATTTTTATACGGTCGGAACCAAGCTGCCGGAACTGGCCATTGACTGGACCCGCCGCCAGTTGTGGAACACGGGGATCTTTCATCAGGGGACATTCAGCGCTGGCATTCTTAAAGACGAACTGGGGGATGAAGAGGAGGAGGATTTTGCCAGGCTGATCCAGGTAGGGCGGCGCCAGCTGGGCGGGGGAGCTGCGGTGACGGAAGATAATCTGGCGAGCTATCAGTCCCTGCTTGGACTGAATCCGGGGACGGCGCTTTCGAATGCGGACCTGGCTCGGGGCATTGACCTCTTTTCGGCCAGGCTGGAAGGGGCGGGTTTTGGCCGCGTTCATACCTATCAGGAGCTGCTGTATCCGAAGACTTTCCTGGGCTGGTTAAACGTGACACCCAGAATTGGAGCCGGACTGACCCATTACACGGACATTGACGGTTCCCGTCCTGATATGTCAGACCATACCAAGACGCTGTTCCATGCCGGTGTGGATGTCTCTTTCAAGCTGACGAAGAGCTGGGAGGATTTTCAGAAGCCTGAGTGGGGGTTGGACGGGCTGCGGCATGTGATGCAGCCATATCTGAATCTTTCTTATCTGGATGCTTCCCAGGAGGAGGGTTTTCGTGGCATTGACAGGCTTTCCCCGACAACGCGCCCCCGCTCCATTGATGTGCCTCTCTTCACGGCTGTGGATGATCTGCAATCATGGAACATTGCACGTATCGGGATGCGCAATCTCCTGCAGACACGCCGGGACTACACCTCCGCCAGCCGGGGAAACTTTTTCTCCGCGACGACGGAGCCTGTGCAGACTTATACCTGGGCAGGTCTGAACACGTATGTAGATGTGTTTATGAAGGATCCGGAGTTCGACCGGAGCATCTCCAATTTGTACAATGAACTGTTCTTCCGCCCCGTGCCATGGGTGAGTTTTTGGATGGACTGGCAGATGCCGCTGCAAAGCGGAGAAGGCAGTTTTACGGAGCTGAACCAGGGCATCACCTTCATGCCGGGTAAAAATGTGCAAATGACGTTAGGCCACCAGTATGTGAGCGACAGTCCGTTCTTTGTGGATTCCAGTCTGGTGTTCTCCCGGATCTACGCACGCCTGACGGACAACTGGGGCTTCTCCATGAACCATATCTTTGAAATGGATGACGGGACGATGGAGTTCCAGAGTTACAGCGTCTCCCGCGATCTTTCGAGCTGGGTGGCATCCGTCGGTGCCATGGTGCGGGACAACCGCAACGGCCTGAATGACTTCGGGCTGATGTTTTCCCTGACGCTGAAGGACTTCCCGCAGCTCAGTGTCCCGCTCGACATTGATCCAAATCCTTCCGGTCGTGGTGGCAACCAGTGAGGCCCGTTTTTGAGGTTGAGAGCAGTTGTCTTCCGGCACACTGTTGGGGACCTGAGGTGTTTTTGGCGCAGGCCGCCGGACGCAGGGTATCTACCACCATTTCATGAAGCTTTCCATCATCGGTTCTGGATACGTCGGCCTCACGACAGGTGCCTGTTTTGCTGAGGCAGGCCACCATGTGCTATGTGTGGACAGTGACGCGGAAAAAGTGAACTCTTTGAAAGCAGGGGAGATTCCCATTTTCGAGCCGGGTCTGGAAGCGCTTGTGAAGAAAAATGTAGCGGCACGCCGGCTGGGTTTCACCACATCCACCGAGGAAGGGGTGGACCACGGGGAGGTGCTTTTTATCGCCGTGCCGACGCCGCCGCTTGAGGATGGCAGCGTGGACCTCAGTTACATGGAAAAAGTGGCGCGTGAGATCGCCCAGCATCTGAGCAGCTACCGGGTCATCGTGGACAAAAGCACGGTGCCGGTGCGGACGGGGGAGCAGGTGGCAAGGACCATCCGTGAACACGCGAGGCCGGGTGTCGAATTTGACGTGGTGAGCAATCCTGAGTTTCTGCGGGAAGGCAGTGCGGTGGCAGACCTGATGAAGCCGGACCGGATTGTGATCGGCGGCAACAGTGACCGGGCGCTGGCGCTGATGCAGAAGATTTATGAGCCTTTCATGGCGCCGGTGCTGGTGACGGATATTAACAGTGCTGAGCTGATCAAACACGCGGCCAACAGCTTTCTGGCCCTCAAGATCAGCTACATCAATGCGCTGGCGGAGATCTGTGAAGTAAGCGGTGCGGATGTGAAAAAAGTGGCAGAGGGCATCGGAGCGGACCGGCGGATCGGGCGCGGTTTCCTGAACGCCGGACTGGGGTATGGAGGATCTTGCTTTCCGAAGGACATTGCTGCGTTTATCGCCATCAGCGAGCAGTGCGGGCAGCCCTTTGAGCTGCTCAAAGAAGTGCAGAGAATCAATGACCGCCAGTTGAACCGTTTTCTGGATGGGATTCGTGAGGCCTTGGGCACCATGACGGGAAAAAAAGTGGCCGTGTGGGGACTCAGCTTCAAACCTCATACGGATGATGTGCGGGCATCGGTGGCCGTCGAGCTTGTCGAAAGGCTTGTGGCGGAGGGGGCGCTGGTCAGTGCCTATGATCCCAAGGCCATGAGCAAGGTGCAGGAGCTGCCCGTGGCCGCAAAGATCCGTCTGGCGGCAAGTGCACTGGATGCAGCCAAGGATGCAGATGTGCTGGTCCTGGCCACTGAATGGCCGGAATTCGCCTCTGCTGACCTGGAGGCTTTGCGCAGCACCATGAACAGTCCGTTGATTTTTGACGGGCGCAACCTGCTGGACCCGCTGGCCGTGCGTGATTTCGGCTTCCAATACCGAGGCATTGGCCGTGGTAACGTGGCTGAGCGTGGCTAAGGGCCAGATTCTTTATTTGCCGCCGTTGATATAAGACAGATTTTTCCCCCAACCTGATTCCGCTGAAAACCCTCCATTCATCTTCCCCCGCCACCAGTGTGCGCCACCATTCCCTGGATGTGCTGACCGACTGGCAAAAATCCGGACGCTTCGCCACCGACCTGCTGGACGAACGGGTGCGCCGTGCGGTGCTCTCGCCGCCGAACTCGGCATTTCTGCATGACATCGTTTTTACGACGTTGCGCCATTTGAGCCTGCTGGACTTTTGGGCGGACCAGCTCACGGATGGCAAGCATCTGGATCATCGCACACGCTGGCTGCTAAGGATAGGCCTCTGCCAGCTCCTCCTGCTGGGGGTGCCGTCCCATGCAGCCGTAAATGAGACCGTGGCTGCGGCGGGGCGCTCCGGTGCGCTGGTGAATGCAGTGCTGCGCCGGGCGGGACGGGAAGAAGCCAGGCTTAAGGCGCTGGTGGAGGAGCAGCCTCTGGCGGTGAAGTATTCCCACCCGGAATTTCTGGTGCGCCGGTGGATTAAAATCATGGGCAAGGCAAAAGCTGAAGCCTTGTGCCAGTGGAACCAGGAGCCGCCGCCTGTGTTTGTGCGGCTGAACGGACTCAATGAAGAGGCGGCCGGGCGGCTGGCCAAAATGCCGGAACTGACAGACATTGGCGAAGGTTTTTACCAATGCGAAAGCGCACCGCGTGAGGCCCTGAAGCACGGTCTCTGCTATGCGCAGGACCCGAGCACGGCGCATGCCCCGCGGATGCTGGCGCCGAAGCCCGGTGAGAATGTACTGGACGCCTGTGCGGCACCGGGCGGCAAGACGGCTCTGCTGGCGGAGATCATGTGCAATGAGGGCCGCATTTTTGCCTGCGATTCTTCCCCCCTTCGCTTGACGCGTCTGCGGGAGAACCTGACGCGGCTGAAGGTGCGCATCGCCCATGTGCATACTTTTGATCTGCTGGGAGATTCGCCGCCGCCATTCGGGGATCTGCTGTTTGACCGCATCCTGCTGGATGTGCCCTGCTCCAACTCCGGGGTCATGCGCCGGCGGATTGATGTGCGCTGGAGGCTGCAGGAGGAGGAATTTGCCGCCCTGGCGGATGTGCAGCTCCGGTTGGTGAAATCCGCCCTGCGGTTTTTGAAGCCGGGCGGCTCTCTTGTCTATAGCACGTGCAGCATTGATCCGGATGAAAACCAGGGAGTGGTCAAAGCCATCCTCGAAGCGCATCCTGAAATGGAACTGCTGGAAAGCCGCCTCATCTTTCCCCCCAAGGAGCAAACGGACGGTGCCTTTGCCGCGCGGCTGGTGAAGAAAGCATGAGTGAGCCGGTCCAGACGCAGCGGGCAGACAAGTGGCTGCATCATGTGCGGATTTTCAAGACCCGCAGCTTGTCCACGCAATCGTGCACCAAAGGCAATGTCACCCTGGACGGCAAGCCCGTGAAACCCGCGCGGGATCTGCGGGCAGGGGACATCCTGGAGGTGGTGCGCGGCGACCTGCTGATCAGATTAAAGGTGACTGCCTTTGCGCCCCGTCGGCTCAGCGCCCCCCAGGTGGCGGATTTTTATGAAAACCTGACGCCTTTGGAATGGATCCAAAAAGCGGCGGAACTGCGGCGGCAGAAGGAGCTGGAGACCCCGCGTGAACACGAAATGCTGACCAAGCCTAACAAGCAGCAACTCCGCCAGCTGCGGGAATGGGAAGAGCAAAATCACTCGATGTAAATGGTGAAAATAGAATGAAGGCACGTGCCTTCGCTTGCCGGCACGGCCCACCGCAGCGTTTACACTTATGACTCGCATGACCGCATGGAAACGGCTAAACTACAGCCTGTGAATGCCCCCCTTCTGGCAGAGGCCGCCTATGCACATTACCCCGACAGCCCTCGGCTGCACACGCTCACGCGTCCCCTGGCTGGCGGCCAGGCCCTTGTCGGCACCTGGGGCTGGGATGTCCAGTCGCGGCTGGATGCGGTTCAGTGGACGCGCGGCTCTGCCGTCACCGCCTCTTATGACTACGAACTGAACACGGCTGGACGGCGGACCCTTGAAACCCGGCATGACGGCACCCGGCTGCGGTACGATTACAATGACCGCGGGGAGCTGGATGAGGTCCGGCGCGAGCGCGTGGCGGACTCCAGCCTGAGGCCCGACTGGAGCCATGACTACAGCTACAACAACATGGGCGACCTCACCTACACCTACACCCCCGATGGGAATGGGTTGTCATATGCCTTCCAGCTGGCCGGAACCACGGGCGAATATCAGCTCACCAATACCAAACCCTCCTGGCGCTGGTTGCGCGGGCGGGCCAATCCGGATGCCCTGGTGAAAGTTGGGGAGGCCACGGCCGAGCGTGAGGGCGAACTCTGGCGCTACCGGCTGAACCTTCCTGCCATCCCTGCTCCCCAGCAGGTGGTCATCAGTGCAGGGAGGCCGGATCTCCAGCCCGCCCCGCTGTCGCAAACCCAGGTGGTGACTTTTCCCCGCATTCCCACGGCCCGGCAATTCAATCTCCAGGGCAACCTGGCCTCTGACGGCGTGTGGACCTATGCCTGTGATGCGGAAAACCGTCTCGTCTCACAGGAGCAGGCATACCCAGGGGTCAGCGGTGAAGGAGCCAAGGCGGTGAAGCGACTGGAATTTGTCTATGACGGATTGGGGCGTCGGATCGCCAAGCGGGTCCTCACTGGCATCAAATCCCCGAACGGTACTTTGCAGTCCCCAGGCTGGACGTTTTCCCGTGAGACGGTGTTTATCTGGCAGGACTGGACGCTGCTGGCGGAGCTGGTGCGGATGAGCTCCGGCGGCCCGCTGAGCCTGCGCCGCAGCTATCTGTGGGGGATGGACGTCAATGGCACACTCGGCGGGGCAGGCGGCGTCGGCGGCCTGCTGTGGGTGGCGGAGTATGTCCCGGGCGTGACCGGGAGCAACCGCCAGCTTGCCCCCTGGTATGACGGCAATGGCAACGTCATGGGCTGGTTGGAAAACGACGGCACGCAGCCATTGCCGCTGCACCGTCTGGAGTACGATGCCTTCGGCAAACTGCTGGTGGAAGACGAGGTGCGGGTGGTGCGTAACCAGAAGCAGCGCGACCTGGGTGTGGGAGCCGAGTGGCTGGAGCGTCCGCCCTTTGCTTTCAGCACGAAGTATGAGGACTCGGAGAGTGGGATGTTGTACTACGGCTACAGATACTATGCGCCGGAAATGGGGAGGTGGATCAGCCGGGACCCCATTGAGGAACGAGGCGGCATCAACCTCTACGGGATGGTGGGCAATGATCCGGTGAATCGGTGGGATTATTTAGGTTTATGCAAGTGTGGTCCAGATGCCACCGATTGGTTCATGTTGGAACTGATGAAGGTTTATTTGTCTCACATTAATTTGCCGAGTTCAGAAAAGGGACCGATTGATGGTGCTCTTTTCCTTTTACGCAATGGAGTGAATATAGATGCAATGCCAGCGCCTTCAAAAGAGTTGCTCGAAGGATGCGCTGGCGAAGGGTGTAAAGATACTTATATGCTCTTAGATAAGTGTGTTAGCAAGTGGACGATGAATAATATTCTTTATGGATTTGTGAGCAAGATGATGAAGGTTCCGCCGGGGATTAGGAATGATGGTGCGGAAATTAATAATCTTGCAAAAGGTCAAGGTTTAGAAGGATTAAACCAGAAGGGGGCATATGCGGCTGGCTCTAGGGCGGCGGGGCCGTACCTTGATCCCTCCCGCTCGATCACACCTTATGAACTGAAAAAAGAAATGAGCCAGTACCTTGATTTGATCGAAAAATTGCCCTGTAAGCCTTGTGGTAAAAAGCTACCCACCAATACTCCAGGTAAAAAATACAGTAATTCAAAACCGATTCTTTCGGGGGGGATGTGATGAAATACATGATTTTATTTGGGATTGGGATGCTGATTGTTTTTCTCACATTCAAGACATCGATTTCTTTGGAGAAAAAGGTTGAATGGGAAAGGAATAAGTCTGTCGCACGTGAATTTGCTCTTTTTTTAGCTCAGATACCTTACCAAGATAATTATGTGTTTCCGACAAGAGAGCAGTTGATACAAATGCCGGGAGCAGCCGCATACTTTGATGAAATAGTTTATTTGCCCCCTGATTTACGCTCATTAAAAAACGTACGAAATTCCCGACGTTTTGTTGCGTGGAGTTATGGAAAAAATCCAAGCAACGATGGCAGGTTGTTTGTGATGGAAAATTTTAATATTCATACTGCGCTCGATAGAGATATTGATTGGGTTAAGCAAGAGCTTAAGCCTTAGTCACGAAGTTTGTCTTTATGGCACAAATCTCACCGGCGAAGTGGTCTTGGGACGTGGGCATAGTGGGTCTTCAAGCCATCCGCCGCGCTGCGGCGGAGCCAGGTCTAACAAGAGGTTGAAAAAAAGATGCCAGGCATACAGTGCTTGACGTTAGCCCCAATTCCTGCTAATTTCGCTTCATGAAAGCGACTCAAACCATTGATCCGCAACGCGATGAACTGGAAGCCCAGCTCGTTGGAGTGAATGCGAAGACGGCTCCCTATCCTGCCGCGCGGTCCTGGTCAGGCGGCCGGAAGCGGGTCGTGGGAAAGGGACCCTATGAAAGCTATTGCTACCACGTCATGTCGCGCACCTGCGGCGGCGAGGTCTTTTTTGATGAGGTGGAGAAGGAGGCGCTCAAGCGGCTGATGTGGCGGCTGGCGGACTTTTGCGGGGTGAAGCTGGTCACCTATTGCCTCATGGGGAACCACTTTCATTTGCTGGTGGAAGTGCCCAGGAGGGACGCCTGGCTGGAGCGGTTCTCTGGTTCAGAAGGAGAAGAGAAGCTCTTGGAACACCTGTCCATACTCTACAGCAAAACCTATGTTGGGCTCCTGCGTCAGGACCTGTCGGAGCTTCGCCGAATGGGCATGGAAAATCGCGTCCAGGAGAAACTGAAGGCGATCAAGAAGCGGTTTTGCGACCTGTCCATTTTCGTCAAGGAAGTCAAAGAACGCTTCAGCCGCTGGTTCAACAAGCGCCAGGGCCGAAAAGGCACTTTGTGGATGGACCGTTTCAAAAGCGTCATGGTGGAAAGCGGGGGCGAAGCCTTGCGGACGATGGCCGCCTATATTGACCTGAACCCCGTCCGCGCCAATCTCGTCGAGGATCCCAAAGACTACCGCTGGTGCGGGTATGCCGAAGCCCTCAGCGGCAGCCGACGGGCGCAGCGCGGCCTATGCAAAGCCGTCGCCAAACCGGTGGACGGATGGAAGACGCATGATGCTGGCGACGCCTACCGGAGCCTCCTGTTCGCCAGCGGAATTGAGGTGCGCGATGCCCAAAATGAGAACATCGCCCGGCCAGGAATCAGCGTGGAGAAGGCGCGGGAAGTGCTGGCTGAAAAAGGCAAGCTGAGTCCGGCCGAACTCATCCGCCTGCGGGTGCGCTACTTCAGCGATGGCCTCGTCCTGGGCAGCAAGGAGTTTGTCGAAAGCGTGTTCCAGGAAAATCGTTCACTTTTTGGCCCCAAGCGCAAGGATGGAGCCCGGCATCTAAATGAGTGTGAAGGAGAACTGTTTTCCCTGCGACGATTGCGGGTGCGTGCGGTGGAGTGATTATGGAAATGGTAAAGGTTGACTGCTCCCTAGGCATGTTCTGAACCTTGAACGGAGGGGTGCGCGCGCTTGGCCGGTGAGTTGCGTTGAGGCTGGCCTGTGGCATCAAATTATAAGACGGGTGAATCAGGGGGGGAGACGGCTTTTGTGGAAGGTGAAGAGGTGACAATCCCCGGTTGCCCCTGGGCGATGAGGTGCTAAGGAGAGGGTGCCCTATGCTGCGTTTCCCCCGCTTTTTACCCCTCTCAAAATGCGTCTTCGCCAGCCTCTGCCTCGGCAGTGCCTGGCTTGTCCTGACTCCCGGGTCTGCCCTGGGCCAGTCAGCGGTTTTGGCGGCGGACAGCTTTAACCGCAAAATCCATGTGGCCAGCCAGGCCAATGACAAACGAGCGGTGGGCGGGCTGGCTAAAATCGCCACGGCGATGGTGACTCTGGACTGGGCGGAGGCCTCCAAGGCCGGAGTGAACATCCTGGCGACGGTGCCCGCCTATGCGCCGCAGATTGCCGGGAGCAACACTTTGGGGTTGCAACCTGGGGACCGGCTGACGCTTCGCGACCTCATCTATGCCACGATGATGACGGCGGATGACATTGCGGCCATCACCCTTGGGGATTTTGTGGGACGCGACCATCTTCAGCGTCTGCAGCGCGGGGGCGAGCCAATGAATGAGTTTGTGCGCCAGATGAACCAGCTGGCGGTGCGTGAAGGGGCTACCAATACACGGTTCACCAATCCGCACGGTTTTGAGAACACGCGCACGGCTCCGTACTCGACTGCTGCGGATATGACCCGTCTGGGGCTGTATGCCATTTCACGTCCGGCCCTGCGCTTTTACACCAACCAGCGGTCCCGTGATATCACTGTGTACCGGCCGGCCGGCCAGGTGAGCCTGCCGCTGAACAATACCAATCAATTGCTGGGGGTCTCCAGCATTGACGGTATCAAATATACCTCCACTCCGCGTTCGGGCGGCTGCATCGTGGTCACAGCGGAGCGCCCGGCCTCGGTGACTAAGCAGCCGGACGGCTCCAGTCTGATCTACCGCCACCGCATGGTGGTGACGGTGGTCGGGTCGGCCAACCCGGCGGCGGAGGCGCACGCGCTGCTGCAGCAGAGCTGGGCAGCCTATGACCGCTGGCTGGCGGCTGGACGTCCAATCACTGACAAACGTCAGCTTTTGAATCATTTTTAACCCGGCGTCCTGGCGGCGGCGTAACCACTTGTTATTCACCATCCACCCCCTAACGAAAAAATGCGAATTGGTATCCTGAACAGTGGCGGCGATTGCCCCGGACTCAATGCAGTGATTCACGGCGTCGTCGGCGCAGCCCACAATCTGGGTTGGGAAGTCGTCGGTTTCCGCGATGGTTTTGAAGGCCTGTTGCCTCCTGGCGATTACATGATGCTGGACCCCAGCCGCACGGTCGGCATCATGAAGCTGGGCGGGACCATTCTGGGCACCACCAACAAAGGACATTTTGTGGCCAAGGTGGGGGAAGGCAATGTGGCTGAAGTGCCGAAGGAGATCGTGGAAAAGGCTAAGAACACGCTGCGCCACCTGGAGATTGGCGCCTTGATCGTTGTGGGAGGAGACGGCTCGCTGACCACTGGTCTGCAGCTTTACAACATGGGTGTGCCGGTGATTGGCGTGCCGAAGACCATTGACAATGACATCCAGGCCACGGCGATGACCTTTGGCTTTGATTCCGCCTGCCATGCGGTGGTGGATGCGCTGGACCGCCTGCACACGACCGCAGAGAGCCACAAGCGCGTCATTGTGCTGGAGGTCATGGGCCGCCATGCGGGCTGGATCGCCCTCTACGGGGGCATGGCCGGCGGGGCGGATGTCATTCTGCTGCCAGAAATTCCCTTCCAGATGGACCATGTGGCGGATGCCATCCGCCAGCGCGATGCCCGCGGCCTGCACAGTACGCTTGTCGTGGTGGCTGAAGGAGCCCGCATTGAAAGCGGTGAGCTGCTCAAGAAAGAAAATGTTGGCGGCAAAGGCGAAGACCGCCTTGGCGGCATCGGCGATCACGTGGCCAAGAAGATCGAAGCGATGACGGGCAAGGAAACCCGGGCCTGCACCCTGGGCCACTTGCAGCGCGGCGGGGCGCCTACAGCGCTGGACCGCATCCTCGGAGTGCGTTTTGGAGCCAAGGCGGTGCATCTGATCGAAGAAGGCAAGTTTGGCCGCATGGTCAGCTACCAGCATTATCAGGTGGGCGATGTGAGCATCGAAGAGGCTGTGAACCAGCTTCGCCTGGTGCAGCCGGAGAGCGAAATCATCCGCGCTGGCCGCAGCATCGGCATCTGCTTTGGCGACCGTCAGGTGGGCCGCGACTGATCAGGCCCAGGTTTTTATTTCGTGTCAGGGCAAGGGGACTCCATCCTTGCCCTGATTTTTTATGCCCGAGCCAGGAGTGATTTGGCATAAAAAAACCGCGCTCTGCAAAGAGCGCGGTTTATTGTGAAGTTTTTTAAATTGAGAAGGCTTATTCAGCAGAATCTTCGGTATCAGCAGCACCTGCGTCCGACTCAGCGATAACGGTGAGCTTGAGGAAGCAGTTCACGTCGGCGTGAAGCTTGACAGGGATCTCGAAGGTGCCGGTGGTCTTGATCGGCTTCTCGAGCTGGATCTGGTGACGGTCCAGCTCCACCTTGGCGGCGCTGTCGGCCACAGCCTTGGCGATGTCCATGTTGGTGATGGAACCGAATGCCTTGCCGCCCTGACCGGTTTGAAGGGTCAGTTTCAGTTTCAGCTTCTTCAGCTTGGAGGCGACTTTTTCGGCTTCCTGCAGTTCCTTGGCCTCACGCTCGGCGCGGATGGCTTTCAGATGATTGAGGTTGCGAAGATTGCCTGCGCTTGCGTCATAAGCCTTGCCCTGAGGGACGAGGAAATTGCGTGCGTATCCACGTGCCACGCGCACGACATCGGCTTCAGCGCCGAGGCCTTGGATCTTCTCTTTGAGTATTACTTGAACGTTTGCCATAAAGATTGCCCTCCCAGGGAAAGGGGGGCGATTGTACACGCTGTGGCACGGCTGTCAAACGGTGAGGCCAGATTTTCACAGGGAATCACGCTTGACGAACTCCGGCATGACCTTGGTCTCCCCCTTCACCCCCGGCTGGCGCACCAGGCGGAAGATACGTTTGGCAAAGGTCCCGGCCGTGATGCTGTAGCGGGAGATCTGCGGGACCGTCTCATCCAGAAAGATGTCATCATCCCGGCAGACGAGGGCCATGTCCTGCGGAATACGGATTCCCCGGTGCAGCAGGCCGGTACAGACCGTCAGCGCGCTGGAGGTGCGTGCGATGAGCAGTGCCTGCGGCCTTTGGCGCGCGGAGATGAGCCGGTCCAGCGCCTTCAGCGTGCCCTCCCGGCTGCCGTCATGCCGCTGGATGAGACCGGTCACGCCGCGCGCGGCAGCGGCCTGGATGCCTTCTTCAAAACCGGCCTCGCTCTCCCGGTCTCCGGCAAATTGCGGTTCCTGGATGACCAAAGCCAGCCTTTGATGGCCCCTGGCGGCCATCAGGCCCACCGCATGGCGGCACACGGCCCGGTGGTCGCGGTCCACGGAGGGCAGGGTCAGGCCTTTGAAAACCGAGCCCACCACCACGCAGGGGATCTGCTTTTGCTCAAACCACTGCTGCATGGCCTCTGTGCTGCGATACAGCACCCAGGCACTGGCGGGCACCGTGGTGGTGAGCGTTTGCAAAGCGCGGGCCGGGTTTTTGCCTCCGGACCAGGCACGGCCCACATGCACCTGCAGCAGGTGCCCCTCGCTGGCCAGCTGGCTGCGCAGCTCATCCACCCACAGCAGGACAAAAGGCGGCATGCCATGCAGCGGCTCCGGGCTCAGCAGGCCCACCGTGAGTGTCTGGGAAGGGGCGCTGGTGATCGCGCCTTCCGGCGGCTGGCACACCCGTGTCGGCTTTCCTTGTGAGATGGTCACCAAGCCCTCAGCGGCCAGGGCTGTCAGCGCCGCGCGCAGAGTGGGGCGGCTGATGTGCCACTCCTCGCACAGCCGCCTTTCCCCCGGCAGCTCATCTTGCCAGCGCCCTGCAGCGATGGCCTCCCGCAGCACACGCAGCGTTTCAGCCACCAGGGAGGAGCGTTGGGGAATGGTGGAGTTCATGGCGGTCAGAGAAGGGGCGGGGGATTGCTCTCAGCGTTGGTAATCCAGGCCACCGCCTCCTGGTATTCTTCGAGAGCCTCCTTTTGGAAGACGTATTTCATTAGCGGGCAGGCAGACCATACTCAGCACGAATCTGCGCCAGTGCCAGGTCACCCTGAATGTGTTCCACCTCGCCGGCATTACTCGCGCTGACCCGGCGGCCAATTTCATTCCAAGTGGATTCCGGGAAGATGGCATCGTCCTGTGTCTGAACAGCATCCCACAGACGCTCGGCCAGGTCACGCCGTGAATCTGCATCCAGCGACATGGCGGCGGTGAAAACACGTTCTGCAGATTCGGTAATCATGATCATGATTTTATTCCTGGTTCGGAGCGGGCTCAAGGACAGATGCACGGTGAGGTCAGCAAATCTAACCAGTGAGACCCTCTCGGATGCAAGCGTTTTATGCGTTCCATTCACCTCACCATGCCCATCACCCATTCCGAAATCCTGCAACTGAAACGCTGGAACACGCCCACCATCTACAATGGCTGGGAGCAGATCACGAAAGCGGACGTTGCAGCCGATGCTTTTAATCTGGAGGAGACGCGGGATTTCATGCCGCAGATGGGCCCCATGGTGGGTTACGCCGTGACGGTGGTCATCCAGCCTTCAGACAAAAGCCACCGCGAGGCGAACCCGGACGCCTGGAATGAATACCGCCGCTATGTGGCCAGCGTGCCGGGGCCAAAGATTGTCGTGGTCCAGGATCTGGACAAACCGCGCGTCATCGGGGCTTTTTGGGGCGAGGTGAACAGCAACATGCACCGCGCCCTGGGCTGCGTGGGCACCATCATTGACGGGGCCATCCGCGATGTGGATGAGATGACCAATGCAGGCTTCAAGGCCCTGGCGCGGCGCTTTTGCGTGGGGCATGCCCATGTGCATCCCATCCGCTGGGGCTGCGAGGTGGAGGTCTTCGGCCGCAGCATCCAGCCGAGCCAACTGATCCATGCGGACAAGCACGGCTTTCTGGCCATTCCGCAGGGGGAGGAAGAGGGGCTCTTAGATGCCTCGCGTTTCATGGATACGAATGAGTGCGAAACCGTCATCCCGGCGGCACGTGGCAGTGCCGGGCTTTCCATGGACCAAGTCATTGACAACCTCAGCGCGGCAGGCCGGCAGTTTGGCCTCAATGCCAGGCAGAAGTTCCAGCGGGAAGGGGAGTGGTAACCAGTCCCGCCTTGGCTGCCATCAAGCCGTCACCGCCGTGCCCCAGCGCATGGCGGGGACGGAGCGGATTTTGGCTTCGGCATTGAAGGCGATGAGCAGCAGGGCGCTGAAGCCAAGGTCACTCATCAGCGAGTTGCGCAAAAAGGTCCAGCTAGGCGGATATCCAGGAAGACCGCTCGTGAGGCACTGGACCAGTCCGGCCAAGTCCTTGGTGTATTGGGGCATCGTCCACCAGGACATCACATTGGTGACGACATAAAAAACGATGCTGCAGGTGAGCACTCCCAGCAGGGACTGAAGGATGCCCGCTTTGCCACGCATCCGGCTGGCGGCCAGGGCGGCGACGGCATACAGGCCATAGGTCAAAAAGATCTCGGCACGGCCTGCTTCCAGGGACCAGAGCTGGCCGCCCATGACGGCGGAATCCACGGCCAGCAGCATCAACGGCCAGGACCACCACGGCAGGCTGCGGCGGGGGAAGACCAGCGTGCCGGTAAAGGCCAGCGCCATCCACGGGGCAAAGTTAGGCAGCAGAGTCATGCCTTCGCTTTCCAGCTTCATCCAGCGCAGCCCCAGGGCCAGCAGGACAAGGATCATCGGCACCCAGAGCAGGGGTGTGGAGGCGGGGCGGGAGTCTGGCTTCATGAAAGCGGAGATTAATGGGGCCTCACGCCCCGCGCAACCGGAAGCTCAAGCATGGAGCACGGGCGTCCCGCCTGTGTCTGCAAGCCGTGGCTGAGGCTCTTATAAATCAAAGCTTCTCTGGCTCCTGCAAAAGCTGCGCCACACGCGCCAGCAGGCGTCCGGCACCGCCGCCATCCAGGATGCGGTGGTCAAAGCTGAGCGTCAGCTCCGCCTCCGTGACCGGGATGAATTGCTGCACTTCATCGCTCCAGCGCGGCACCTTGCTGCCTGCGCCCAGGCCAAGCACCAGGTTCTGCTCCGGCAGGGGGATGGGCGTGGCCCAGACGATGCCAAAGGTGCCAAAATTCGTCACGGTGGCGATGCCGGGGCGGTTCACATCCATGGGCAGGCGGCGGGCGCGGGCCTGCTCCACGAGCTTGTTATAGGTGGGTACCAGTTTCACCAGCGGGGTCTTTTCCACCTCGCGCAGCACTGGCACCAGCACCCCGTCATCCACCTCCACCGCGAAGCCGATGTCAATGGCACGTGGATGCACGATGCGGCTGCCAATGAGGCGGCCCGCCACAGCGGTATTCTCCGCCAGCGCCAGGGCTAGCGCGCGAATGGCATACAGGGCAGGGCCGGGCTTCGGATCAGCCCGCTTGCGGTGGGAAAGGATGGCATCGAGGATCACCGGGCTGCCCACAGTGGCAAGCGGGCGGCTCCAGCTCCGACGCATGGAATCCGCCACCGCGATGCGCATGGGGGAGGCGGGCGTCAGGCGATGCTGCTCCAGCCCGCGCAGGAAATTTTCAAAGTCCTCCACCGTCACCCGCCCGCCGGCCCCGGTGCCGGCGATACCTGCCAGGTCGGAGGCATTCAGGCCCAGTTCGTTCATCCGCGCCCGCATCCGGGGGGAGATGTAGCTGGCCCCGGTGGCCCCGGCTGGCACAGGCAGCGCTCCGCCGACCACAGGTTCCACTTTCGGCTGGTAGCCAGTGATGTTGTCCTCCTCATTGAACTGGAAATGCAGGGAGTCGGCGCTCGCATTGCTGTTGTTCTGTGAGGACTGAGACTGTTGCGGCGGGGGGGAATCCGTAAAGCCCATGGAAAGCGCGTCGTCGTCCGTGACATCAAAGGAGGCCAGGTTGGTGCCCACGGCATAGCTTTTTTGAACCTGCGCCGTGATGCCCGAGACGTGGCCAGCACAAGGAGAGCTGACCGCCATTGTGGCCTTGTTGGTCTCCACCTCGAAGATGTCCGTCCCGGCTTCGATCTGCTGCCCGGGCTCGATGAGGATGCGGACGATGGTGGCCTCGGCGATGGACTCGCCCAACTGGGGCATCAGGATGGGAATGGTCGGCATGTGGGAGGAGAAAAGGGGCGGGAGCAAGATGGAAGCAGGCGGCAGTCCGTCAAGGCGCGGTCAGAGGCGGATGACAATCTTTCCAAAGTGCCTGCCGCTGGCGATGTGCTCAAAAGCTGGCACAGCATCCTTGAAATCAAAAGCCGAATCCACCACCGGACGCATCTTCGCCTGCGTGATGGCTTTGAGCATCTGGGCAAACATGGCACGTGAACCCACATAGACTCCGTCCAGGCGGATGCCCTTGCGCAGGATGCCCACCGTCTGCACATCCCCCGCCGTTCCGGTCAGCACGCCGATGAGCGCAATGTGCCCGCCAAAGCGCGTGGCCTTGATGGACCGGTTTAATGTCTCCGGTCCGCCGATCTCAATGACTTTGTCCACTCCCAGGCCTCCTGTTTGCGCCAGCGCCCAGTCATCCCAGGCCGGGTCCTGGCGGTAGTTGTGCACCGCTTCCGCCCCCATCTCCTTCAGCCGCGCCGCCTTGTCATCACTGCTGCTGATGGCCAGCACCCGCGCTCCGGCCATTTTGGCAAACTGGAGCGCAAAGACCGACACGCCGCCGCTGCCGAGGACCAGCACACTTTCCCCCGCCTGAAGACCTCCCCGCACCATCAGCGCATCCCAGGCCGTGACGGCCGCACAGGGCAGTGTGGCTGCCTCTTCAAAAGAAAGATGCTTCGGGATGCCCAGCAGGCTGGCTGCAGGAAGGCAGGCTTCTTCGCATAGCAAACCGTCCACCGCTCCGCCCAGGGCCTGACCCGCATGAGCTTGAGTGAAGCCGCCATCCAGCCACGTGGGCATGAAAGGCACCACCACCCGGTCACCTTTTTTCCAGTCCGTGACCCCCTCTCCCAGCTCAACAATCTCTCCCGCCCCGTCTGAGCACGGGATGCGCGGAACCGGCCCTGTCACACCCCGGATCCCACACACATTCATGTAGTCGCGGTAGTTCAGCGACACCGCCCGGATGCGGATGCGCACCTTTCCATGGCCGGGGGCGGGGGAAGGAAGCTCGACCTGTTTCAGCGAGGCCAGACCGTCAGTGCCGGTGATGTGATAAGCTTTCATAAAGTGAGATCAGATTCCTAGCGGGCACCGGTGCCAGCGGCAAGAACGACTTCAAGTGGCAGAGGCTTCCTCATGTGGCGAATACAGCCGCTGCTCATGCCCATATCCGCCCTCTAACCACCATCGGGCGACTGATCCTTTCCATAAAGGCTGTCTTTCTCCATTTGACGTTGTCATGGGCGCGGGCTAAAAAGCCCGAACATTCCGCGATCACGCGGGTCTAAGCTGATTCTATGTATTCCGCCCTTCCTCTGTTTCGTCTTTCCGTGGCTCTGAGCTTTCTGGCCCTCGCCGGTTCATCCTTCGCCACCCAGCTGTCGCTTGACCATCCCTGCGCAGGTCTGGTAAAGAAATACCTGGAGAGCGTCGTCGCCCAGGACTGGAAGACGGCTTCCGTCATGCTCCTCCCCAGCTCTCTGGAGCGAAAGCAGAAGGAAACCATCGCCATCATCAAGACCGCCCCCACCATGACGGAGGAGGCCCAGATGCTGGAGCGTTTCGGTGTCAAAGAAATCCGCGACCTGGAAGTGCTCACCCCCCAGGAATTTTACATCACTGACCGTGAAGCCTGGCACAAGCGCGTCAATGCCGCCCCGGAAGTCACCAGCAAGAAAAAGGACACCCTCAAAATTGATGTGCTCGGCCTCGTGGAAGAAAAGGACAAGCAGTATGTCCACGCCACAGTCCGTACCTCCCAGGAAACGCTGACTGACCGCATCGAAGAGCTCTTCCTCATCTCCTTCGTCAAAGAAGGCGACAAGTGGGTCATCTGGCCTGAAATGAAGGACCGCCCCATCATCACGCCTCTGGATGGCGCGAAGACGGACGCCGCCAAAAAGTAAGTTCCAGGCCAGGCCTGCACTTTTGCTCGCTGCCTCGCCATGCTTCAGGATACCATCGCCGCCATCTCCACTTCCATGGGGGAGGCGGCCATCAGCGTCATCCGTGTCACCGGTTTGCAGGCCTTTGCCGTGGCCAGAAAGGTGTTTCGCACCCCGCAGCCGCTGCCAGAATTAAAACCTCGTCACGCCCACCTCGTCCACGCTTTGGACCCGGACGGCGGTACCCTGGACCAGGGCCTGCTTCTGCTCTTTCGCGGCCCTGCCAGTTATACTGGGGAGGATGTGGTGGAGTTTCATGGTCACGGCGGTCTGCTGGTCACTCAAAAGTTATTGGAGTCACTCCTCGCCGCCGGAGCCCGCTCTGCGGAACCGGGGGAGTTTACCCAACGTGCCTTCCTGAATGGCAAGATGGACCTCACCCAGGCGGAGGCTGTAATGGACCTCATCCATGCCCAGAGCACCCTTGCCCTCAAAGCCGCGCATGAGCAGCTCGGCGGGGCCATTGGCAAAGAGGCTGCTGCTTTGCGCGAGGAGCTCCTGCCCGTGCTCGCCCATGTGGAAGCGTACATTGATTTCCCGGAGGAGGACATCTCCCCGGATACCGGGGCCGCCCTCGTCGCCAAAATGGACCTCGTCCTGGAGCGCACTCGCCGCCTCATTGATACCAGTGAGCAGGGCCGCATCCTCCGCCACGGCGCCCGCACCGTCATTTGCGGAGAGCCCAATGTGGGCAAGTCCAGTCTATTGAACCTTTTGTTAGGCTTCGAGCGCGCCATCGTCAGCCCCACTGCCGGCACCACCCGCGATACCATCGAGGAGATTATCCAGGTCCACGGCATCCCCCTCCGCCTCGTGGATACCGCCGGTCTGCGAACCAGCACCGATGACATCGAGAAAGTCGGCATCGAGCGCACCCAGCGAGAACTCGAGCGTGCCGACCTCATCCTCGAAGTCGTGGACGGCAGCCTCCCACCCGCCAGCTCCCATCGGGTGGCACTCACCGCTGGAGGCGAATCTCGCCGCATCCTTATCCTGAACAAAGCTGACCAGGGCCGGCATCCCGGTTGGCTGGACGGCATCACCCTTTCCTGCCTGGACAACACCGGCGTGGAGGCCCTGCGCGATGCCATTCGCGCCGTCATCATGAGCGCAGGCACCCTGCAGGCTGACCATCCCATCGCCATCAATGCCCGTCACAAAGCCTGCTTTGACCGCATCGCCACCCAGGTGCAGGCCGCCCGCACCGCCCTCCTCGCCGGATCTCCCCCCGAATACGTCGCCCTCGACCTCCGCGAGGCGCTTCAGTCTCTCGGCGAAGTTGTCGGCGTCGTGGATGTGGAGCAGATCCTCGACGTCATCTTTTCCTCCTTCTGTATTGGCAAGTGACGGCTTTTCCCTCAGTGAACAGGAGTACGTTTGATCCCGGCTTTTCTCAGGATGCCATCCAGCACATCGGGCGAGGGATCAAGTTCAAGCGTTGTGGCGAAATAGATGCCGCCCACATGCTTGCCGTTGACATAAAGGACTGCGCTTGAGCATTGATAACAGATCACCAAGTCGTGAATCGTGCCCTCGCGCATGACTCGTATTCCATGCCTGGGTGAGAAACATCCTGCTACAGCTCCCATCCAGTTTTGTCCGGCCGTATCCAATGCTTGGATAACATACCGCAGCTTTTCGTTCTCCTGCATGACTAATTTGCCGAGGATCGGGAAGTTATGGAACTCCTGATCTGGAGGCACCTTCCTTTTAGGTTCCCCGGGAGGTTCAGTATTGCTTTTGGTTTTCTGGGCTTCTTCAGATCCCGGTAGTGGAGGTGGTTTATTGAATAGATCTTCTCCTTCATTCCGCCGCCAGGGATATGGATCCAGGGAATAGAGAATCCATTCTTCAGCTTCGAGATAAGGCCTCAGGTACTCCGTTTTGTAAGCATTTTTGTGGATCTCCACCTTTGTTGAAGGTTCAAGCAGATAATTGCCCAAGCGATTGAGCAAAACGAAACCGATGGCTGATGCCAGACACAGCACGATGAAGAACCGCCGGTGGGCGTGGGCCATACGGTTCGGTCCTGTCTCTGGGGTTGAACTCATGGTTGCAGAACCGACGTCGGCCCCCTCACCGCCGCGCCTCAAACGCATCATAGTATCCCTTTTCAAAACTGCGGCGATACCTTGGATCATAGGCCCCCACGTGCGCTCCGGCATCCGCCTGTCGTCCGGCCACCCGGTCGCGGAGGCCGTATTCATAGCCCTGGCTGTAGCCCGGGTCATTGGACTGCTGGCCCGACGGTGGTACCGGTGGGGTATAGCCTCCCTGTCCTGGATAAACCGGTGCCTGCCCCGGCGGTGCATAACCCTGGCCCTGCCCAGGATAAGGCGGTGCATTCAGCCCCGGCCCGCTTTGCTGCGGCGCTGAGCGGTAGCCCTGTTCATACCCATCTATGTAGGCCCGCCCTTGGGTGGAGGTATAACCATACGGGTTCCTTTGCGTATTCCGGGGCAGGCCGCTGCGTGCATCATCGGTGCCTTCACGAATGCCGCGCTCATACGCCTGCTGCGCCATCCCCCGGTCCTGCTCCCGCATGTCCGTCCGATACTGCTCCCGCCCGTCCGTATAGGGCCTCGGGTTACCTGGACCAAACGGCGACATCGGGTTCCCATACGGATCCACACATTGGGTCAAAACCACAGACAGGCAGCAGAGAGGCAGAAATCGCATGGCCAAAAGCTAGCCCATTTTTCCTCCCCGTGCCAAGGGGTTTGCGCAGCCTTGGCTTCTTTTCAAAACCACCACCTTTCGGGGTTTCGAGTACCGTATTCATGCAGAAAATTGTGCGATGGTCTCCTCCATGTTGAGGCTGCTCCGACTTCAAGCCAGTCCAGAGCAGGTCCATTCATTCTGCACCACGCACTTTTGATAAATGTCGAATGTGTGTTTGAAGAGTCAAAACGTCGTCAATCCTGATGCCAAATTTTGATAATCTCCGTTCCTTATCAAGGGGCTCGTCGGACCAAATGCCCTTCTTCCCCTGTTGGGCGATCAAGGAAGCCGCTTTGAGACGGGCTCGCTCCACATCAGTCAGACCGGATGAATCTTCAAACGACGCATATCCCATGGCCACGATGAGCTCATTCAAGTTATGTTGCTCATAGTGAGCTTCCACGGGATCATTCCCACACCAATGCAAGATCCGGGGCTCACAACGGAGCATTTGTGAGGATGGGTTGACTTGGCGTATGACCTCAATGCCTTGAGCTGTACACAGCCGCAGAAAAGTAAGTGCGGCGGCAAGATCTGACGTATTTTTGGGGATACAGATCCCGGCGAGTCTAAATGAGCCTTTAGCCGTGAGAATCTCATCTCTAGTAATGTCAAAAACCGGATCAGGAGCCGTTAAAGGGTTCTCACGCACAACCTTTCTGATCAGAACCCCACTGGGCGACATTTCGATCAGGAAGCCATATAGCAGTACGCCAAAGATCAAAAGAGCAATCAGCCCCTTGCTTACCAACCTGAGAATGTTATTCCGGCTGCGTCGTAAACGTTCATGGGCGAGGAAGAGTGATTCATTCACCTGAAGTATGACCTGGCCAGATTGTCGTTTGTTCGATCCACTGCCGTGGGAGATTCTAATGAGTTCTTTTATGCCAAAATCCCCTTCACCACCTTCGCCTCCTCCACCCCCGTGAGCCGGAAATCCAGCCCCTGGGACCGGAAAGTGAAGCGCTCATGTTCAATGCCCAGGAGGTGCAACACCGTGGCATGCAGATCCCGTACATGCACAGGGTTCTCCGCCACGTTGTAGCTGAAATCGTCGGTCGAACCATAGGTTAGGCCGGGTTTCACGCCGCCGCCGGCCATCCACATGGTGAAGCAGCGCGGGTGGTGGTCGCGGCCGGCTTCCGGGCTATCCCATTTGCCCTGGCCTGCCACACCGCGTCCGAATTCACCGCCCCAGATGACCAGGGTTTCATCCAGCAGACCGCGTTGTTTCAGGTCCTTGATCAGTGCCGCGCTCGGCTGGTCCGTGTCCCGGCAGCGGGCGGTGCACCAGCTGGGCAGGCGGCTGTGGTGGTCCCAGTCCGGATGGAAAAGCTGGATAAACCGCACCCCACGCTCCGCCAGGCGACGGGCCAGGATGCAGTTGGCCGCATAGCTGCCCGCGCGCCGTGAATCCGGGCCATACAGATCAAACACATCATCCGGCTCCTCGCTCAGATCGGTGAGATCCGGCACACTCGCCTGCATGCGGTAGGCCATTTCATACTGGCGGATGCGCGTGGTGATCTCGGCATCCTGAGTCTGCTCAAAGCGCATCTGGTTCAGCTCCGCCATACCGTCCAGCATGCCCCGGCGCAGATGCCGTGGCAGGCCGTCCGGATCGCGCAGATAGAGCACCGGGTCCTTGGAATTGCGCAGCTTCACTCCCTGATAACGCGATGGCAGGAATCCGCTGCCCCAGTAGTGGTCATAGAGCGGCTGGTCGCTGGGCCGCTGCATCTTGGAAATCAGCACCAGGTAGTCCGGCAGGTTGCGGTTCAGGCTGCCCAGCCCATAGCTCACCCAGGCACCCATGCTCGGCTTGCCAGGGATCTGGTTGCCAGTGAGAAACTGGGTCATCGCCGGTGCATGGTTGATCTGGTCCGTCGTCATGGACTTGATGAAACACAGGTCATCCGCCACGGACCCCAGATGCGGCAGCCATTCGCTCACCGTGGCTCCGCTTTTTCCGTGCCGGGAAAACTTGGTGATGCCCGGCAGGATAAGCTGCTTCTGGTTGGCCGTCATCGTCGTCAGCCGCTGCCCCTGCCGCACCGATTCCGGCAGCTCCGTTCCCGCCCATTTCATCAGCCCCGGCTTGTGATCATAAAGCTCTAGTTGCGACGGTCCGCCCGATTGTGTCAGGAAAATCACCCGCTTTGCCTTCGGCGCAAAATGCGGCAGCCCCGGCAATCCTAACGCAGGTGCTTCACCAGCCGATGACTTCTGGCCTAACAAAGAAGACAAAGCCATGGACCCCACCGAAACCCCGGTGCATTGCCCGAGAAAATATCGGCGTGTCGTGTGAAGAGATTGGGAAGACATGGGCTAAAATGGAGTCGATGTTCCGAACTCGGTGGTCCTGAAATTAACCACAGATGACACAGATGTACACAGATGTAAGAAGCCAGGACAGCCGCTCTCTTGAATCTTATCTGTGTATATCTGTGTCATCTGTGGTTAGTCAGGGCTGGTTTCGTTTTATCCTTACTCGTGCGTGATCGCCTCATCCAGGTTAAGAACAAGGCTCGCCACCAGAGTATGAGCCGCGAGGGCTGGCATGACCTCGCGTTTAGCCTTCACCCCAGGGATCGCAGAAAGGTATTTGGCGGCGTCTTCGGGCTTCTCCCGGTAGTAGGCAAGCGCACGGTCAAGCGCACGGGCCAGCACGGCCAGTTCCTTGTCCGTCGCCTTCCTTGACAGCACCCGCAGATAAAGGCCCTGAAGCCGCTCCTCCTGGCTTTGGTCATGACGGATCATTGGTTGGGCCAGGGTCGCCGCAGCCTCCATCATGCTGGTGTCATTGAGCAACGTCAGGGCTTGCAAAGGCGTGTTGGTGCGGCTCACGCCCACTTCACAAATGCGTCTTTGAGCACTGTCGAAAAGGAAAGTTGGGGCGATGCTGCGCCGCCAGAAGGCATACAGCGTGCGCCGGTACTGGGCCGCGCCTTCACTTGGTTCATAAGTGAAGCGGCCCATGAAGTTTTCTTCCCACACACCGTCCGGCTGATACGGCCTCACTGGAGGTCCGCCCAGCGCCGGATTCAACAGCCCGGAGGCCGTCAGAGCCGCATCGCGCAGCATCCAGCTTGCCAGACGAAAGCGTGGACCCCGCGCCAGCAGCCGGTTCTGAGGATCGCGCGAGATGAGCTCCTCATTCGTGGCCGAATCCTGCTGGTAGGCCTTGCTGGTCACGATCTGCTTCAAAAGCCGCTTCACATCCCAGCCATGCTCCATGAAATCCACCGCCAGCCAGTCCAGCAGTTCAGGATGCGTAGGCCGCTCACCTTGCAGACCAAAATCATCCGGTGTCCGCACCAGGCCCGCGCCAAAACACATCTGCCATAGATGATTCACAAACACCCGCGCCGTCAGCGGATTCTCCTGGGACGTGATCCACTTGGCCAGGCCCAGGCGGTTGCGGGGTTCACCTTGCGGCCAGGGCGCGATGGCCGCAGGTACGCCATGGCTGACTTTCTCGCCATGTTTGTCCCACACCCCGCGCACCAGGACATGCGTCTCGCGCGGCTCCTTGCGCTCAGACAGGACCATCACATTCAGTTTGCCCGCCGCCGCCTTGACCTCCTTAAGCTGTGCCGTCGCCCGATCCAGCGATGCCTTGGCCGTCTGATAAGGTGCATGATCTTCCAGAAACTGCGCGAACAAACGATCACGCAAAACCGGCTCCACCTGGCCAGGGTCCGCTACCTTAGCCTGCGCAAGTTGCTCCAGCGGTGCGGGTTCCAATCCGTTCACCGCAGGCCCCGGTTGATCCGTCACCGAGACTCGAAAGCGGCCGATGTTCATGTCCCCATCCGTGGACCGGTGCAGCATCTGGAAAATCAGCTCCTCATCCGCCTCCAGCACCAGTGGCGTAGCCAGGGCATAAACGCCTAAGTGCGGCTCCGTCTGCGCTGCGCCTTTTGTCGTCCAGCCATTGCGCGGATCATCATCCAGCGTGCCCTTGATGTCGCCATACACACGCGCCCCTTTGTCCGCTTTCATGAATGTATCCGCCACCGCGCCGGTGACCGGGATATCGCGAATCTGCGAGCTGCCCTTTTTGCGCACCTGCACCTTGATGTCCGTCAGGATAAACTCACCCGTGGCACCTCGCGAAAGCCCGCCCTGGGTGTGCGATGAATGCGGAAACACCTCCAGCTTCAACCCCGTGATGCGCGGCAGGTTGATAGGTGAGATGAGCCGGTAATCATCCTGCCTCGGATTCGGCCCGCTGGCCTGGATGATGCCATCCTTCTCCTGCGTGAGCACGGTGCCTTCTTCAGATTCCAGCTTTCCATGGATGCGCTGCCAGGCCTGAAAGCCATCCTTCACTTCCGCATGTCGCGCAGCCAGCCACTTCGAAAAAGGTTTCTCTGCGGCCGCGCGTGCCTTGGCCTCCACCGGAGTTCTTTGGGCCACAAGCGCCTCAGCTTCCGTGACGGCACGCTGAGCCATGGGGGACTGATAGCTCAGGTAAGGTTTCGCCTTGGTGCCTGCGGAGCCGTCTTCCTCAATGCTGTTAAAGAAGGCCGTCAGGCTGTAATAATCCGCATGGGTGATGGGATCAAACTTGTGCGTGTGACACTGCGTGCAGCCGAGCGTCAGCCCCATCCAGACCGTTCCCGTGGTGTTCACCCGGTCAATCACATAGTCCACGCGCGACTCCTCCTTGTCCCGGCCGCCTTCACCATTGGTCATGTGGTTGCGGTGAAAACACGTCGCTACTTTTTGTTCGGCAGTCGCATCGGGAAGCAGGTCCCCGGCGAACTGTTCCAGCGTGAACCGGTCGTAGGGCTTGTTGTCATTAAAGGACTTGATCACGTAGTCACGCCAGGGCCAGTTGGTGCGGTTGGCGTCCGCCTGGAAACCGTCCGTATCCGCATACCGCGCCGCATCCAGCCACCACATGGCCATGCGCTCACCAAAGTGAGGAGACGCCAGCAGCCGGTCCACATTCGTCTCATAGAGTGAAGGGTCAAAAGCCGTCACCTCCTCAGGCGTCGGCGGCAGCCCGGTCAGGTCAAACGACAGCCGCCGGAGTAGCGTATGCGCCGGGGCCTGGGGAGCCATTTGCAGGCCCGCTTTGGACAATCGTGCTGTCACGAAGTGATCCACCGGATGCCCCTTCACCTCCGTTTTGACCGGCTTTTCAAAAGCCCAATGCCGGCCCCACACGGCCCCTTGGGCGATCCAGCGCCGCAGGATGTCCGTCTGCTCAGCTGTCAGACGTGGCTTGTGGGATTTTGGCGGCGGCATCAGTTCATCCGGGTCTTCCGTGAGGATGCGTGCCAGGAAGTCACTGGCCTCCGGGCTGCCCGGTTTGATGACGCTCAGCGCGCCCTCATGGGTATCCAGCCGCAGGTCCGCCTTGCGATGTTCTTCATCCTGGCCATGACAGCTCAGGCAATTGTCCGAGAGAATTGGCAGCACATCTCGGCTGAAACGCACCGCTTCCTCACTGTGGGATAGGAGCGGCAGCAGTGCAGCGAGGGCGGTGGTCAGGCGAACGGACATGGACAATACCATGACATAGAGTACGTCACCCGCCATGAAGGGTGCAGGCATAGCCTTTGGATTATCCGATCATTCTTTGAAGGGGTTCCAAGGAGAGGCACTTGCCAAGTGCCGGGTTCGAAGAAGGGACTTGGCAAGTCCCGCTCCTTGCATCCATGAAGTCCCGGAGTTTGTGAGTGCCGATGAGCCAGGGATGCTTCATGCAACTCCATGATCCTCATGTCTTTCTTTTCCCTGCCTGCCTTATCGCTCCGCGATTACCGATGGCAATTCCATACCCGGAAGCACCTGGTGAAACGTCACCTCGGGCGGGGCCGGAGCCTGGGGCAAGGTTTCATCCAGCGGCCCTTCTAGCAGCGTCCAGGTCAGGCCTGTTTTGTAACGAGAAGTCCACACACCGCGATGCACCAATGTATCCGCCGCACCATGGCGCAGGTATGGGAAGTGTTTCTTATGGCTCAGCGCCAGGCGCAGCGGTGACAGATCATTAGTTAGGCTGACGATGTGCATGGGCCGCACGGGACCTTTTTCCGCCTCTTCTTCATAGGCCAAAATGGCCGCAATCGCAGCCGCGCCCGCTCCCAGGCCGATGTCCCACACGATCAGCGGCATCGCCTGCTCAGGCGTTTCGCCCGCAGGCAGTCGCAGATGCTGGGCCAAATGCGCATCCTCTGTCCAGGCCGCTGCGGTGACATCCGTGCTGACCGTGTGAGCCGTGCCAATGTGGAAGATGCGCGCCGCTTCACCTGGCCGCAGTTCCAATTCATAGTCTCCCACCCGCTGCGCATGGTCCGGGCTGATGACGGGAGGCTTCACCGTGGTGATGGGATGATCCACATCCTCCACCTGCAGGATCTGCCGCTTCTCGTGATACAGTTTTAGAAAACGGTCTTCCAAAATGCTCGCGCGGATTTCCCGCATGAGTTGATGATAAAAATGGATGTTATGCTGCCCCATGAGCTGCCAGCCCAGCGGCTCCTGCGTCTTGGTGAGATGATGCAAATAGGCCCGCGTGTATTTCGCGCAGACCGGGCAGGCGCAGTCAGGGTCAGCAGGCTCTTCGGAGAATTTATACACCGCGCGACGCAATTGAACGATGCCGCGTGAAGTGAACAGCGATCCACGTTTGGCCACCTGCGTGGGAATGATGCAGTCGAACATGTCCACGCCGCGATGCACCGCCTCCAGCACATCCAGCGGTGTGCCCACGCCCATCAGGTAGCGCGGTCGGTCAGCAGGCAGCAGACAGGCCGTCATCTCACAAGTGTCCTCGCGCTCCGCCTTCTCCTCCCCCACCGCCAGACCTCCAATGGCAAAGCCGTCAAACGGCAGCTCCATCAGCCCCGCCGCGCTTTCCCGCCGCAGATGCGGATACAGTGCTCCTTGTACAATCGCGAACATGGACTGCGGCGAATCCTCCCGCGCCGCCAGGCTGCGTGCCGCCCAGCGTTGCGTGACTTGCAGCGCCTTGCGGGCTGCCGCTTCATCCGCCGTGGAGGGGATGCACTGGTCCAGCACCATCATGATGTCACTGCCGATGGCCATCTGCGTCTGGATGCTCAGCTCTGGGCTCAGCAGAATGCGCTGGCCGTCCACATAGCTTTGGAAAACCGCCCCCGCCTCCGTCATGGAGCGCGAATGCGGCAGCGAGAAGATCTGGTAACCGCCCGAATCTGTGAGCACCGATCCTGGCCACTGCATAAACTTGTGAATGCCGCCCATCCTTTTAAACACCTCCGGCCCCGGTCTCAGCAGCAGGTGATAGGTATTGGCTAACAAAATTTGCGAACCGGATTCATGCAGCGTCTCCGGGAGCTGCGCCTTCACCGTGGCCTGTGTGCCCACCGGCATGAACAAAGGTGTGCGGACCGTACTATGCAGCGTGCGGAAGGTCGCCGCACGGGCACGCGAACCGCTGGCCTGGGCTTCCAGTTGAAAATCGAGTCGGGAAGGAATCATCTGTCGCAGCAAAGCCTGGCGAACCAACCCATCAGCCGCGCCGGATTTCCGATCCCTTGAAGCGGATGCCAAAGCGGAAAACCTTCTTCTTGCGGCACTGAATCTCCCCTGTTTGGAGGTCAAACTTCTCCGGGATTTCAATGTGATGCAGATCCACAGTTGCGTGGAAACCGCGCTCCGAAAAGATGTCAATCAGGATGGTCAGGGCCTGGGGATCATGGAAAAGCTTGTCCTCGGAATTGACGTCTGCCCGGCCGGAGATGGCGTGCCGCATGATGATGGGCATCATCTTGACTTCGATAAATTCCACCACGGCCGCCATGAGCTCGGGTTTCTCCACCTTGTAGCCATCCAGCCGGCGCACCAGGTCCTGCCGTGCATGACGGACGATCTCGCTGGCCAGCGGCAGCTTGCGAAGCTGGTCAAAGGTGCGCGGATCCAGCTCCAGGGAGCTTTGGTATTCCAGCTCACGCACGATGTTTTCCTGCACCAGCGCCAGCGGAGCCTGGGCATTGATGAAGTGATAGTGAAAGATCTCCTTCAGCGAGACCAGGGCGTCGTAGGTCTTCTCTTTGAAGACCTTGTAGCGGTTCCGCGCCAGCCCGGAATCGAAGTCCGTGGCGCGTTCCTCCCAGAGTTCACCCAGACCGGAGCGGCGCACTTCTTCATTGTGCGCCAGCACCTCCTGGCCGCGCTTGAGCTGGCGGGCGATGCTTTCCGCCTCGTCCACAAACAGCACCATGATGTGAAAAATGGGCTGCTTGTAATGAGAGGCCTCCGACGTCTCGGCGAAATCCCGGCGCAGGTTCATCATTTCATCAAAGAGCAGCTTCAGGCATTCCACCTGCACCTTCGTGCGCGGGAAGCCGTCCAGAATGGCCCCATTTTGCTGCTCCGGCTCCAGCAGCTTGCGCAGCAGAATGCCCACCACCTCCCGGTCCCCCACCATGCCGCCCTGCGACTTCAGCTTTTGTGCCTCCGGGCTGTCCAGCAGCGCGCTCACCACGATGGGTTCCGCCGTGATGCCCCGCAGCTTGCGGATGAAGTTGGTATTGGTGCCTTTGCCTGCTCCTGGAGCACCGCCCAGAAGAATCAGCTCCTTGGGAAAGCGCAGGTTCTCCCGGCCATAGTCTTCCTCCAGTTTTTTCCACACCTGGTAGAAGATGAGATGTGCATCCTTGATTTCCAGATCCGCCGGAGCGGCAGGTTTGGAGGCGGGCGTTTCTGGGGGCACGGGCGGCATGGCATGGGCTTATCCCAAGGAGCGGCACTTGCCAAGTGCAGTTTCAGGTTCAAGGAGCGGCACTTGCCAAGTGCCGGGTATTAAGAAGGGACTTGGCAAGTCCCACTCCTTGGGTCCTCATCCCACGGCCTGCGCCAGCGCACTTTCCCACAAGGTGAATTCTCCCTCCTTCAAACTTGCTTTGGTGGGATTTCGCCGGATGTAACGGATCACGTTCCTCAGATGATCGCCATCCCGAATCAGTCGGTCGAAGTAATCCCGCTGCCAGAACGGGCCAGTGACGCCCAGACTCTCATTGATCACTCCTGCTGTGCGACGTTTCCAGGTGAAGATAACTTTTTCCAACGACCAGTCGGGGTGGATCATCAAGAGCCCATGCACGTGGTTTGGCATGATCACATAGGACAGCATTTCATATCGCTGGCCATCAAAGAACTTCAGGGACTCTTCAATCTTCAGCCGGTAGCAAGTCTGCCGTAGGACGCAGGAGCCATGCCCTTGATCCAACCACTGATCAACCCTGGCAGAGAAGCGCTTGTGGTATTCAGCCTCCTCATCAGGAGATAGCGGCGGCGGATGGTTTTGCTGCCACAAAAGCCGCTCCGCCTCCAGTTCTTCGAGCATCCCGACAGGCAGCGAATCTGCCATGCGAAAGGTGATGAAGTAGGGTACTCCAGGCTGCTGCCAATGTGGCAGATGGTTCCGGGTGACCTTGATGTCTTCGAACGGATTGAAGAACTTCATCGAGATGGTTTAACCAAGGAGCGGCACTTGCCAAGTGCCGGGTATTAAGAAGGGACTTGGCAAGTCCCACTCCTTGGGGCACTGGCTTGGCAAGTCCCTCTCCTCGCCCATCTTACCCTTTCAGCGTCATGAGGTAGGCCAGCAGGTCGGCGGCGCTGTCCTCGGGCAGGGCATCCAGGAGGCCTTCGGGCATGAGGCTGCGGCGGATGTAGCGGGTGCTGCGGATGTCCTGTTTGTTGATCCGCCGGTCAGGCAGGCCGGGCTGGCGGATGATGGTCGCCTGTGCGTCCTCGCTAACGAAGAAGGCGTCAATGAGATCGCCGTTCTTCATCTCCACCCGGTAGATGCGATAGCCGGGCTCCATGGCCGCATTGGGGGTCAGGATGTTACGCAAAACGGCCTCCAGCCCCATCGCTCCGGCCCCGCTCAAATTCGGGCCGATCTGCCCGCCGGTATTGCCGATCTGGTGGCAGGCGATGCACAGGGCAGCCAGCGGTTTGCCCTTCTCGGCATCTCCCTGGGCGGCCAGGGCGGTGTAGCGGGTGAATTGGGCATCCAGCTTCTGGGCCTGGGCCTCGGTGAGCAGCGGCGGGGTATCGAGGGTCTTGGCGATGCGTGCACCCTTGCCGTAGAGCTTGGGCGTGGCGGGCTTCAGGTCGCGGGCGGCGGTGAAGTCCAGGCCTCCGGTGGCGGGGGGCAGGATGCGATCGAAGTGGGCGCGGATCTGGGCCTCGGTGCGGGCCTGTTTCCACACGCGGAATTCGCTGAGCGCGCCGTGGGTGCCCTGGTTGGGGCCGCTCCAGCCGATGCGGCAGTCCTTGAAGGAGGCAGTGGATTTTTTGCTGCTGGTGGCTTCCAGCTCGCCGTTTTGATACAGGCGGAAGGTGCCTCCGGCATCGCGGGTGATGGCCACGTGGGTCCAGAGATCGGGCGTCATCGGTTTCTGCGCGACGGCGACATCGCCGATGCCATCACCGAGCCAGACGCGAAATTTGGAGCCGAAGAAATTGAAGTCGATCTGTTGGGGCGAGCCGAGGATGCTGTCCTGATTTCCGATACCTCCGGTTAGGCGGACCCAGGTCTCGACGGTGAAGGGACCTTCAAGGGTGAGCTTGGAATCCACCCAGGCGCTGTCCTGGCCATCAAGCAAAAGCACCTCGCCAAACACACCGCCGAGCTGCTGCTGAAGCTGGGCCAGGGCGGGATCTTCGCCCAGCACGGTGGCGAGGCGTTCGAGCACGGGACCATCGAGATCAGCCTGGGGGATGGTTTTGCCGAGGATGGCGGTGAGCAGGCTTTTGGCTCCGCCTTCGGCCTGGCCGGAGAGGGCATTAAGGGTGCGCTTGCGCTGGGCCGGGGTGAGCTTGGGGTAGAGCTTGAAGAGGCGTTCGCAGGCGCTCTCCACGGAATTGGTGCTGGCGGCGATGAGGGCATCCAGCGCGGCATCGCGGAGAGTGGCGTCGGGATCGGATTCGGCTAGGACGTAGAACAGCAGGGTCTCAGGCGAACGGATGGCGGCCAGGGCGGCGAGGCGGAGGGCGAGTTCGCCACTTTCATCCTGGGGGACGGGCTGGCCTGCAAAGACCTGATGCTGCCGCTGGGCGAGGGGCTCGATGATGTCTTCCTCGGCAGGAATTTGAAAGCCGCTGCACAGCACAAGGGCTTGTTTGCGGGTGGCCAGGTTGTTGCTCTTCAGCATGCTAAGGGCGGTTTCTTTGAGGATGGGGCCGACGCGGGAGGAGTCCAGCGAGGTACGTTTGGCCAGGAGTTTTTCCGCGACGACGGCCCCAGAAGTGGGCTGGGCGAGCAGGGTCTTCAGGGCTTCGCCCACGCCGGGTTCTTCCGGGAACTGGGCCAGACGTAAAAGCTCCTCATCATTGGGTGACCGGTCCAGTTGTGGCAGGAGTTTGGCGACGCGTGAAGCGCTGGTTTTCGGTTCCAGGGCCAGGGCGGCGAGGACGCAGGCTTCAACCTGGAGAGCTGTAGCAGCCTCGGAATCGAGAAATCGCGCCACCGCCTCAGGATGCCGCTCCAGGAACAGGCGGACCAGGAACCTCTCAAACTCCCGGTCATAGGCTTCGCGAACGGGGATCTTTTTGGGCGCGCGTGAGGACTGGATGGTGGGGCCGTTGGGGAGGGAGGGTTTGGCGAAGGCGAGGAGCTTGGCGATGTTTTCATCCGTGGGGTTTTTCGCCAAGGATCGCACTTCTCCGGTGAGGGGTGGGGCAGCGTATTCCTGGCTGGACCAATGGTTCTTTGGCAGCATGTCCCGATCCGCCAGCGTCTGCCAGGCGAGGTGTGCCCTGCCAGTGGGCTTGGTGCCCAGGAGGGCGATGAGGTCATCCGTGCTGAGTTTCGTGAAGTCGGGGATGGTACAGTACTCATCACTCTCCGAGTGATGGACCCCGGACGTGGCTGCGGAGGAAACTGGCGATGGAACAGCGGCTGTTTGGGGCTTCGCATCACTCGGAGAGTGATGAGTACTGTACTTCACGCGCCAGATCCGCCCCCTCGTCTTATCCCGGTCCGGATGCGCCCGAGGCACTTCATTGTGGGAGATGATTTTGTTATACCAGTCCACGATGTAGAGGCAGCCGTCCGGTCCGTTGGTGAGGGCGACGGGCCTGAAAAAGGGGTCATCGCAAGTGATGAGGTCCTCCTTCTGCTCCAGCTTCCAATAGGGGCCGTCCCGGTGCATGGCGAGGGTCTGGACTTTGGAGGTGATGGGATTGGCAACGG
The DNA here is from genome assembly GCF_039655865.1 of Prosthecobacter sp. SYSU 5D2. Taxonomy (NCBI): domain Bacteria; kingdom Pseudomonadati; phylum Verrucomicrobiota; class Verrucomicrobiia; order Verrucomicrobiales; family Verrucomicrobiaceae; genus Prosthecobacter; species Prosthecobacter sp. SYSU 5D2. The sequence continues at coordinate 67,619 of NZ_JBBYXL010000011.1, read as the reverse complement.
CCATCGTATAAGCCGCCTTGGCGTCCTGCAGCGGACCGCTCTCAATCAGCGCCAGCCCGCTCAGCCCCGTCCCACCCATGCGAAACTCCGCCTGCGGGGGGAAATCCGGCTGGTAGCTCTTCTTCAGGGCCTCCATGCCGCCGGGGTAGTAGGCGTATTCGTGGAAGGGCATGACGGGGTAGCCGTAATCGTTGGCTTCCTGGATGAAGGTCTCGCCCTCGCCAGTGATGACGAGTCCCCAAATGTTGTTAGGCCCGGTGCTGGTGACTTCAAAGTCGCTGCCGTCAGGTCTCATGCGGGCCATGCCGCATTTGGGGTAGTCCACCTTTTGGTCGCTGCCGGGTTTGTGGACCTGGCTGTTGTTAAAGAGGCCCTGGGCCATCCAGATCCAGCCGCCAGGGGCGCGGGTGAACTGATGCGGAAAAAGGTGGCTGTCCTGCACACCGAAGCCGGTGAGGATCACATCGTGTGTATCCGCTTTGCCATCGCCATCGGAGTCTTTGAAAAGCTTCAGGTCATGGCCATGTTGGATGTAGCAGGCATCGCCATTGCCCCAGGGCAGGATGCCCAGCGGGATGGCCAGTCCATCCGCATACACCGTTGGATGGGTCAGGCCGCCAGGGGGCAGGTGAGCATTCAGCGCCTCGCGGGGATAGACGAGGACTTTATCCTTGCCGGGACTTTTATAAATGGCCTCGGCTGCGGCCGGGTTTTCATTGGCATCCACCGGATATTCAAAGGCGGTCTGAGTCCAAAGACGTCCACGCTGGTCGAAATAAACGCTGACGAATTTGCCAATGCCGTCGCTCTCCTGGACGACGAGTTCGATCTCGTACCCTTCGGGCAAATGAAACAGCTTTTGCTGTTCGGCGGCGGTTTTGGGTTCCCCGGTCACGGCATTGTAGCTGATGTCGCGGCGACCTTTGGACTTCTTCGCCGCTCCCGCTTTGGCCTTCGGCTTGGGCAGCGGGGCGACGAGCTTGCGCGCGGCCTCCACGCCGCCCAGGGACTGCCAAGTGGGGGCGCCGGGCGTGACGGGGAGTTCCTCAAGGGTGATGTCCTTTACCTGCACCAGGCAGGCCCCGCCGCTGTGGACCTGCGGGCCAAGTTGGCCGTCTAGCGCGACGTTTTTGTCCGTCTCGGTGTAGTCAATCGCAGCGACCCCGTTGATCCAGACCTGGATGCGTGCACCTTCGGCGCGGATGCGGTATTCGTTCCAGCCATAGATGTCCACGGCTTTGTCCAAAGCAGCGGCATCCAGGGGCTCGGCGATGACTTTGTTACGGCGGAACTCATCGTAAATTTTGCCAAACCAGCCATTGCCGCAGTCCACCTGGTAACCGCTCATGTGATGGCCGCCAGGGACGCGCATGCTGCGGATCTGAATGCCGCTGTTGAGCATGCCGGTGGCGGGATCGCCGCTGCATTTGATCTTCAGTTTGAGGTCAAAGTTTTGGTAGCTCTTGTTTGTGCAGATGAAGTAGTTCTGCGTGACTTTTTCGGTGAGAGAGCCGCCGGTCATGAGGCCGTCCTCAACACGCCAGACGGCGGGGTCGTAATCCCAGCCGGTAAGGGTCTTGCCATCAAAGAGCGAGACGGGCTGGGCCTGGAGGCCAAGGGCTGTGGTGAGCAGCAGGCAGAAGAAAGCTAGGCGGCGCATGGTGGTGGAAAGGATATAACGCCGGGATTTCATCAGATTCGCCCGAAGGCGTCCACAAAGAGGTGACCAAAATGCACTCCGGGGCAGGGGGGAAGGGGACCGGAGCCCAAGTGATCTGCGAATCTAAAATGTGACAGACTGCTTGTCCGCTGCTTCTTTGATGCCTGTTTACAACCCATGACTTCGCTCGCTTTGTCCCCCTTCCTCAAACGTGTGCTACGCTGGCGCAAAGAGCCGATGATTTTGGCGACGCTGCTGCTGATTGCCTGCGGACTGTGGGGGTTCATTGAGCTCGCCGATGAGGTCGGAGAGATGGAGTCGCATGGATATGATGAGAAGATTCTGCTGGCGATGCGAGAGGCAGGAAATCCTGCGGACCCCATCGGCCCGCCGTGGATGGAAGAGATGGGTCGTGATCTGACGGCTCTGGGCGGGTTTACCATTCTCACGGGGCTGACGGCGGCTTCGCTGGGACTGATGCTGCTGCTGGGGAGGCACCGGCTGGCACTGCTGACACTGGTAGCCATCGCGGGCGGGATGCAGGCTTCGGCCATGTTAAAGGAGTTTTTCGACCGGCCGCGCCCGGACCTGGTTCCGCATGGGGTGCTGGTGACGAGTGCCAGCTTTCCCAGCGGGCATGCGATGATGGCGGCGGTGGTGTATCTGACGCTGGGGGTGCTGTTGGCGCGCACGCAGCCGCATCTCAGGCTGCGGCTGTTCATCATCACGCTTTCAGTGATTATTACACTTTTGGTTGGGGTGAGCCGGGTTTACCTGGGTGTGCATTGGCCCACAGATGTGCTGGCAGGCTGGATGGTGGGGGGCATCTGGGCGCTGACGTTTGGGCTGATCGCCCTGAGAATTTCACCGCGAAAGGGAGCCGGGGAAAATGTGGGGCCTGACGTGCCGGAGAGGGTTGAAGATGAGGCATCAAACGCGGGCCCGGTAATCTGATGGCAGGCAGCCTGCCCAGCGGCGGAAGGCGCGGGAGAAGGCAATGGGGCTGCGATAGCCCACGTGCAAGGCGATGACCTCCTGCTTGTCCTGCGTGTTGCTGAGCATCTCCTGCGCGGCCTGGATGCGCAGCGAGGTCAGGTGGGCCATGGGGCTGCGGCCCAGTTCCTTCCAGCAGAGGCGGCGGAAATGCTCTTCACTGACATGCGCGGCGTGGGCCAGGGAGGCAAGTGTCCAGTCCTCGGCCAGACGGGTTTCCACCTCCTGCCAGAGGCGGCGCAGGCGTTCATCGCGACGCCAGGGTTCCGCCAGGCGGCGGGTGTGGTGCTGGAGGAGTTCCGTCCAATGATGGAGGGCCTTCACATCGCGGGTGCTTTCCCACTCGCCCCTTAGCCCGGCCCAGATGCGGTGAAGCTGGGCGGCATCCACCTTCAGCCTGACTGGGGAAGCAGCGCTAACCAAAGGCGTGACAAAAGATGGCTCGTCGTAACGGATCCAGAGAAAGCTCCAGGGCTTGCCCGGCAGGGCATGAAAGGCATTTGGCACACGCGGCGGAGCCATGCAGGCGGTGCCAGGGCCAATTTTGTGCCAGCGGCCGTCAAGAAGAATACTGCCGGTGCCGCTGAGGCAGACCATGATAAAACTGCCGCTGGGGGATAGCCGCACCCGTTCATAAGGAGCCACGGCCTCATCCATGCCCAGGCGGGCGATGCGGTGGGTGGCAAAGGCCCGGCAATCTGCTGCCTCCAGTACCCAGCGTGTGGTCTTGGGACCGTCGCGGGTAGTTTCAGTGAGGGCTGGAGGCGGGGTGGGCACGAAGAAGAATCTAGACAGGATTACAGGATGGGCAGGACCGGAGATGGGGGAACTTCAAATGGACTTTAATCAAGAATGAAAACAGTGGCTCCACGGGCACCGTGGGCACCGATGACGAGACATTGCTCGATGTCCGCGGTCTTGGATGGTCCGGCGAGGAAGAGGCCGAAACCGGTGCCGATCTTGGCGATGCGGTCATAGGCTTGGTGCAGCGTAGGAACGAGGTCGCTGGCGCGGAGGACGATGAAAAGATGTTCGGCGATGAAAGGAAGTACCCGATGCGGGCCAAGCTCCGTTTCATCCAGCCAGACAGCCCCGTTTTCACAAACACCAAAACGCGCGGGAAGGATGGCGGTGTGGATGCCGTCCAGGGCGTGAGGATCACTAATGGCCGTCAGATCCATCGTGCCGGGAAGCTCCGGGATGGTGGAGGCGAGCGATGCGGTGGCCGGGACGTTTTCGCGCAGCCATGTGGCGGCTTCCGCCAAGCTGCGGCCCCGGATGACACGTGCCCCGATGAGATCCAGCGTGGCGATGAACTCCGGCATGCCTGCCGCATTCGGCAAGTCATGGAGAGCAGCGACAGCCGCCTCCGGCATCGGGACGGGAGTACCCTGGGCCTGGCGGATGGCGGTGAGGATGGTGCTGCGGCTCATGATGATATCAAGGAGAGGCACTTGCCAAGTGCCGGGGTGGAGTGCGCTTCTCCAGAAAGGTCAATTTTCATCAGACTGTTGGTTATACCATTGGCGAAAGGTCTGCGCGGGTGGCTGCGGCAAATCTCGGGATTGGGTCCAGGGATCTAGGCGTAGGAAGCTGAGCATCCGAGCCGACTTTCGCATGAACCATCCGCCAAGCCGGAAGAGCGCTGGGCGGCGAACGACATAGGCAGTCATGAACATGGCCGCCTTTTTCCACCACGGTGCATGGCCTGCGGCGGTGATGTCCTGACGCCATTTGAGAAGCTGCGCGTGGATGTCAATCTTCACCGGACAGACGGCGGTGCAGGAGCCGCAGAGGGTGGAGGCGAAGGGCATGCTGGAATGGGCTGCCTTGTCCACATTCGGTGCGAGGATGCTGCCGATGGGCCCGGCGATGAAGTAGCTGTAGCTGTAACCGCCACTGCGGCGGTAAACGGGGCAGGTATTAAAACAGGCGGCGCAGCGGATGCAGGCCAGGGATTTGCGGTAATCCGGCCTGGCTAGCTGACGACTGCGGCCATTGTCCACAATGACGATGTGTATCTCCTGGCCAGGGCGCGGTTTGAGAAAGTGGGAGCTGAAAACGGTGCTGGGCTGGCCGGTGGCGCTGCGGGCCAGCAGGCGCAAAAAGACCCCCAGATGCACCTGCTGCGGGATGATTTTTTCAATGCCCATGCAGGCGATGTGAACCGGGGCAAGATGCGCTCCCATGTCCGCATTGCCCTCATTGGTGCAGACGACAAACGCGCCCGTCTCGGCAATGGCAAAGTTGACCCCGGTGAGTGCGGCATCGGCGGTGAGAAAATGATTTCTCAAATGCTGCCGGGCAGCCTCCGTAAGCTGCTGCGGATCATCCAGGCCGGCGGGAGTGCCGAGGTGCTCATGGAAAACCTCGCCCACCTCCGCCCGCTTCAGGTGGATAGCGGGCATGACGATGTGGCTGGGCGGCATCTTCTGAAGCTGGACGATGCGCTCGCCGAGGTCGGTATCAATGACCTCAATACCATGCTTCTCCAGATGCGGATTGAGGTGGCATTCCTCGGTGAGCATGGACTTGCTCTTCACCAGCTTCCGCGCGCCATGCTTCTGCAAGATGCCCTGAACGATGCGGTTGTGCTCCTCGCCATCGGCTGCCCAGTGGACGTAGATGCCGTTCTCGGCGGCGTTGTCTGCGAACTGTTCCAGGTAGTCGGCCAGCCTGGACAAAGTGTGCTCCTTGATCCGCGAGGCCGCCTCGCGGAGCTGCTCCCATTCGGGCACACGCGTCGCCATGCGGTCGCGCTTGGCACGCACCATCCACAAGGTCTGGTCATGCCACGCAGCGCGGGCGGGATCGCGCAGGAATTCATGGGCGGCTGTGGAGTGGGTCATGAAGAGGGAAGTTAATTCTTACAGCGTCTTGAGAAACCATCGCCATCTATGGCAAACCATGGCCATCCATTGCCAGCTCTCCTCCGGCCAGGATCTCCGCAATGTGCAGCACTTTCACCTGCGGAGCCTGGCGCGAGAGAAGGCCGCCGAGGTGCATGAGGCAGGACATGTCCGCGCTGGTAATGTATTCAGCCCCGCGGGAGAGGTGATCTTGGATCCGGTCGCGACCCATCCTCACGGAGACATCTTTTTCAAAGACGGAAAAGGTGCCGCCGAAGCCGCAGCATTCATCGCAGCGATCAAGAGGAACGAGTTCCAGACCGGCCACCATTTGCAAGAGACGGGCAGGTTTGGAAAAGGTGGGGACCATGCACTCGCTGGGGCTGCCGAGACCGAGACCGCGGAGGCCGTGGCAGCTCTGGTGCAGACCCACCCGATGAGGGAAACGGGCGGGCAGGGAATCCACCTGGGCGATGTCGTGGAGAAACTCACACAGCTCATAAACCCGATGGGCGAGAGGCGAGTGTTGCGCCTCCAGGCTCTCTTTTAAATGCAGGACACAACTGCCGGAGGGCGAGACGATGTGGTCAAAAGCAGCATATTCGCGGGCGAAATCGGTGATGCAGCCGGTACCAAGACGGGCATAGCCTGAATTCGACATCGGCTGGCCACAGCAGCTTGGGCGTTCCGGCACCTTCACCTGGTGACCCAACCTACTGAGCAGGGAAAAGGTTGCCCGGCCCACCTGGGGATAGAGTTGATCGATGTAACAAGGTATGAAGAGACCCAGGGTCATGCGTGGAATGAATTACGTGTCATGGCGTGCGAGCCTAGCAAGAGGCTGCGCACGCTGTCATGACTGAAATGCACATCAGCGTCCGGCTTTGAGGATCAGCATTGCGGCCAGCATCCCCAGACCGGCGGTGATACTCCATAGCAGAATGGGATCGGTTTCATAAAGATGCAGGGATGCCACCGAAGTGACAATGCCTCCGATGGACCAGGCAAAGCTGAGAAAGCCTGCATATCGTCCCCGCATGTCTTCCGGTGCCAGGCTGGCGGCATAAGCCTGCTGACGCGAAAACGCAAACATCTCGCCGATCGTGAAGGCGATCATGGTGACTGTGAACAGCGCAATGGTGCCACCGCCCAGCAAGACCAGGAAGCTGCCGCCCATGAGCAGATAGCCCAGGGCCAGCATCACCCGCACCGGCCAAGCCCGAGTGGAGGCGGCCAGAGGGATTTCCAACACGCAGATCATTACACCATTCATCGCCAGCACAAGCCCGCACCAGGACATGGGGAGGCCGCTGCGCTCAAAGTGCAGGGGAAAGGTGGTGGAGGTCTGCCGGAACACCCACGCGACACACAGACAGGCGGCAAAGAGCGCAAGGAAAGGCGGGTTTTTGCGAATGGACGCCAGAGCGACTCCCCATCCTGCCAAGTGGGCCTCGGTGCGGTTGCCACGGGGCAGGCTGGTCCAGGCGATGATGCCAAAGAAGGCCGAGGTGGCCGCATCCACGGCAAAGACCCAGAAGAAAGAGCTCTCCGCCAAAAGGCCCGCGACTGCCGGACCGAAGGACCAGCCAAGATTGACCGCAAAACGCATCACGGCAAAGGCGAGCACCCGTTTCTCCGGCGGCACCAGGTCCTGGACCAGGGCGCTGCCCGCAGGTTGTCCGGCCTCGCCTACCAGGCCTGTGGCAAAGGCAATGGCGGCCAGAATGCGCCAGTCTGTGGCCTGGGACAGGGCCATCATGCACGCCGCGCTGCCGAGCGAGGCCAGGCCCAGCGTGACATTGCGGCCGAGCCGGTCGGCCAGCCAGCCGCCAAGGGCGGCGGCGCCAAAGGAGCCGATGGAGTAACAGGCGATGGCCCAGCCTGCCTCGGCGGCGGTGTTGCCGTTACGGGTGATAAAGATCGTCAGGAAGGGCCAGACGAAGACGCCGAAGCGGTTGACGAAAGTGGCTCCTGCGAGAATCCAGAAGGGCCGGGGTAAGGTGCGAAGCTGCGAGAGATACGATGACATGGTTGGGCGCGATTGACCGAACGCGCGACGGTGGGAATAAAAAACTATGAAGGTGAAGGAGGCTGCAGCAGGGCGGGGAAGGCCTGCCGGCCGGAGTAGCCGGTGTGGACGAAATGATTGACACGGAGTTTGTTATTCATGGGGGATGTGTTCATGGGATTGGGGGCGGGTGCTATTTCTGCTGCTTACTTTGGGCGGCGGAGCCGGGATGTTGATGAGGCGGACATCCGTGTCCGCGCTCCTTTGGGGGAGTGATGGTTACCGAAAAGAAAACGGGCCGGACTCTTGCGAGCCGGCCCGTTTGGGTTTGAAAGGTTTGCTGTGTTCTCTTGAATTACAGGCCTTTGCTCACAATGTATTTCACCAGGTCAACGACGCGGTTGGAGTAACCCCACTCATTGTCGTACCAGCTGACGAGCTTGAAGAACTTGCTGTTCAGCTCGATGCCGGAGCCGGCGTCAAAGACGGAGCTGCTCTGGTCGTGGATGAAGTCGGTGCTGACCACTTCGTCCTTGGTCCAGCCGAGGATGCCTTTGAGGTAGGTCTCGCTGGCCTTTTTCATGGCGGCGGAGATCTCGGCGTAGCTGGTTTCCTTCTCGGTCTTGACGGTGAGGTCAACAACGGAGACGGTCGGCGTAGGAACGCGGAAGGACATGCCGGTGAGCTTGCCCTTCACTTCCGGGATGGCCAGGCCGACGGCCTTGGCCGCACCGGTGCTGCTTGGGATGATGTTGATGGCGGCGGAGCGGCCACCTTTCCAGTCCTTGGCGCTTGGGCCGTCCACCGTTTTCTGGGTGGCGGTGTAGCTGTGGATGGTGGTCATGAGGCCTTCGGCGACGCCGAAACCTTCTTTCAGCAGCACGTGCACGACCGGAGCCAGGCAGTTGGTGGTGCAGGAGGCGTTGGAGATGACGTGGTGGTTGGCCGGGTCATACTTCTCATGGTTCACGCCCATGACGATGGTGATGTCCTCTTCTTTGCCTGGGGCGGAGATGATGACCTTCTTTGCACCGGCGTCAATGTGGCCCTGGGCCTTGCTGCGCTCGGTGAAGAGGCCGGTGGACTCGATGACGATGTCCACGCCGAGCTCTTTCCAAGGAAGGGCGGAAGGGCCTGCACGGACGGCGAGGCACTTGATCTCATGGCCGTCCACGACCAGGATGTCGTCTTCTGCCAGGTCTGGGCTGCTCTTTTTGGAGGAAACTTCTTCCTTGGCCTTGCCCTGCGTGGAGTCATACTTCACGAGGTAGGCGAGGTTGTCAGCAGGCACGAGGTCGTTGACGGCGACGACTTCGATCTCCTTGCCCAGGAGGCCCTGATCACAGATTGCGCGAAATACGAGGCGGCCGATGCGCCCGAAACCATTGATGCCGATTTTGACCATTTTTGTGTGGGAGTGGGATTTACGTGTGGCCGATGCAGCAGAAAGCGCGCCGGACTCCAGTGGATAATGCAGGACGGGGGGGGCGTCAACTGGCGCGTTTGGAAGGGGGAGCAGTGGGAAATGTCGAATGCAGAATGTCGAATGACGAAGGCGGCGGAGAATGGGGGCTGGGTTTGAAGAGGGTTTTTTTTTGACAGGATTGCGATTGTCAGGATTTACAGGAAAGACAGGGGAAGTGAGTGCGTCTGTTTTGTATTGGGACGGATGCGATTTTATATGAAGTTACTTATTACGATTCTGGGTGCCTTTTCACTGGTGTTTGCTGCGGTGGGTGCTGAATCTGTTCTGGAGCTCAAGGGGACGGACGGGAAGATGCATGCGCCGCTGGCGGCGGGGGACAAGAAAGCGGTGCTGCTGTTTTTTGTGTCGCCGTTTTGCTCGACGACCCGGCCGTTCATGCCGGAGATCAATGCCATCGCAGCGGAATATGGGGACCGGGTGGCGGTGAGCCTGGTGCATTCGGACCCGGAAATCACGGTGGAGGTGGCGCTGCAGCATGCGGACATGAGCGGGGTGAAGGCGCGGGTGGTGGTGGACAAGGAGCAGACGCTGGCCCGGCAGGCGGGCGCGGCGGTGACGCCGGAGGCGGTGCTGCTGTCGCCTGCGGGAGAGGTGATTTATAAAGGGCGGATCAATGACCTTTACCTGGGGCCGACAAAGCGGCAGCGGGCGGCAACGACGAAGGATCTGCGGGAGGCGCTGGACGCGGTGCTGGCTGGGAAGCCAGTGGTGGCTCCGCAGCCTGAGGCCCAGGGCTGCAAGATCAGCGGAATGAAGTGACGGGAGCGAAGTGATTGCCAAGCATCAGGCTTGACGCGAGGGGGCCGATTTTGGGAGGATGGGAGAATCATGATCAAACGGCGCACACTCATCGGCTTGGGCCTGGCAACATTGGCGGGCGGCTGCCGGAAGAAGGTGCCCATCGCCCCGCTGGAGGGTTTCACCGTGGAGGAGCTGGCAAAGCAGCTGCGCGAGGGAAAAGTGCAGGCGGGGGCTGTTTTGGACCATTATTTGCAACGTATCGTGGCGCTGGACCAGGCGGGACCGCAGTTGCGGGCGATCATTGAGCTGAATCCGGAGGCGAAGGCGACGGTGGGAAAAGGGCCTCTTCAAGGCATCCCGATCCTGATCAAGGACAACATCGAGACGGCTGACCGGATGGAGACGACGGCGGGCTCGCTGGCTCTGCTAGGGGCGCCGAAGCCGGAGCAGGATGCCACCGTGGTGAAAAGGCTGCGAGACGCCGGGGCGACGATCCTGGGCAAGACGAACCTGAGCGAGTGGGCGAACATCCGCAGTCCCAATTCCACCAGTGGCTGGAGCGCGCGCGGCGGCCTGACGAAAAATCCGCACAATCTGGCCTACAGTGCCAGCGGCTCCAGCAGCGGCTCCGCCGTGGCGGTGGCAGCAGGGTTGTGTGCGGCGGCCATCGGCACGGAGACGAACGGATCCATCGTCAGCCCCGCCAGTGCCTGTGGCATCGTGGGGCTGAAACCGACGGTGGGACTCATCAGCCGGGCGGGCATCATTCCCATCACCCGCTGGCAGGACACACCGGGGCCGATGACGCAGACGGTGAAGGATGCAGCGCTGCTGCTGAACATCCTGGCCGGCAAGGATGGGCGGGATTCCTTCACTGAAAAGGCACAGATCAGCACGGACTACACCTCCACCCTGAGCGCGGACGGTTTAAAAGGAAAGCGGCTGGGCATGCTGCGTTCCATGAGTGGGGAAAATACGCAGGTGAAGAGGCTGCTGGCGCGGACGCTGGACCAGCTCAGGGAAGCCGGGGCGGAGATCGTGGAGGATGTGACCATCCCCCATTTCCGTGAAGCGGGGTCGGCCGCCTGGATCGCCATGCTGACAGAGCTTCGGCAGGATTTGAATGCCTACCTGGCGGGACGCGGAGGCGTGGTCAAATCCCTGGCGGAACTGATTGAGTATAACGAAGAGTATCGCGACCAGGAGCTGGTGCATTTTAACCAGGAGTTCTTCGTCGAAGCCGAATCACGCGGCACGCCGGAACATCTGGCCAAGGCGGAGAAACTGCGTGAAACGGCCCTCCGCCTGGCCGGGCCTGAGGGTCTGGATGTGGCCATGCAAAAGGATAAGCTGGACGCCCTCATCTGTCCGACAAATGACCCCGTGGGCCGCATTGACCTGGGCATGGGCGATGCAAATACACGTGTCTTCAGCACCACGGCCGCCGTGGCCGGGTATCCGCACCTGACGGTGCCCATGGGCCTGGTGGGAGACCTGCCCGTGGGGCTGTCCTTCATCGGTCCGGCCTGGTCAGAGGCGCTGCTGCTGCAACTGGGGCACGCCTTTGAGAAGGTGCGGGAGTATCAGCCGGTTAAGCTGTATGTGTGAGAGCCAGGAGATTTGGAAAAATGACGGTGATTTCTACTCGCAGCTTCACGCCGGGTATCGAATGTGTGTACATGATCAAGCCTCTTCTTAATTTCAGCCTGCTAACCCTCCTGGCCCTTCTTCCCGCCTGCACTTAGGAATCTCAAAACCAGATGAGCCGGTCCATTCAAAACTGGACAGGGGTCAATGGCGTGCTGGAGATCTATGCGGGGGAGAAACTGGTGCGAAAATTCATCCAGGTGGACAAGCTGACGACGGCCACGGCGACGACGGATACGGTTTCTCGGCCCTACCGGTTCGGCTACGGGGTGCTGGATGAGAACCTGGATGGAGTGAAAAACAATGGGGAGAAGCGGGTGTATTTTGAATTCAGCGATTACTCCACGAACTACATCTTCTTTGAGAGTCCAAGGTGAGCGCTTTGTATGAAAACACGATGGCGAAGTTTTTTTTGAATCCATCGGCTGTACCAATTCCGAATCATCAGGCGGACGTCCCCCCCGATCTGTCTCTGATTCTTTGACTTATGCGCCGACTTTATGACCATGTTGACCTGCGGGTATCTTCTCTGCAGGAGGTGACTTTTTTCTATGAGACCCTGCTGCCCGTGCTGGGCTTTGGCAGGCGGGTGGAGGTGGAGGGGTGGCTGCAGTTCGAGGGGTCTGACCACGGCGTGACGGCCTTTTTTGGCATCACGGAATCGCCCTCACATGTGCCGAATGAAAACCGGCTCGCCTTCTGGGCACCCAGTGTCGAGGATGTGGACCAGATCGCCGAGGTGGCTATGCAGGCCGGTGCGCTGAATCTGGAAGGGCCGATGGCTTATGCGCCGGGGTATTATGCGGCCTTTTTTGAAGACCCGAGCGGCAACCGGTTTGAGGTGTGCCACCGAGTGCAAATGTAAAGGAACTGATATAAAATGTTCAAATGAACATTTGATTGTTGGCCATTCTCTGGCAGCATTTTAGCCTGCCCGGTCTGTTCATACTCCCGGCCTGGGCGAATGCCAAATGCAGGTTCGCCAGTCACATCCCTCCCCCCTCATCATCCTCTCCGGCGGACAGACTGGGGTGGACCGCGGTGCCTTGGATGGGGCGCTGGATTTGGGCATGCCCTGCGGCGGCTGGTGTCCGGCGGGGAGGGTGGATGAGGATGGCACGATCCCTGACCGTTATCCTTTGCGGGAGCTTCCGCAGGGGGGATACAAAGCACGGACGATCCGAAATTTGCTGGAGGCGGACGGGACGCTCATCATCTACTTTGGAGCGCTGGAAGGCGGCACTGAACTGACTGCGCTGCGTTGTATTCAGCACCGCCGGCCCTACCGTCTGATCGATGGCTGGGAGATTCCCCCGGAGCGGGCGGCGGAGATGGTGCGGGCTTTTGTGATGGAGAGCAACCTGCGCTCGCTGAATGTGGCAGGGCCACGGGCGAGCCGGCGTCCGGAAGGGCAGGCGTATGCTTATGAGACGGTGTGCTGTCTGCTAAGGCTGCTAAACAGGCCGGACTTGGCGGGCGCTTTTAAACAGTGAAGGCGGGCAGCTTGACGATCTTGCCTCCGGCCAGGGCGGACTCGTGGGCGCAGAGGCCCACGCAGGTCCAGTTGGCGGACTGCTTGGCATCCGGGAAGGGGGCGCGGCCTTCCTTGAGGGCGGTGGCGAATTCGTGGGCTAGGTGCGGATGGCTGCCGCCGTGGCCGCTGCCCTGGACAAAACTGAGGTGGGTCTTTTTACCCAGGTCATAGACACCTTTGGTGGTGAAGTCGCGGATGGCCTTGGGCAGGCGGCTGGCGTAGTCAGGGGCTTTGACCAGCTTGGGAATCTTGTGCTCGGGCAGCTTGGCGGTGTGCATGACCAGAGGCTCGTGCTCGATGAGCGGCCACTCGATGGAGGCTTTGTCGCCATAGACGTCAATGCTTTCGCGATACTGGCGGGCGGTATCGAAGAGGCTGCGGATAACGCGGGCGGTGAGGTCGCTGTCCTTGAATTTGACGTGGGCGGTCTCGACGGCAAAGGGGGAGCCGTATTCTTTCACCAGCTCCGGCCGGATGGTGCCGGAGCCAAAGCAGCTCACGTATTCCGCCGGGGTGCCGGCCAGGGCGGCCACGGGGCCGACGCAGTGGGTGGCATACCACATGGGCGGCAGGCCGGGCCAGTAGTTAGGCCAGCCGTCCATGTCCTGCTGATGGCTGGACTGAAGGAACTGCAGCTTGCCCAGTTTGCCCTTGTCCACCTGCTCCTTCATGAAGAGGAACTCGCGGGCATAGACCACGGTCTCCATCATCATGTAGGTGAGGCCGGTCTTTTTGACCAGCTCGCAGATTTTTTTGCAGTCGGCGATGCTGGTGGCCATGGGGACGGTGCAGGCCACGTTCTTGCCGGCCTGGAGGGCCTCGATGGACATCCAGCCGTGGTCGGGGATGGGGGAATTGATGTGGACAGCGTCAATGGCCGGGTCCTTCAGCATTTCCCGGAAGTCTGTGTAACGGACCTCCACGCCGAAGGCATCGCCGATGTTGTGAAGCTTCTTGGGATCGCGCTGGCAGATGGCGTAACAAAGAGTATAGGGATGACGCTGCCAGATGGGGATGAATTCGGCACCGAATCCGAGACCGACGACGGCAATGTTAAGCTTCTTTTTGGAGGGCATGGTGTGCCCGTTATAGCGGAGCACAGAGCCTGGGATAAAGGACAAAATTTAGTGTCAATCGGACACGGGGCCGCCGCAGGGAGTTATGACTTGGGAGGACGCGGCTTTTTGGACCTGGAACGTGCGCCGGATTTGGAGGATTTGGGTTTGGAGGCGGGTAGAATATCCCCAACGGGCGCTGCTGGGCGGGGCGCTGCCTCCTGGACGATTGAGACGGGAGCAGGAGCAGGCGCAGGCGCGGACTCACGGGCTGCTTTGAGTTCGTCAGAAAGACGGAGGATCTCCTTTTGAAGCTGGGACTGGCGGTCGTTGGATTCCTGGAGCTCAGCCTGCGTTTCGGTGAGTTTCTGGCGCAGTTTTTCCTCCAGCGCACGGGCGGCATCGCGCTCCTGGCGTGCGGTCTGGGCCTCGATGTTTTCCGCATCAATCTGCCTGTCCTGGGCGCGGTGATCGCGCTGGCTGTGATGGCCGCGCCAGCGCCAGCCGAGGATGAAAAAGAGCACCGCTGCCGCAGTGATGAGCGGCAGGGTTTGCAGCAGGAGCCAGAGGAAGCCTTCCATGAGGGGTGGGGAGATCAGCGGGTGGGGTTTTCCGGAGGGGGGGGGGAGGCGGTGCTCCAGTGATGGCGGAGGTGGTCGTAGGCCTCAGCGGCAAAGGTGTCCTCCGCCATGGCGGCAGGAAAACCGGACGGAGTGAGGCCGCTTTTGGCAAGGGCACCGGGCGTCAGCAGGGCCTCCGTGGCGGGCTGGCTTTTCCAGACCTGGCCGGGACGTGCAAAGGCGATAACAGGAGCTTCGCCCTCTTTTGGCAGTGGCGGCAGGCTGCGGACGGTCTGCTCCACATCGGCCGTGGGCTCGCAGGTGCCGCGGGCCAGGAGCGCATCTGAAAACAGTACGGCCTGGCCAGTGTAGGCGCGGCGGGCGGCTTCAATCAAGCGGGTGCGCAGGCCTTCCTCTGCCAACTGGCCGGCCAGGATGACCTTGTCTGGCAAAAGAGTGAGCGTGAAAAAGCTGGGCTGCGCAGGGATGGGCAGCGTGGGGATGCCCTGGGCATTTCCTTGCAGCCATTGGGTGACCATGCGGCTGTCCTCCTGCAGCAGGGCAGGGGGGAGGTCCGGCGGCAGCAGCGGTTTCCAGGGCTGGGAATCGTCACCCACCTGCCAGTCTACAAACTGCCAGGCATTGCCAGAAAGGCCCAGGGCCATGGATTTGCCGGAAGATTCCTCTCCAAGCGGCAGCAGGGCGGTGGTGATGGGGCCAAATTCCGCCACGGCGCGGCGCTGGTCATTCACCCGCAGGTCATCCAGCACCCGCCACTCCGGGAAGCTGCCGATGACGACATTTAAAAGCTCGCGCTTGAGCTTGAGTGTGGCCACTTCTCCGCGCAAAAGCAGGCGCTGGTCGCGTGCGGCCAAGAAGACATGCGGCGGCGGCAGTTTGGACTGGTGTTCCTCTTCGGCGATGCGGGCGCGCTCAGCCTGCTGATACCGGCGTGTCTGAGCCAGGGCGGGAACCACGATATTTTGCCATTCTTCATCGGTGATGGGATAGGTGGCGAACTGCTGGCGCAAAAGGTCGTCTGCGGCATCCAGGGTCAGCCTTTCCCAGCCGCTGCCAGGCCGGGCCAGATGCACCTGGGCGGCATCGCCACCGCCTTGCATGCGGGGCGCAGGCAGGTGGTCCAGCGTGGGCTGGATGCCGGGGGCTTCATCGAAGCGGGTGGGATCCTCCTTCACCTCGCGGGTGATGCGGCCGCCGTTTTTCGCCCATTGATCCTGGAGGAGAAGTGACAGGTCGCGGGCTTCATATTCCGTGGCCAGGGTACCGTAAACCGTGGCCAGAGGGCCTTGCGCGGCGATCATGAGCCAGCCGGTGGGATATGGAACGACCTCAATGCCATTGCTCACGGCTGTGACTGGATTCAGGTCGGTCCCAAAAATGCCAGGGCTGCGCAAACGGCTGGTGATGCGGGATTCCATTTCCTGGCGCTCTTCTTCGTGGCGTACCTTGCCGGTCAGATGAGCCTTCTGCCCGCTGAACTTCACGGTGACGGCGGGATAACCTGTTTCCACGCCTGTCAGCAATGCACGCCCCTGTTCATCCAGCCGCCGTTGCAGCGCAGGAGCCCAGACTGCGCAGGCGATGAGCCAGAGCAGCAGGAGCCAGGAGCTGGCGATGATCCAACGGGTGCGCGTCATGCAGCCACATTGGTAGCAAGGCCCGGCGGAGAGGCAAGAAGGATGGCGTTTATGATGTCCGCCTGCGGGACTTACAATAGGGCGTTGCCATGCGTGATCGCGGCGAGTTGGGCTGGGGACAGGGCGGATTCCTGGAGCTTCAGCCTTGCCGATTCCCAGTAGAAGAATGGCGCGTGCGAGCCAAAGACGATTTTATCCGCCGGCCAGTCTTTGAGCAGGTTTTCGACGCCGCCCACCCCCTCCAGCATGGCGATGTCTATCCACACCGGCAGGCCACGCAGGGTGGTCATGGACATCACCCGGCTGGCATTGAGGACCATGATGCGCGCCTGCGGCATTTTGTCCAAAGCGGCGGCAAGCGGCTTCAGGTCCACCGGGGCAGCTTGCATGAGGGAATGCTGCGTACGCTGATCCTCAAGCTGAGCGACGATCTGGATAAAAAGACCTTCCTTCGTCGCAGCCTCCAGCAGTTCCAGAAAAGCGGGGTCATCCAGCTTATAAGCATGATAATTGGGATGCAGGCGGATGGCTTTCATTCCGTGAGTTCTCATACACTGCTCCAGGTCATGCCGCCAGTCTGGCAGCAGGGGATGGATGCTGCCGACGGGCATCAGAAGGCCGGGTCCATGCTGCGCGCATTCCTCCACCAGGCGGCGGTTCACGCTGGCAATGTCCCGGTGCAGGATGCCGTCAAAGCTGCCGCACCAGGCCAGCGTGACACCATTTTTCCGCAGACGTTCCATCATGTCCGGCGTTTCATCCCCCACCAGGCGGCGAAAAGGCCAGTGGGAGAGGGTGACGTTGACATCAATGAAGGGCGAACCGGGGGCTGGCGGCGCAATGCCTGCGGAAGCTGGCAGAGGGGCCGCTTGAACTGTCGCCGCAGTTTGGGTGCCTAGCGCCGTGGTGACAGCGGCCAGTGAGCTTTGCAAAAAAGTGCGGCGCGGGATCGGGTTCATAGGAAGAGCTTGGGACGAAACGGGAACTGCCGAAGCAACCTGTCCGTTTGGGCAGATCTTTATCAATGCTCTGAACTGGACGTTTCGTGATGTGGGTGTTCTTTCTCACTACGAACCATGCACTCAGGCCGCTGAGGCTTCCCAAAACGAACCAGACGGGGATGCAATAATGGAGAGGTGTCTCAAAGAAGAATCGTGCGATCAGAACCTGGCCAGCCAAGCCCAGCCATAAAAGTGCAGACAGCGGTGCGCCTGTGGCCACATGGCCAAGCCCTGGTAAAGAAGGCTCGAGATCACGACTGCGAAATCTCTCTGGGGTGGTTTTGTGGGATCGGGAGTGCCCTTTTTCATGCCTGAATCACGTGACGCCGACAAGACGAAACGCCAGCTTGAGTCGCGAAGCGTCCCGGAGTGCGGGTGAAAGCGCAGAGCGCATCACCGCTCTTCTTTGAAGGTGGCCAATGGCCTAACAAATAATGTGACTATAAGGTCGCCCGGCCAGGGCCACTCAGGCACGGGCGGTGATGACTGATACTTCCAGGGCTCCGACGAATGCGGCGCTGCCGAGTCAAGCGACTTGCGTCTTGCCTCTCTGCGCCGCACTTCGGGACGCTCCGCGACTGCACGGTCATGGAAGCCGGGACTTGGCAAGTCCCGCTCCTTGATGAGGTCACTTTTTATCCTTCTTGGCCTTGGTGTTTTTCTTCTTCGGCGGCTCAGGCTTTTTCCACATCTCGACGGGGACGTCGTTGGACTGGTTTGCACCTGGGGTGCTGCGGCCGTTGGCGATGAGGGTTTCGAGCTTCTTGGTCAGGCTGGCGACGATTTCCGGTTTTTGTGTGGCGAGGTTGTTCTTCTCGCCCAGATCGGCTTCCATGTCGAAGAGCTGGACGGGAGGGGCGTCTTTGGGCTCGGTGCCGGGGCGGGGATCGCTCCAGCCGCCGGAGCCGGGGCAGAGGGCCAGCTTCCATTTGCCTTCGCGGATGGCGAAGATGCCCTGGATGCTGTGATGGACGAGGCTGGGGCGGGCTGGCTTGCCGGTTTCGCCGAGCAGGGTGGGCAGGAAGCTGAAGCTGTCTTCGGCAGCATTCTCGGGGATAGTGGCCCCAGTAATCTCTGCAGCGGTGGCCGTGAAATCCGTCAGGCAGGTGAGCTGGGCGGTGGTTTGGCCGGGTTTGATCTTGGCAGGCCAGCGGACCAGGAAGGGCACGCGATGGCCACCGTCGTAGATGTCGGCCTTGTGGCCGCGCAGCTTGCCGCTTGGGTTGTGACCTTTGGCGAGAAGGGCAGGATAGTCGGCACTGGGGGAGCAGCCGTTGTCGCTGGTGAAGATGACGATGGTGTTTTCGGTCAGGCCATTGTCATCCAGCGCCTTGAGGATGCGGCCGACAGCGTCGTCAGTTTCCATGACAAAGTCGCCGTATTGGTTGAGGCCGCTTTTGCCCTGCCATTCAGGATTGGGCAGGATGGGGGTGTGGGGTGAGGCGAGGGGGAGGTAGATGAAGAAGGGCTTACCAGCTTTGGCATCGGCTGCTTTTTCGGCGATGTAGGAGGTGGTTTTCTCAGCGAGAACCGGAAGGACTTCGTAACCGGTGAAGCCTGGGGCGGCGGGTCCTTTGCGGGTGAAGCGGGCCGATTCACCCTGCACCATTTCCAGGGCGCGGTCCTCGGTGGGCTGGGCGGTGACGCGGGTGTTTTCAATGAAACAATAGGGCACCATGTCCAGCGAGGCGCTGATGCCGAAGTAGTAGTCAAAACCGGCCGCATTGGGGCCGTTCTTCGCTGGCTGGGTGAAGTCCACGCTCCAGGCCTGGTCGGCAGATTCGATGCTGAGCTCCGAGACGGTCTGTCCTTCTTTGACCTTCCAGTCCATGCCGAGGTGCCATTTGCCAATGGCGGCGGTGTGGTAACCCTGCGCCTTGAGCATGGAGGCGACGGTCAGGCGGTCCGTGTCGATCAGGTGCGGGCTGAGACCGCCGAGCACTGACTTTTGCAGCTTGCTGCGCCAGTTGTAGCGGCCGGTGAGGGTGCCGTAACGGGTGGGCGTGCAGACACTGGACGGGGTGTGCGCATCGGTGAAGGTGATGCCTTCCTTGGCGATGCGGTCCATGTTGGGCGTGGGGATCTTGCCTTCAGGATTCAGGCACTTCACATCGCCATAACCGAGGTCATCGCAGAGGATGAAGATGAAGTTAGGCTTGTCAGCAGCGGAGGCCGTGGCGGTCAGGGCCAGGCCGAGAAAGGCGAGCAGAGGGAGGCATTTCATGGTTGTTCAGAATCAAGGATGAGGCCCTTTTCAGGATGAGGGCGGGCGAGGCGGAGCCGGGCGGTATTTCCCACTCCTTTGGTGGCTTTGTTTTCAGCGATTAAAAATTGGTTGGGCGCGATGCGGACGATGCCAACGGAGGCATTGAATTTCCATCTGCCGGTGAACTGGAATTGGTCATCCGCACGCAGCAGGATGGCGGGCTTGCCGTAACAGCCGAACCACCAGAAGCCGTCGGCGTATTCGGCAGTCTGGATGCCTTTGTCCGTGTGGCCGCTGGCGAGGACATGCCGCTGGATGAACTTCAACTGCCCGTCGTATTCATAGAGGTAGTTTTCTCCCGTCTCCGGAGGCAGGCCCCCGACGATGAGGAAACGGCCGTCTTTGCAGGCCATGCCACCCGCCCCGTGAACGAGCTCCGGCACGGCATGGCGGGAAAGCTCCTTGAGGGTGTCGCCATCGAACACAAAGACCCATGAATCGGCCTTGCCGGCAGGTTCGTTAAACTTGCCCAGATTGACCGCGACATACACTTTGCCGTCGTGGAAGCAAAGGTCGCCCTGGTGGCTGGGGGCGGGGACTTTTTTCTGGATGCGGCCATCCAGGCCGGTCTTGACGATGGCGTCCGTCCACGACCAGTAGATGGCATCCTTGCCATTGGTGCAGATGCCTTGGAGATGCTTGGGATAAGCACCTTCACAAGCCGCAGGCTTGAACGGGGAGGCAGCGTCAAGGGTCGTGGCCAGGAAGACAAGAACCACGGAAAGCAATGTAGCGATAGGAGATGAAGTCACAGTTCAGGTACGTGGAACGCTTTCCGTGTGTTCAGTGTTTTTCGCCTGTCCCGCGACGCGGCGATGGTTGTTTCGTTGGAGCGGGCGGGGCACCCGCACTCCGTAGGATGTGGAGCGTCCGCGCTCCGGGACATTACTGGGCTTGCTTCTTTTTGCCTTTGCCCTTCCCCTGGCCTTTGGACGCTTCAGGAAGCTGGGGCTCGTTGTCGAAGGGCTTGCGACCGTGGGTGGCGCGTGGCGGGGGGACCGTTTCTTTGACCTCAGTCTGAAGACGGGTCAGCTCTGCTTTCAGCTCTTTGACGGTGTCTGCATAGGCAGGGTCATTGTAGAAGCTTTTGGTTTCGTTCGGGTCTTTCTGGCGGTCCAGAAGCTCCCAGTCATCCACATCAGGCGCGTAATAATGGACGAGCTTGTAGCGGTCCGTGATGACACCATAATGAGGCCTTACACGGTGCGGGACGGGGAACTCGTAGTAGTGGTAGTAGAAGGACTTGCGCCAGTCGGCCGGAGTTTCGCCTTTGAAAAGCGGGACTAGGGAGCGCCCCTGCATGTCATCAGGCTGAGGCAGGCCTCCGATGTCCAGGAAGGTCTGTGCGAGGTCCAGCAGGGAGACGATTTCGCCATTGGTTGTGCCGGGTTTGGCGACGCCGGGCCAGCGGACTATGAAAGGCGTGCGAAGGGATTCTTCAAAGATCCAGCGTTTGTCAAACCAGCCGTGCTCACCCAGGTAGAAACCCTGGTCGCTGGAGCAGATGATGACGGTGTTTTCGGTGAGGCCTTCCTCGTCCAGATAGTTCAGCAGCTTGGTGATGGCTTCATCCACGGCTTTGACCGTGCCGAGGTAGTCGTGCATGTAGCGCTGGTAGCGCCATTTCACGAGCTCCTTGTCGCTGAGACCGGCTTCGAGAAACTTTTTGTTACGCGGCTCGTAGTAGGCGTTCCATTGGGCGAGCTGCTCGTCATCAATGCCGGCGGGGGGGATCAGCTTGGCATCGCGCTCAGTAAAGGTGCGGTCCAGGCCCATGTCGTGGTCGCTGATGGCCTTGCTGCGGCCTTCATAGGTGTCAAAAAGCGTGGGTGGCTCAGGATACACGCGGTCCTTGTCCCAGCCGAGATGGCGCAGGGCAGGGGCCCACTCGCGGTGGGGGGCCTTGTGCTGGCTCATGAGCATGAAGGGCTTGGTCTTGTCGCGGTTTTTCAGCCACTCCAGGGTCAGGTCGGAAATGATGTCCGTGGTGTAGCCCTTGTGAGTCACCTTCTTGCCGTTGTCAATCATCGGCGGATTGTAATAGATGCCCTGGCCGGGAAGGATGTGCCAGTAGTCAAAGCCGGCGGCCTCTTCGCCCAGGTGCCACTTGCCAATGACGGCGGTGGTGTAACCGCCTTTTTGCATGAGCTTGGGGAAGGTTTGCTGGCTGTGGTCAAAACGGCTGTTGCTGTTGTTGTGATAGCCGTTGAGGTGTGAGTATTTACCCGTCTGAATCACGGCGCGCATGGGGCCGCAAATGGAATTGGTGACCAGGCAGCGGTCAAAGCGGATGCCCTCTTTGGCGATGCGGTCCATGCCCGGAGTATCAAGGAGCTTGCGCTCATCGCCATAAGCCGAAATTGACTGCGTGGTCAGGTCGTCCGAGAACAGGAAGATGATGTTCGGCGGGCCCTTGGGCGCCGCAGAAAGGGAGGTGGCCAGCAGGCCTGCACAGGTGAGGAGGAGTCGTCGCATCATGGTCAGAGCCGGGTAACGACGGGGAAGGGGACGAGATTGCAGGGAAATGTACACTGAGGATATTCGACGGCGTAGTTGCTGCGAGAAGATTATAGGGCAGGTTTGGTTCTATGCCTGAAATCAGCCGGTTCTTTGGAATCCGCGTGGAGATGTTTTATGACGATCATCTTCCTCCGCATTTCCATGCCCGTTATGAAGGCGAGCGTGCTGCTTTTACCCTGGATGGTGGGTTGATGGAAGGTTCCTTCTCTGGCCAGGCCCACCGTCTGATTCGTGAGTGGGCGGACCTGCACGCGACCGAACTGGCTGAAAACTGGGATTTGGCAGAGAAGCATCTCCCCCTTAAACGTATCTCTCCGCTGACCTGACCGCTCATGAGCACCATTGCCCCCACCCCTCTTTCCCTGGAAGACTGTGAAGTTACCTCATTGAGGGTCACAGGACCTCACCGGATCAGCCTGCATTTCCGCGATGACTATGTGGCGGAGCTGGACTTTGCCGATTACGGGCATGGAGGCGGCCCGTTACGCCGCGCCCTGTCGGACCCTGCCTTGTTTGCAGAAGCCTATCTGGCCTACGGAATTGTCTCCTGGCCAAACGGTTATGACATAGCTCCCGAAACGCTACGGCGTTACGCACAGCAAGGCTTTGTTGGCTAAAGATCGATCAATACAGCTCCACAGGCGACCGTTTGCCGTCTTCGATACTTTTGTTTTTGGCCAGTTCCTCACCCAGGGTGGCGACGCGGAGATCCCAGATGTCGCGGTTGATTTTGGCGAAGCGGTCGAGGCTGAAAGGATCGGGGGCGACGAGGCGCTTTTTGGTCTTCTCGATGCGGACGAGGGTGTCGTGAAGAATGGGGGCTTCGACCCCTTCGAGGTGCTGGCGGGCGAGCTCCACCATCTCCAGACGGTGGCAGATCATGACGAGATCATTGCCGGCGCGGACGGCTTCCTGGATGGCCTGTTCAAAGGTGACTTCGTTGAGGATGGCGCCCATGTCCAGGTCATCGGTCATGGCCAGGCCTTCAAAGCCTAACTGGTCGCGTAACAATTTGGTACACACATTGTGGCTCAGGCTGGCGGGCCAGCGGGGGCGGTCGGGATCGTAGGCGGTGTAATTGCTGTGGCAGGTCATCACGCTGTCAATCTCCGGCAGCAGCGCGGTGTAAGGTAGGAGCTCCGACTCGAGCATTTGCGGATGCGTTTTATCAATCACGGGCAGGAACTCATGCGGATCGCACTCGGCGGGGCCGTAACCGGGGAAGTGCTTGGCGCAGCTCAAGACGCCTTCGGCGCGCATGGCGCGGTTGAAGACACCGGCGTTGTTAATGACCTGCTGCGGATCGCGGCCCCAGCAGCGGCCTTTGAGGGAATTGTCGGCGGTGTCATCATAGGAGATGTCCAGGACAGGGCAGAGGTCCAGGTTGAAGCCGAACAGGCGCAAAATCTGGCCGGTGAGCTTGCCATGCTGCTTGATGAGCTTGACGTCGCCTTTGTCCCGCAGCGACTGGGCGTTTGGTGGCTCTTCGCCAATGAGCCGTAGCCGGGAGACGCGGCCGCCTTCCTGATCAATGGTGATGAAGGGCTCGATGTGGGAAAGGTCGCGCAGGTCATCAATGAGCTTCCGCACTTGCTCAGGCGAAATGATGTTGCGGCCAAAAAGGATGAAGCCGCCGGGCTGCAGCTTTTTAAACCGGGCGGCGGTTTCAGAATCAAGTTCAGGACCGGGAACGCCGGTGAGGAGGAGCTGGCCGAGGGACATGGCGGAGGGAAGGGAGAAGAAGAGTGCTCAGTGCGCAGTTTTCAGTGCGCAGTCAAGAGGGGAGACGGGCGATGACTGATCTGGTAAAAAGATTATGGGTAGAAATATTGGCTTTGATTTTTTTACCCAACATCTTTTTTCGAAACTGCTAGGGCAAGGCGGCGCTTATTTGGACAGTTGAGAGAGCAAAGCCTTCGCGCAAGCCTCCGCAAACCCTGGCGCATTGATCTCACAATCGAGTTCCTGGACTGGGATGTCTGCGCGGAGGTGGGTCTTGAGGGCTGTGAAAAGGGCAGTGTCCGCAGCTGGATCATGGAAAGGCTTGCCGGGGGCGCTGATGACGCTGATGGCGCGCAGCGGCAGCAGCACGGTGACGGGGGCTGTGTAGGCGTTGATCTTTTCCGCGAGGATGCGGCCCAGCTCGGTGCACTCCTCCGGCGTGGTGCGCATGAGGGTGACCTGAGGGTTGTGCTGATAAAAAAGGCGGTCTTTGAACTTCTCCGGGATGCTGGCGGGCTCGCCGAAATTCACCATGTCCAGACAGCCGGGGGTGACGATGGCCGGAGTGCCTGTTTTGCCAGCGGCCTCCAGACGATGCGGGCCGGCATTGAGCACGCCACCCACCAGCTCATCCGCCCACTCCGTGGTGGTGATGTCCAGCACGCCGGTAATGAGGCCGCTTTCGATGAGGCTTTCCATGATGCGACCGCCCATGCCGGTGGCGGCGAAGACGAGGACCTCATACCCCGCGTCTTCGAGGATGGCCTTGGCGGCATTCACACACTCGGTGGTATTGCCAAACATTGAGGCGGCGATGAGCGGCTTGTCCGTGGCAGGCGGTACCTCCATTTCCACCATGCCGCAGATGGCCCCGGCAGCGCGTGCCAGGAGAGTGCGGGAAAGGCGGTTCAGGCCGGAGACATCCACAATGCTGGGCATCATGACGATGTCCTTGGTGCCGACGTAAGGGGCGACATTGCCCGCCGCCAGAGTGGATACCATGACCTTGGGAAAACCGATGGGCAGGGCGCGCATGGCACGGGTGCTGATGGCCGTACCGCCACCGCCGCCCAGGGAAATGACCCCTTGGATGAGCCCTGTCGAAGCGAAATTCGCGAGCACCTTGGCCGAAGCTTCCGCCATGGCCGTCACCGCCTCCCCACGGTCCTGCCGGGCCTGGATGCCTGCCAGGTCAATGCCTGCAGCAGCCGCGATTTCCTCCCGTGTGATGTCAGGATCCACCGTGGGCGCAGCGCCGCTGCCCGTATCCATGAGCAGTGTCTGATGCCCGCGCTGGCGAATTAGCTCCGCGACATACGCGTGCTCCGGTCCTTTCGTGTCAAGTGTGCCGAGAACGGCGATGGTGGCCATAGGGGGACCGTTTTAGACGAAGAGGGCCGAGGGCGTCAAGAAACGGAAAACCCCATGTCGCTATCTGAAAGCGGCATGGAGGTCCAGTTTGCAGTATGCGGTTTTCAGTGTTCACCGGGAGGCAACCACTTCTGAAGTCTGAATACCGAAAACTGAAAACTGTTTACTCGGCCTCCGGCATCACCGTCACGATGTGCGCCTCGGCCGGGTTAAAGTAGGTCTTCGCGGCGCGGCGGAGGTCTTCGTCGGTCAGGGCTTCGATCTTGGCGGGGAGCTGGCGGAAGTGTTCGTAGCCCAGGCCGTTGATCTCGTTCCAGCCGTAGGAATCGGCCAAGCTGCCATTGCCCTGCTGCGCGCGCAGCCAGCCGGAGCGCCAGGTGGTCTTGGCACGCTGGATTTCATCGGCAGCCAGGCCGTTGGTGACCAAGTCCTGGATCTGCGCCAGCATCTCCTGCTGGGCGAGCGGGGCTTTTTCTGGATCGGTGCCCACATAGAAATAAAACGCACCGGCACCGAGCGCGGAGAAGTGCTGGGCACCTACATAATAGGCCAGCCCGAGCTCCTCGCGGATGCGGTTGAAAAGGCGGCTGCCCATGTCGCTGCAGGCCTCGTCAATGAGGGACAGAGCCTGGCTGTCCGGATGATGCAGACCCACGGTGCGGAAGCCGATGACGATGATGGCCTGTTCCTTGTCCAGGCGCAGCTCATGGCGGCCGGGTATGACGTCGGCAGTCAGCGGGAATTTGGTTTTGGCATCGTAATGCGTGCTGCCTTTTTTGAGCTTGCCCAGGGCCTTTTCCACCTGCTTGAGGATGGTCGCCGCCTTGACGTCGCCATGGATGGAAAGGACACCATTGGCCCCGACGATGGACTTGCTGAGCATGGCCCGGCAGGTGTCCACCTTCAGCGCCTTCACGGATTCCTCCGTGCCCAGCGCGGTGCGGGCGAAGGGTGTGCCGGCAAAGATCTCCTTGCGTGCGTGGCGCATGGCCACGGTGAGCGGATCTTCTTTCTCTTCCAGAATGGAGGCGATCTGGCGCTTTTGCACTTCCTTGAGCTGCGCGGCCGGCAGGGTGGCGTTTTGGAGGAGGTCGGCGATGAGGTTCAGCCCCTTCGTTTCATCCCCGCGCATCACGTCCGTGCCTAACAAATAACGATGTGCATCGGCGGTGCATTGCAGAGAGCCGCCCAGGTTCTCCAGCTCGGAGGCGATCTGCGCGGCGGTGCGGGTCTTGGTGCCTTTTAAAAGCATGGCGGCGGAGACCTGCGTGGCTCCTCCATTGGCCGCTGTTTCTGCGGGCACACCGGCCAGGAAGCTGGCGCGGATGGAGACCAGCGGCAGGCGCGGATTTTCCCCGATGAGCACGGTCAGCCCGTTGCCCAGGACAAAGCGCTGCACCTCGTTTTTTGTGCTGGTGCTCTGCAGCGTGCTGGAGGTCTTTTCCACATCCGGACCCACGAGGGCGATGCTGCAGGAGGCCGGGTTCAAATAACGGCGGGCGATGTCGCGGACAGCTGTTGGCGTGAGGGCGCGGACGGCGGCCAGATAATGCTGCGCCTGGTCCAGAGTACCTGCATTCAGCCAGCTGCTGGCCAGGGAGGCGGCCTGCCCTTTGGTGCTGGTGAGGGTGCGGACCTGGCCGCCGATGGTGGCGCGGACCGCCTTGGCCAGCTCTGCCGCCGTGGGGCCTTTGGTCTTGAAGGTTTCGATGACCTCCAGCATGGCCTTCTGGCAGTCATCCGCATCTTTTGGATCACACTCTGCCTCGGTATTAAAGAGGCCGCATTCCTGCGCTCCCCAGGCCCCGGCCCAGACGGAGTGCGCGATGCTGCGTTTTTCCCGCAGCTCCTGATACAGGCGCGAGCTGCGCCCGGATCCGAGCAGGAAACCGAGCACGTCCAGTGCGGCCTTGTCCTCATGCCCTTCGCCGGGGATCTGCCAGCCCAGCGCGATGCGCGTCAGCTCGGTATCAAAGTTTTTCCGGCCTTCCCTGCGTCCGCGCTGCGGGGCCTCTTCTGGCAGCAGGATGGGCTCATACGGGCGGCGCTCCCAGTCGCCTAACAAACGTTGCGCAGCGGCAAAGCAGGCTTCCGCATCCACCGCGCCCGCGATGACGACAAAGCAGTTGTTCGGCACGTAATGCCGGCTCACAAAGCCCGCCACATCGTCGCGGCTCACCTGGTCAAAAATGGCCCGGTGGCCGATGATGGGGTGCTTCAGCGGATGCTGGCGGAAGGACGTGCTCTGCACCAGATGCTGCACGGCGGAGCCAGGGTCATCATTGTCCATGGCCATTTCCCGGCGGATCACGTCCTGCTCCTTTTGCAGCTCCAGGGGGTCAATTTTCGAATGGCGCACCATGTCCGCCAGGATGTCCAGATACCCTTCGGTCTGGTCGGCCAGGCCATCAATCCAGTAAACCGTGCGGTTAAAGGTGGTGTAGGCATTTACATAGCCGCCCAACTCTTGGATGCCCTGGGAAATCTGCGAAGCGCTGCGCCGGACCGTGCCCTTGAAAAGCATGTGTTCCACACAATGCGCCAGGCCGGCCCCGGTCCATTTTTCCTCATGCAGGCTGCCGGCTTTGACCCAAATCTGCACGCTGACGAGCGGATGCTCATGGTCCTCGCGGACGATTACATCCAGGCCGTTTTCAAGCGTGCGCACCTGGGCGGTCAGGGGCGGAACGGTGAGGTCCGCACCCGCTGACGCGGAGGAACGGGGGGATTTGCGGGCGGGGGTGGAGCGGAGACGGCGGGCAGGCAT
Organism: Prosthecobacter sp. SYSU 5D2; assembly: GCF_039655865.1. Classification (NCBI taxonomy): domain Bacteria; kingdom Pseudomonadati; phylum Verrucomicrobiota; class Verrucomicrobiia; order Verrucomicrobiales; family Verrucomicrobiaceae; genus Prosthecobacter; species Prosthecobacter sp. SYSU 5D2. The sequence continues at coordinate 39,781 of NZ_JBBYXL010000011.1, read as the reverse complement.
GGAAAAAAGGACATTGGCGCGGGGAAGCCCGCTGGCAAGGGAAGGTGTCGGAGGATCCGGCCTCCCTGGATACGGCCCGGCCGGCCGCTTGGTACCCCGTGGGTTGCGGTTCTCTGGCAACCCAACCTTGCACCGGGCATCATTCTTGCTTCTATTCCATACTGGTTAACCACAAATACATCCCGAAATGCCCGTCGCCACCCCTGCCCAATACCGTGCCATGCTTGATGCCGCCCAGAAAGGCGGTTACGCCTACCCGGCCATCAATGTCACCTCACTTCCTACCATCAACGGTGCGCTGAAGGCATTCGCAGAATCCAAGTCCGACGGCATCATCCAGGTTTCCACCGGCGGCGGTGAATTCGCCTCAGGCACCTCCGTGAAGGACATGGCCCTTGGTGCCATTGTCCTGGCCGAGGCCGTTCACATCCTGGCTGAGCGTTATGACATCCTGGTGGCCCTGCACACCGACCACTGCCATCCAAAGAACGTCGAAAAATTCCTCAAGCCCCTCCTGGCCGCCACCAAGGCCCGCCGTGAGGCCGGCAAAGGCAACCTCTTCAACAGCCACATGTTCGACGGCTCCGAACTGCCGCTGGAAGAAAACATGCGCATCTCCAAGGAGCTGCTCCAGCAGTGTGTCGAACTGGACATCATCCTGGAAATCGAAGCCGGCGTCGTCGGCGGTGAGGAGGACGGTCATGACACCTCCGGCGTCTCCAACGACAAGCTTTACACCACGCCAGAAGACATGCTGGTCGTTTATGAGACCCTCAATGGCATCGGCAGGTTCATGTTCGCCGCCACATTTGGCAACGTCCACGGCGCTTACAAACCCGGTGCCGTGAAGCTGAAGCCCACCATCCTTAAGGACGGTCAGGCCGCCGTCATGGGCAAATATGGCGACAATGCCGAAATGGACCTCGTCTTCCACGGCGGCAGCGGCACCCCTCTCGAAGAGATCCGCGAGACCCTGGATTACGGCGTCATCAAGATGAACATTGATACCGACACCCAGTACGCCTTTACCCGCCCCCTCGTGGACCACATGATGAAGAACTACTCTGGCGTGCTCAAGATTGACGGCGAAGTGGGTGATAAAAAAGCCTACGATCCGCGCAGCTACCTGAAAAAGGGCGAGCAGGGCCTCTGCGAGCGCATGAAGGAAGCCTGCGACGACCTGCGTAGCACTGGCAACACCATCTTTGGCAAGGTCTAGTCCGTCTGACTCATTCCATTCAGTCAAAGCCGGGCCGATGAAAATCAGCCCGGCTTTTTCGTAAAGTGGTGTTCAGGTTGAAGCCGGGGGCAAAGCGGCTAAATGGAGCGGATGCCGTTTTCCCCCCTCTGGTCACCCACCTCCCTGCACAAGGGAATGCTGGTCCTTAGCGTGCCGCTGCTCGCTTCCTGCGGGCTGTTTCCTCCGTTGGGAACCAAGCGCCTGAAAGAGGATGTGTACGAGATGCATGCCCTGGCCCCGGAGAACTGGGCGGCCCTCCCCTCCCTCCCTGAAAAGGCCTCCACCGGCTGGCTGGCTGATTTTAACAGTCCCCGGCTTAGCGCCCTGGTGACACAGGCCATCGCCGCGAATCCGGACCTCACCGCAGCGGCGGAGCGTGTGCAGCAGGCCTATGCCGAGACTATCCAGGCCGGGGCCGCCCTGTATCCGGCCCTGACCACCAACTACAATGCCAGCCGTTCCCAGAGCCCAGGGGACCAGCGTTTCCCAGGCCTCACTCCGATCGCCAACCGCTTCCGTCTTCCCCTCAATATGACCTGGGAAGTTGATTTCTGGGGGCGCATTGCTGATGAGCGCAAGGCCGCCAAGGCCAACCGCCTGGCAGCGGAGGAAAATTTTCACGCCGCCCGTCTTTCCCTCGCCGCCAATACCGTGCGTACCGCCACCACCCTGGCGGAGGCGCAGGCCCTACTGGCACTCGCTGACGAGAACATCCGCACCCGCCGCATGCAGCTAGGCATCCTGGAAAACCAGATGGACCGCGGCATCGAGCCGGACCGCGCCGCCCTGGACGTCAGCCTTGCCCGTGCCGACCTGGCCCGCACGGAGGCCACGCTGAAGCAAAGACAGGCCGCCGTGGACCAGACCCGCCGTGCACTGGAGGTGCTGCTGGGCGGCTACCCGGCCGGCAAGGAAGCTGGCATGGGCAGTCTGCCCGTGCTTCGCCGCAGCATCCCGGCCGGTCTGCCTTCCGAGCTGCTCTTGCGCCGTCCGGACCTGCGTGCCGCCGAGCGCCAGCTTGAAGCCGCCGTCAGCCGCGAAAGCTCCGCCAAAAAAGCCTTTCTGCCCAGCTTCCGCATCACCGGGGAAAGCGGCCGCACCTCGCAGGACATGGACAATCTTCTCGTACCCGAATCCGCCATCTGGTCCATCGCCGGCAACACGGCCATGTCGCTCTTCCAGGGTGGCCGGCTCGTCGCTGGCGTGAGGCTGGAGCGCGCCCGCTATGAGGAACTTCTGGCCACTTATAAAGGCAGCGCCCTCACCGCCTTTCAGGAAGTGGAGACCGCCCTTGCCGCTGACCGCTTCTTATTGGACCAGGCCTCCTCCCTTTCCCGTGCCGCCGAAGAAGCCGAAAGGTCGGAAAAACTGGCGCTCGGTCAGTATGAAAAAGGCCTCACCGATGTGCTGACCCTGCTGGAGGCCAGCCAGCGCGCCTTTGATGCCCGCAGCGCCCTCATCGGCGTCCAGGCGCAGCGCCTGCGCAACCGCGCGGATTTGCATTTGGCGCTCGGTGGTGAATTTTAAATGTGATGTACCCCGTGTCGAATTTTGCCGTTTACCACACCCTGCTGATGGCGGCGGCATGCCTCCTGGCCGCCTGTGGCACGCACCCCAAAAAGAACATCCAGCAGACCCTGGCGGTCTCCCGTTCCGATCCCGTCACCCGGTTTTCCCAAAGCTCCTTCCCTCGTTACCAGGGCACGGATTTCCTCTCGTTTGAAGAATTAAAAACACTGGTCACCACTCCCCAGCCTGGCGGCGAACTGGAGTCCAAAGTCGCCCGGCTGCTGAACCGGCCCATCATTTCCAATGAAGCCTATTATCAGGGGAAAAGGCCCTCCCGGTTGCAAAATCCCCAACAGGGAGACTTCCTGCGCGTGGCCACCTGGAATGTGGAAAAATCTCTCCGCATGCGGGAGGTGACCCAGGCCCTTTCTTCCCAGGCCGGCTTTGAGTCTTTGATAAATCTCAATGCATCTCCCAAGGGCAGTGCTGCCTATGACGAGCTCATGCGCGAGCGAGATCGTCTGGCTTCGGCGGATGTGCTCATTCTTCAAGAAATGGACATCGGCATCAGCCGTTCAGGCTATCGGGATGTGACCCGGGACCTGGCCCAGGCGCTCGGTATGAATTATGTCTATGCCCCCCAGCAACTGGAGATTGATCCTGTTCTGCTTGGCCTGGAGGACATTTCCGATGGTCGCGGTGGCAAGGTCCGTCACCAGCCGGATCAGGCTCGATACAAAGGCGTGTTTGGTCTGGCTGTGCTGTCCCGTTATCCGATCAAACAGGCCCAATGCTTCCAACTCAGAGCGCAGCCATACGACTGGCATGCAGGCGAAAAGGCCAGCACTGCCCTGGCAGAAGATGCCCGCCGTCTCGCTACCGAATTCGTTTTTGAAAACCAGATCATGCGGGAGATGAAAGTCGGTGGCCGCATCTTTTTCCGCGTGGATCTGGAGGTGCCTGGGCTGCCAGGGAACACCCTGACCATCATCAACAACCATCTGGAGATCAAAGCCCGCCCGCGTGACCGTGAGGCCCAGATGGCGGAGATCTTGTCCTACATCCGTGATATCCCGCACACAGTCGTCATGGCCGGAGATCACAACACCGCCCATGAAGACCTGAGCCCCACTTCCGTCACCCGTATTTTCTCCCGCACCTCCACCAATCCGGAGACCTGGCTCGGCGTCAGCATGAACCTCCTCATGGCCGCTCCCATCGCCCTGAATTCTGGCCGTGTTCTGCTCAACACGGCCAAAAATTTCCACAGTCCCATGGCCCTCCACATTCCCGTCATCCTGCCTAACAAGACGCGCGGACTCTTTAACCGCGTTGAAGAATTCCGCTTCGCCGATGGCGGCCGCTTTGACCTGCGCGGGGACAAGGAGCGCTCCATCAACCGCTCCAACGCCAAACTGGCCAATTCCAATGAAAAGGCCATCAAAGGCCAGACCCCCACCTTCAGCGTGCAGCGGCCCATCGGCCCCATCGGCCGCTCGCGGCTGGACTGGATGTTTGTCAAAGCTCCCCCCTCCGCCCAGACGGAGGGCAGCGGCTACCGCCTGGCTCCGCATTTTGGCGAGACGCTCACCGGCATTGTTCAAGGCCTGACCGTCAGGCTCTCAGACCACAGCCCCTGTGTGCTGGACATTCCCATCACTGAACCTCCCGGCATCTGATCAAGGAGCGGCACTTGCCAGGTGGCCGGTGCAAGCAAGGAGAGGCACTTGCCAAGTGCCTTCTTGGATCTCTACTCCCGCCCCAATAGCTCCCTGAGCTTCCTTCTTAGCGTCGCCCGGTTCATGTTCAGGGCGGCAGCCATGCGCGTGGGTTTGTCATCAAACCGTGTCAGCAGTTCCCCCAGGAGCAGCTTTTCCACGGCGGCCAGCAGCGTGTCATACTCGGGCATCGCCCTTTCCTCACAGGTCAGCTTCTGGTCCAGCCAGGCCACCAAGGCGCGGTCAAGTGACTGCTCCAAATGGGTGGAGGCCACAATCACGTCCGGCAAATGGCGTGGCAGCACGGGAGGTGCCGGACAGACGGCTGCCACATGCTGCATGGCGGTGGCCAGCTCCCGCACATTCCCCGGCCAGGCATAAGCTTTCAAGCTCGCCAGAACCTCCTGGGACAGAGACAGCTCCCGCTCGGGTGCATGCCGTAGCAGCATCGCTGTGGCGAGAGCTGGAATGTCTTCTGTACGTTCCGCCAGGGCGGGCAGAGCCACATGCAGCACACTGAGCTGATAATAAAGATCTTCGCGGAAACGTCCTTCACGCACCATTTCCAGCAGAGGCATCGAGGAGGTTGCCAGCACCCGCACACCACCCTTCGTCAGCGCATTGGAAAGAACTGCCTGAACTGGCAGCGGCAGAGAACCTGCCTCCTCAATGAGCAACGTGCCTCCTTTGGCTCGCTCCAGGCTTTGGACCAGCATGTCTCCCGCCTGTTCGGCAGTCCATTCATCACAGCGGAAACGTATGGGCGCATGTCCCCCGTGGCGGGTGGCGATAACCTCCGCCGCCAGCGTTTTACCAGTCCCGGGCTGGCCGGTCAGCAGCACCGGCACCTGGGTGGCGCAGGCTTGGGCGATCACAGAAAAAGCGCGCTGCATCAGCGGCGTGCTGCCTGTCATGGAGGCGGGGCCTGGCACGGCAGCCTCTGCCTGCGTCTCCTGCCGTGGCAGGGTCAGCAGCGCCCTCAGTTGTGGCTGGATTTCAGCCAGGTTCAGCGGCTTTAAAAAGTAATCATGCGCCCCCAGCCGCCTTGCTTCCAGGGCATTGTCCAGCGTCCCATGGGCCGTGATGACCAGCACGGCGGGTGGGTCCGGCTCCTTTTGCAGCTCTGACAGCACCTGCAGACCGCTCATGTCCGGCAGACCGATGTCCAGCAGCACGGCGTCGAACTTCTGCTTTCGCGCTTTGTCCAGTCCCCCCTGGCCCGAGGCCGCCACCACCGGCTCCGCCCCCAGCCGCCTCACCACGGAGGCCAGCGCCGCTGCCAGGGCGTATTCGTCTTCGATGATCAGCACTCGGTTCATGGGCATGATTCACGGTCATGAAATGACCATCGGCAAAGTGATCTCCACCCGCGCTCCGCCTTTGGGATGATTTTTGAGCATCATCTTTCCTTCATGGGCAGAAATAATCTCTCTGGCCACATTCAGGCCCACGCCCATGCCACCTTCCTTTTCGGAAAAAAACAGCTCCGTTCCGTGATGGAGCGCAGCTTCCGTAAATCCGCGGCCTTCATCTTCGAGGACCAGCTTGAATTCTTTCTCACCGGCCTGGGCCTCCAAAAAGATACGCAGTTGCCCGCCCCCAGGCATGGCCTGGATCGCATTGAGAATCACATTTCGCAGCGCCTGCTGCAGTCTCAGGCGGTCGCCCAGGGAGCGTGAGTTTGTCACTGCCCGGCTCTCCGTTTCCATCGTCACTCCGGCATGGGCCGCCTGCGGCCTCAGCATAGCCACCGTTTCGTCCACCAGGGGCATCAGCTCCAGAGGCTGTTTTTTCGGTGAGGCTGGTCTTGCCAGATACAGCCACTGGTTCACCAGCCCCTCGATCACCTGTACCTCCGCAAGCAGATGCCCCAATGAAACCTGCGATTCCGCATCCAGATCCACACGGTCCATGAGCTGGGCATGGAGCTGGATGCTGGCCAGCGGATTCTTGATCTCATGCGCCAGCCCGGTGGCCACCCGCCCCAGCAGTGCCAGTCTTTCCGACTGCTCACGGCGCTGCCTTTCAATGAGGAGGTCATCCCTGGCCTGGGTAAGCGCGCGCGCCAGTTCGCCTATTTCATCCTTTCTCCGGGTCTCCGGCAGTTCCTTTCCGGCCGGGTCAAAAAAGTCTGTCAGCCCTCGCGTCAGCCTTCTCGCCGGACCCACCACCTGCTGTCCCAGGATCCAGGCAAAGACCGCTGAAAACAGCCAGAAAGCCATCAGCGCATACAACGTCGCCGGATGCCACAGGCTGAGCATCAGTGCCGTTGGCTCGCGGATAAAAATCATCTCATGCGCATCATCCAGCCGCATCACCAGCGCCTCACGTCTTGATGACAGGAGGTGGATATCCGTTCCTCCCGTCACTTGGCGGAGGTCCTCTTCTTCCTCCGGAGGCAGCGCGGGTTCCGTCTCTCCGGCCCGGTTGCGGAAGTGGATGTCCATCCGCAGAAGTTGCCGCAAATCTGCCGCCAGTTTGGCACTGCGCGGCAGGTTCAGGCGCTTCACAAAATCCACATCATTTTGTGAGACGGTCACAAACACCCGGCGCGCTTCTTCCTGCTGGTGATGCCCAAGCCAGGTTACCAATAGCAGCGATCCCACCGCTACAAACCCCACCATCACCACGCCGTATCGCGCCGCGAGACTTTGATGCCAGCGCCTCGTCGTTTGCATAATCTCAGGCCCTTCCCAGGCGCTTCACCACTTCCTCCACAATCTCCTCAGGAGTCTGCTCCAGTGACACATTCCAAAGATCCGCAGACTCCTCCAAAATCGCAAACTGGCTGTCCAGCAGCGTCACCGGCATGTAGTGGCCCTCCCGTTTCGCCATGCGGGAAAAAATCACTTCCTTGGGACCCTTCAGATGCACAAAGATCATGTCGGACGCCGCATCATCCGCCCGCAGCTTCTCCCGGTAGATCTCCTTCAGCGCCGAGCAGGCCAGGATATAAAGCGGCGTCTGTTCCCGCATCTCCTCAATCCGTGCCCGCAAGGCTGCATACCATGGCCAGCGGTCCTCATCCGTCAGCGGGATGCCCGCCCCCATCTTCTGCTTGTTGGCCGCTGAATGAAAATCATCCGCATCCTCGCACACACCGCCCAGCCGTTCCGCCAGCAGGTTGCCAATGAGGGTCTTTCCGCAGCCGCTCACACCCATCACAATCAGGGTGCGCGGCAGGGGGGCAGGGGAGTCAGGGTTGGGCATGGGCGACATGGGTTCACTCAATCCGCTGCTGGGACAAAGTCCAGATTTACCTATGGTGCATCCTGCCCGGATTCCGCCGCTGCTTCGCGCTGGGCCGGAGGCGTGATTTTGAAGATGGGCGAATACCCGCCCTTCCACTCCCGTGTCCACCATTCCCCGGTTTGCAGCCGTGTGGCCATGTCCGTAAAACGGTATTGATACAGCACGGCGCGGATCTCACGAATGTCGTCCATCGGCATGGGCGGCGGCTCCATCAGATCCCAAACCGGCTGTTTTCCCTGTGCCAGACCTCCCAGGAATTCTCCAAACCAAAACAATGGCGATCCCGGCTGCGCATCCCGGTTGGGCTGAAAACCGGGATACAAGGCTGCGAACCACATCTGCCAGTCCAGCCGTGGCTGGTGTGGCGCCACCTGCCCAGGCCGCCGCTTCAAGTCACCCGGTTTCCATGGGAACTCCAGCTCCAGCCACCGGTAGCCGTCATCACTTACCTCAATGACGATTTCCGGCCGCTCCTCCGTCATGTCCTGAAAAAGTCCATACGCATTGAAGCTGCGCAGACCCTGCACCGGCGCATAAAGCGATGCCTGCCATTCCACCGGCAGCTTCGCCTTCCAGCCAGGGATGCGCCCGGCCAGGAATCCGTCTGCCGCCAGCAGGCTCAGCAGCAGGGCCGGTCCCGCGACCAGCATCGCCGGCCAGTGCCGCCAGTGCCAGCGCGGCTCCGCCTCACCTCGGCTCTCCTTCACCAGCCGTCTTTTCAAGCTTTGCGGCCACCAGGAATCATCCAGCAAGGCCAGCGCCAGTGCCACCGTCAGCAGGTTGAAGAAATTGTAATTCCCCGTCGCAAATATCGCCACCATCAGAAGGCTGAATCCGGCACACGCACTCATCCTCCCCCAGCGGCCCAGGAAGATGGCAAAGGGCAGCAGAAGCTCGATCCCGTACATTCCCCGGCAGCTCCACGCCAGCGCCCAGTCCGGCAGCTGGTGCATCCACCAGGCCAGCATGTTCGGCAGCGGCTGCGTTTCAAAATGATAGCGCAGCGCACTCATGTCCTCCCACACATTGTCGCCTCCGGCGATCTTCACATACCCCGATAAAAACATCAGCCGGAAGAGCAGAAAATGCAGCAGAAACACCGACCCTTTGGGTGGGGAAGAATGTCGTGCCGGGAGGCGCCACGTCCACCACCGCCAGGGGGCCAGCAGCACCGCGAGAAGGCCCGCCTCCAGCAGCAGTGCATCCCATTGATAGCCCATGAAAATTTCCCCGGTGCTGGCGATGGACAGGTAGCCAAACCACAGCGCCAGCAGCAGCGGCCCCTGGAGCACCCCCGCTATCACCAGCAGCGACAGGCAGACCCCCGCCCAGCAGAGCCCATGCGCCAGCGCGTCACTGTACTGCCAGTGGTAAAGGGACGGATAGCTCCAGAACAGCGAGGTCTCTTCCACCTCCTCATACTTTTGGATGTTTTCCATCAGCCGCCCCGTGGGCAGGATGCCCTCCTCACCGCACAGCCCGTCCAGCTGCACCTCCCAGGATAAAAAGGCGATCACGTATATCCCCGCCAGCAGCCTGGGGAAAAGCCAGCGCACCACGCGGTAGGAAGCCGCCGGTCTGAACCGTGAATAAACGTCGCTCAAAAGCGCCTGGAGCCGTGTCATGTCCGCAGGGTGGCATGAAGCGCCCCACATGAAAAGCCGGGAGGTAAAACGCCGCCAGTCAAAGTCTTATTTCCTTGGCCCCTAGCATCGCATAATCCGCAGGCGTGCAGGTCAGCAAAATGATCTGCAGGCCCCGAGTGGCAGCCAGGTCCAGCATCCTTTGCAGATGCTGCACACGGTCCGGGTCCGAGTGGGCAAAGGCATCGTCAAAGACCACCGGCAGGCACCCGTCATGCGCCTCCGCCAGGATCTCCGCCAGCGCCAGCCGGAAGGCCGCCGCCACCTGCTCTTTCGCGCCGTTGCTCAGGCTGTCAAAGTCGAACGCGCTTTGCCCTGCCCGGCTCACGGTCAGCTTTTCAAAAGCATTCCCCTGCAGGCTCACTTGCACCAGCACATCCGGGCCGAACAAACGTTGCAAATACCCCTCCACCCTGTCTGCCAGGGGACGGGTAAACTGGTCCGCCAGCTTCTGCTGTTCCTCCAGGATGAGCTGGTGAACCCGGCGCAGGGCCTCGGCCTGCCGGCCCGCCGCTTCACGGTGGGCCTGAGCCGCCTGGCTGCGTGCGCACGCCAGCGCCAGCGCAGCTTCCGGGTCATTGCTGCCATCACTGCGCAGCATCGCCGCTGCTGCGATGCGTTTTTCATGCGCACTGCTTTTCTTGTCGCTCTGGGCCTTCCATGCCCGGTCATATTGCGCCTGCTCCGCATCCAGGAATTGCGGTTGCAGTTTCTCCAGCGCCTGCCGCGTCCCGGCCAGCGCCGCTTCCGCAGACGTCTTCTGTGCCAGCCTTTGCTGCACAGCCAGCGCACGCGCCGCATCATCGCCTTCACGCTCCAGCAGCACTTTCAGATGGATCTCCAGTTCCATCATTTCCTGCTCCGTTTTCCGCATGGATTCCGCCTGGGCAGTGAGAGCGGCTTCCGCTTTTTTCAGAGCAGCGGCACACTGGTCCCTCTGCATACGGCTGGCCTGCTGGTCACGCTCTGCCTCCGCCAGGATCTTTTGCGCCTCCGCCAGGGCAGGGGAGGACTCTTCGCAGGTTTCACGGCGCCGTTCCGCTTCTGCCCTGGCCGCAGCCAGTTCACGGCTGGCCGCCTTCAGCTCGGCAGGAATCTTTTCAGCCCCCAGCCCCTTCAGCTCTGCGAGCCTGGCTTTGATTTCACCCTGCACCTGCCCCCGCCGCGCCAGCACCTCGCCTGCTTCTTCCAGCGACTTCAAGCCCAGCCTGGCAAAGGCATCCTCCATCACCCGCCGCGTATCCAGCTCCTTCTTCCGCGCCTGGGCCAGCGATGTCCCCCCGCCCGGCAGGATGCGCAGCCGGCTGCCACCGATGCGCAGTTCTGTTTCCGCCGTGAGCGTGCGTTTCTCTCCTGTTGCAAGAGCCTCCTGTCCCAGGCGGATGTCTGCATCGGAGGTCAGCACTTCAATGCCCGTCGCCACACTGTCCAGGACCGCCTGCGCCTGGCCCAGCGCCTTTTCCAGATCCTGCAGTTGCTTTACCGCCCCCGCATCCACCGGCGGCAGTGCCGCCAGCTGCGTTTCCAGATTTGTTTTTTGCGCCGTCAGCGCTTGCATCTGCCTGTCCCTTTCCCGCAGGCGGTCATGACCACGGATCTTTTCCTCCACAGTGGCCAGCGCCTGCGCCAGCTCCGCAAGACTGCGCGCTGAGCGGTGCCGTGTCTCTGCTTCCACGTACTTTTCCTCCGCTTCCGCCGCCTCTCTTTGCGCCTCCGCCAGCCGGGTTTCAAAACGCCCCAGGTCCTCCCGCTGCGGGGCCGCAGCCGCTTGTTTGGCTGCCAGTGCCGACCTCAATTCCGATACTTTTTGTTCGGCGAGAAGCCGCTCCTCATACGCCCGCCGCGCCTCCTCCGCCAGCCGCGCCTGGTTTTCCTCCTCGCGCTTCAGCCCGGCCACCTGGACCGCCCTCTCCTCCAGCGCCACGCGCTGGCCCTCCATCATTTTCAGCGCCTCCTCCGCCTCCTCCATCTGGCGGCTGGCCTGCTCATGCTGCATCACTGCCTGCTGCAGGTTCTCCAGCACACCGCGAGCCCGCTCCTCCACCTCCTTGGCCTCCTTTTCCGCCTGGATGGCCTGGCCGTAGTCAGATCCTTTCTTTGCTTCTCCGCTGGTCTTGTGAAAAACAGCCTCCACCTGCGCTGCAAAATATCCCGCCACCTTCGTATCCAATGCGGACTGGATCACCGCTGCCCCGCCCTGGGATTGCAGGCGCTGCACCAGGCTGTCCCGCTCCGCCTCCGCCTGCGTCAGCGGGTCATGGGCGGAGCTGCCCTGCCACACCCACAGGTGCCCCCACTGCTCCTGCGGCTTGCGGCCTCCAGCCCCTATTTTCAGCAGTTGCGCCAGCCTTTCCTCCGCCTCATCCCCCTGCCAGCTTCCGCCTCCGGCCTCCGTCAGCCGCACCGTCCCACTGGCTCCTTTAAAGCACTTCACCAGATGGTACCGCTTCGCTCCCGCCTCAAATTCCACCTCCACCTCCGGCTTCCCCGCATACGTAAGGGAGGTCATCCGCCGGTGCACCTCAGAGTTCCCTTTGGCCTTTAAAAAAAGCGCCCGGTGCACGGCTTCCACCAAAGTGCTTTTGCCGGATTCATTCGCCCCGCCGATCAAAGTCCGCTCCGCATCCAGCTCCACCCGCAGCTCCTGGTGGCGGCGGTAATTGCGGAGAGTGATGGCGTGCAGGCGCATGGCTTTGCCTCAAAGAGCCAGGGTGCGCTGGATTCTCTGCACCGTGCTTTCTTTTCCAATCAAAAAGGCAATCGTGCTGACACCCGGACCGCGTGACTGGCCGCTGAGGGCAAAGCGCAGCAGTGGCATCAGGGCACCGGGTTTGACGGCAGCCTTTTTGGCGGCTTCCTCGATGGCCGTGTGCACCGCAGTCTCCGTCCAGTCGGGAAAGGCGGCAAAGGTGGTCATCGCAGCTTCCAGCAGGGCCGTGTTTTCCGGCTTGGCCTTCAGTTTCGTGACGACTTCATCTTCATAAGGGTAGTCTTCGCGGAAGAAGTAATGTACCCAGGCCGGGATCTCCGTCAGCAGGCTCACCTTTTCCTTCACACTGTAAACCGCAGCGGCGGCCATGGCCTCACCACGGATGTCCAGGCCGGCCTGGTCCAAAAACGGACGGGCTGCATTAAACAAGGCTTCCGGACTCAGGGCGCGCAGATACTGCGCGTTGAACCAACTGCACTTCTGCATGTCAAACCGGGCATTGGAGCTGTGGATTTCACCAGGCTCAAACAAGGCGGTGAGAGCTTGACGGTCCAGAACTTCAGCTTCCGTGCGGGGCGTCCAGCCCAGGAGGCAGAGGTAGTTGAAAACGGCATCCGGAAGGAACCCACCGTTCATGTAGCTGCTCTCGATGGCGCTGCCCGCATCCCGTTTGCTCATCTTGGAGCTGTCACTGTTAAGGATGAGCGGGATGTGCGCATACGTGGGCGGGGTGGCCCCAAAGGCATTGAAGAGGTCAATGTGCTTCCAGGTGTTGGAGAGATGGTCCTCGCCGCGAAACACATGGGTCATCTTCATTTCAATGTCATCCACCACGTTCACAAAGTGAAAGATGTAGCTGCCGTCTGGCCGACGCACGGTCATGTCCGGCTCCTCGGTCGGGGCAAAGGTCACATCTCCGCACACCATGTCATGGACGGTGATGGCCGTGCGGCTGAACTTAAATCTCACCGCTCCATTTTCCTCCACATAGGTGCGGCCCGCCGCCTCCAGCCTGGCCAGATAGGCGTCATAAATGTCTTTGCGCTGGCTCTGATAATAGGGGCCGTAATCGCCCCCCTTTTCAGGACCCTCATCCCAGTCCAGTCCCAGCCATTTCAGGCCTTTCAAGATGCCGGCGGAGGCCTCCTCCGTATTGCGGGCACCGTCCGTGTCCTCAATCCGCAGGATAAAAGTCCCGCCATTCTTGCGGGCATAGAGCCAGTTGAACAATGCCGTGCGGGCACCGCCGACATGAAGGTCACCGGTGGGAGAGGGAGCAAAACGAACGCGGATCATAAAAAAATAAAACAGGATAAAAAGCAGACTGAACCCCGCTCATCAGGGCATGGTCAGGTTAGAAGGGCAGACATTAAAAAGGCGAAATTGAAAAGCGATTGCTTTTGTGAGCGCAATCAGCGCATCCAGGGACCGGACCAATAAAAAAGGCACGGGGATTTCTCCCCGTGCCATTGCATTCAGTCTTGGACTGTTACACTTCAGGGAGGAGGCGCATCCTCTTCCTCGCTCAGCTCAACCGTGCCGCCGAGAATCGGGCTCGTCTTGGCCGTTTGATCCCCCGTCGGAATTTGGGGCAGCATGAAGTAGCCGGCACCAAACTGCTCGCTCCCGTCGTTGATCAGCGCCCCCAGGAAGCTGGACTTGCGTCCGTCTTCCAGCGACAGCGTGCCGGTGAAGAGACCCTTGGATGCATTCAGCTTCAGCTTCGCGATCTTGCTGGTCTGAGTGATCTTGTTCTTCTCACCCAGCGTCACGGTGGTGTTGGCCTGTGTGCCGATGCCTGCACCGCTGAAGAGCAGATCAAGCGTGATTGGAGGTGCCTCGGTAATTCCAAAGATCAAGCCCTCAGGTTTGGCATAACCTGAGCCGACAGCGTCGAGTTCCACCGGTGTGGTCACAGGCGTGCCCTCCAGCCCGAATCCGTCCTGGTAAGCGCGTGATTTGGTGGAAGTATTGGGCGGGCGCACCCAGTCCATGGAACCTGTGATCAAGTTGTCAGTCGGGTCTGAATTAAGAGTGTCATTAATGGCGATGTCCCCCATCATGGATCCTCTGATTTTGGTGTAGAGCGGCTGGTAGAAAACGACCTGGCCTGTATTGCTGACAATCGAGGCACTGGTAATTTTCTCCCCGTCTGCCGTGCGGCCGACGAACTTCAGCTTGCCGTCCTTGCTCACTTTGAATGAGGCAAAGCTCCAGCCCGGAGGCACCTGGGTGAGCAGGGGATCAACCAGCTCCATGGCCATGGTGTAGGAGCCCGTATAGACGGGGGCCCTCAGTTTTTCCACCTTCTTCCAACCCGTGACCAATGCCGTTTCGGCACCGGCAGTCAGGGTGTTGGTGATCCCTCCAAGGTTGGTCAGCTGACCGCTCAGGATGTCAAACTCCAGGTTAAGCGTCATGGCCGGAAGCCCGCTCTTGGCGGACGGTTTCAGGTCCACCTCAGCAGACGGACGGGTGTTTTCGGATGCACGGAGGATGTTCATGCCTCCCTTGACCGGGATGCTGTTGCCGCCCATGATGAGTTTGCCGGTGAAGGTGCCTTTGCTGTTCAGGGTCAGGTCCAACCGTCCGCCCAGATCGCCGTTGATCAGGCTGTTACGCTCCACCGTCGCCGAATACACACCATCCAGACCTTCCGGGAAATTTTCGATGGTCACGATCTGTGGCGGCGACGTGGATGTCCCTGCCAGGTTCCGGGCCGTAATCAGAATGGCCGAATAGGAGCCGCTTTTTAACGGACGGCCTGTGATCTCTCCTGTCTTGCCGTTCATCTTCAATCCTGGAGGCAGTCCCTTGGCTGAATAGGATTGTGGAGTTTTAAGCGGATCCGTGTCAATTTTTACTTTGTGATAATAGGAGCCGCCCACGACACCGTCGGGCATGCCCTGGAGATCCAGAATCGCTGGCGCTTGGGTGAAGACATTCACCTGGGTGGTCCCGCCGATGCGGCTGCCGCCGGGGTTGCTCACCTCACACGTGTAAAGGGCGGTATCTCCCGTTACCAGGCCCCTGATCACCAATGTCTTGCTCTGGGCACCCGATATTCTGGAGTCGTTATTCAGCGGCACGCCGTTTCTTCTCCACTGGTAGGTCAGCAGATTGCCGGCGGCGACCACCTTGATGTTCACCGAGCCTGCCACAGGAGCACTGAGCACCAGCGGAGTCAGGTTGTCCTGCACCACGCCCAGCTCACCGGAATTGCTCACCGTTTTGTCATTGCTGCCTTCAACCGCGATATTGTAGCTGCCAGCATCTTTGAGCGTAATGCCAAAGACATCATAGGTGGTGGTGAGCGGTGCAGGACCGGAGACGGGGAGGCCGAGTTTGGCAGATTTTTTTCTCCACTGGGCCGTCAGCGTGTCAGCCTCGTCAGAGGTCGCTGTCGCAGTGAAGCTGGCCGATTCCCCGACATACGCCATCTGGGAGCCCGGATGGGCTGAGATGTAGGGGTCCTTGTCACCATTGCCACGCAGTGTCAGAACAAAGGGATTGGTATCACCGTCATTGCTGAAAATGGACAGGGTGGCTTCACGCACGCCGCCTTCTTTAGGGGCAAACATGACTCCGAAGACGGTGCTCTCGTCTTTGGTGACGGATTTGTCCGCCTTAGGTGCTGTGAGCTTGAACTCCGTTTTGTTCGCACCGCTGATCACGATTTTGATGTTGCTCAGGGTATTGATCCCCGTGTTTTCAATCGTCAGTTCCAGCGGCGCAGATTTTTCCTTCATGGCCAGCACGCCGGGGAAAGTCACCACGTCATTCTCAGCCAGAATGGTCTCTCCCTGTTTCACCTGAATATTGGAACCGATGAAACCTGTGCGTGGCTCCACGCCGGCTTCCGGATCAGCGGCGACGTAAAGCAGCTGCCCCTGGAAGGGGGTGAAATCAGTGGGATTGGAGGAGGCGCTGGCTGGAGCCAGGTTTTCCAGCATCGTGGTTCCTTCGGCAGTTCCATCAGAAATCCAAACTTCCCGGCCATTGATTCCATCGTCTGCGGAAAACACCAAAATGCCATCCACGTTGGTCATGCCCTGGATATCAGGGCTTCCTGTTCCCTCAATGATGTCTTTGACCATGACCGTCCCTGCAGCAGAGCCGTTGCTGACCCAAAGTTCCCGGCCATTAGTGGGCGTCTGAGCCGTGAAAAAAAGCTTTCCATCCACTTCAGTCAACTGTTCAGGATTCGAGCTGCCTTCCCCCACCACGATGTCTTTGAGAATTTTCGTTGTGGCCAGGCTGCCGCCGCTTCGGAACAGTTCCCGGCCCGTCGTCAGCCCCGTTCCGCCGGGGCCACCCGTATTGGCGACGAAAAACAGCGCATTGCCTACCACAGTCAGCTGCTCAGGGTTGGAGTTGCCTCCACCTGCATTGATGTCAAAGCACTCTGTGCCCACGTTGGTGCCATCACTTCTCCACAGTTCTCTTCCCCGTCCGGGAAATTCTGCGGCAAAATACATCCGCTGGCTGGTGGTGGTGGTGCCCATCACCAGCAGTTCCTTGGGATTCACCGGTCCTGCCGTGTTGGGGAAGAGGGCATCCTGAATGGGGATGTTAGGGGTGGCTTCACTCCGCAGCCGTATGCCCTGGCCCAGCGCCGTTGAGACAAAGTAAACCGCACCTCTGTATCTCACGAACTGCTCCGGATCCGAACTGCCGTTCCCAGGCACCAAGTCTGCAATCCGGGTGGTGCCGGCCAGGGTTCCATCCGTGCGCCAGGGTTCCCGTCCGAAGTTGGCGCTGATTGCAGAGAAGTAAAGGACGCCATCAAGATCCGTGAGATGCAAAGGGTCACTGGCGCCTGACGGATTGATCTCCTGATTGTTGTTTGCGATGACGATCTGTGTGCCCAGGCTGGTGCCGTCAGACATCCACAGCTCCCGGTTGTTGCTCTGGGCTGCTGCAGAAAAGAAGGCCCAGCTTCCGGAGGTAGTGATGTTCGTCGGGTCGGAGCTTGCCAGTCCTGTCCGGATGTCACGGACCATGGATGTCCCGTTGGCTGTTCCGTCGGACTTCCACAATTCGCGGCCATTGAGGCCGTTGTTAGCTGAAAAGAAGGCCGTTGTTGAATTGCCCAAAGTGGCAAAATTGGAAGGGAAAGAGCTGGAGCTGCCATCCTGGAAATCTTTCACCATTAAGGTGCCCGATGCATTTCCATCCGTGACCCACAGTTCAGAGCCATTCACCAAAAAATAAATCCGGTTATCATCCGGATCTTCTTCTTCACCGTTGTCCACAATGAAGCTGCTGGCCAGGGCACCTACACCAAAATCGGCCAGCAGCACGGGGATGTCTTCAAGAACAGGCAGGTAGTAAAGGCCCAGCCGGTTGTTTGCATTCAGGGCAGTAAACACCAGTTTCGTCTCGTCGCCGTCGAAAGGTGTCAGGTTCTGCGGATTGGATCCTGGCGTGGAGCCGGACACAATGTTCGTGTTGTTTGTTCCTGGCTGACCTGCGGTCCGGTAAAGGGCGCGGCCGGCTCCGGCGTCAGCAGTGAAAAACAGCAAGTTGGCCATCACGGTGAAGTCTGAAGGACCAGGCGTGGTTTGGTCTGTGGCGATGTTTCTCATCAGAACGGATGTGTTGCCATCCGAACGGTAGAGCTCCTCACCGCCGCCGCTGCGGTCATTGGCTGCAAAGAACAAATAGTTCTGTCCGGCCACGGACATCACTGTAAACGACCTTGGATCCGCGTCCAGGTTGCCCGGGGCAACATCGCTTTTGGGTTCATATGAGCCCTGGCCGTCGGTCCTGAAGATCTCACGGCCAATGGTAGCGTTGCGGGCGGCAAAATAAATATAGGGGTTGGTGACATTCGACTCGAAAGTTGGCATGAAGGTCATCCCAATCGGCGAACCTGCTGAGGTCGTTCCTGGCAGGCCGGAAGTCGGTCCGTTCTCTGTCTGGATGTAAATGTCGGATGCCAGGGCCGGGTTCATGCGCCACAGTTCCCGGCCATTGGTCGGGTCATAGGCGGTGAAATAGAGGAACTGGTCATTAAAATTGTAAAAATCTGCCGGTCCTGATGGCTGGCCGGCGGCAGGGTTGATGTTCCGGCTGATGACCGTGCCTGCCGGAGTTCCGTCTGACTTCCACAACTCACGTCCGTTGGCTGCGTCGGTGCCTGAGAAAATCAACGAGCCGTTAAAGGCCGTCAGGTTGGTCGGATCCTCGCCGACAGCGAAGCTTTTCAGCAAGCGCGTGCCTGCTGCCTGTCCGTTAGTGACCCAGAGATCGCGGCCCAGTTCAGCATTGAGTGCGGTAAAAAAGACCCGGTTTCCCACCACCGTCAAATTTCGCGGCTCCGATCCTCCAATGCCAGGCACGATGTCCAGTACGAGCTGGGTGCCTTCCAGAGTCCCGTCACTGCGCCACAGCTCTGAGCCGGTCAGAGGTGTGTCAATCGCCAGATAAAGTGTGTTACCCAGCTTGACCATGGACTTGGATGATTCATCAGCGACGGGCGTTTCCTGGTTGACGTCTTTGAGAATCTGAGTGATTTCCTGCCCTGTTGTCAGACTGGCGGACAGCCAGAGTAGCGCGGTGGCAGTGAGGGCGGATGAAAAGGTTTTTTTCATGATGTATAGACAGTGTATTGACATGCGGAGTGGAAGGCAATCCTAAAATGTGAAGAATTTTGATCGCCGGAGGGGGACGCGTCATAGGAATAGGACCGAGTTGAGGCGGCTTTTGCTCAATCATACGGTCTGTCCTTGCCCGCGCCGCCTTCTTCGTCCATAAACCCGGCCATATTTTATGAGCCGAACGTACAAACTCGCAGTCCTCCCTGGTGATGGCATTGGCCCGGAAGTCATGGCTGAGGCCATCCAGGTCCTTGATACCCTTGCCTCCAGGGCAGATTTTTGTTTCGAATATACCCACCAGCTTGTTGGCGGCGCCGCCATTGATGCCGTCGGCAAAGCCCTGCCTGCCGAAACCGTCAGCGCATGCGAAGCCAGTGATGCCATCCTTTTCGGTTCCGTCGGCGGTCCCAAGTGGGAAAAACTGCCCCCCAATGAGCAGCCTGAGCGCGGTGCCCTGCTCCCCCTGCGCAAACATTTTGGCCTCTTTGCCAACTTGCGCCCCGGCCTTTGCTACCCGGCACTGACCGGCTCCTCCCCCATCCGGCCAGACTTGGTCGAAGGCGGTTTCGACGTCCTCTGCGTGCGTGAACTCACCGGCGGTCTCTATTTTGGCCAGCCTAAAAGCCGCACAACATTGCCGGATGGTGACATCGAGGTGATTGACACGATGGTTTATAAGAAGAGCGAGATCGAGCGCATCGGCCATGTCGCCTTCAAAGCGGCCCAGCTCAGGGGCAAGCACGTCACTTCCGTGGACAAAGCCAACGTCCTGACCAACAGCGTCCTGTGGCGGGAGACCATGATCGAAATCTCCGCCCAGTATCCTGATGTCACCCTGGCCCATCTGTATGTGGACAATGCCGCCATGCAGCTCATCAAGGCCCCCCGCAGCTTTGATGTCCTGGTCACTGAAAACCTCTTTGGTGACATCTTGAGTGATGAGATGGCCATGATTTGCGGCAGCCTGGGCATGCTCGCCAGCGCCAGCCTGGGCCAGCCGAAAGGGGACGGCCTTTATTTCGGCCTGTTCGAACCCAGTGGCGGCACCGCCCCGGACATTGCGGGAAAAGGCATTGCCAACCCCATCGCCCAGATCCTCTCCGCCGCCCTCCTGCTTCGTTTCTCCCTTGGACTTGAAAAAGAGGCTGCCGCCATCGAGAACGCCGTCCGCAAAGTCATTGGCGACGGTCTCCGCACCGGTGACATCTTCACCGGCATTGAGGGCACCCGCCAGGTCGGCACGCGGGAGATGGGCAATGCCATCGTCGCCGCTCTTTGATTCCCCTGCGGATTCAGGTTGCAGCCAGGGGTGGGTGCGTTCCATCATGGCTGCATGACTGACTGGGAAAGCTGCTATCAGGAAGGAAACACACCCTGGGACAAAGGGGCGCCCTCGCCTCCTTTGTCCGCCTGGGTGAAAAAAAACCATCCACAAGGGCGTGCTCTGGTGCCGGGATGCGGAACCGGACATGACGTCGTGATGCTGGTGGAAGCCGGGATGGATGCGGCCGGGGTGGATCTTTCTTCCACCGCAATCGAGAAGGCGCGTGGTATTTATCCGGCTTACGCGGCCCGCTTTCATCTGGGAGATCTGTTTCAGCTTCCGGCAGACTGGCATTGCGCCTTCGATTACGTCTTTGAGCACACCTGTCTTTGTGCGCTGCCGCCACAATGGCGTTCCGCCTATGCGGCCACGGTGCATGGCCTTCTGCGCCCTGGCGGTTCATTGGCCGGCATCTGGTTTGTAGATCCTGAAATGGATCCCGGAGAAACCGGGCCGCCCTTTGGCATTTCTGTCCCGGAGCTGGATGGGCTGTTCCCGCCGGAACTGTGGGAAATGGTGGAAGATGATATTCCGGACACGGCTTATGAAGGGCGTGCCGGACGCGAGCGGCTGCGGGTATTGCGCAAACGGCCATGACAGATACCCCCGGCAGCGTTGATTCCGACGAGGAAGAACTCCGGCCCACGCGTGTGGAGGTGGATCTGGATGTGCTGACCGCCAACCTGCGTTCCATCAGGGATCACGTCGGGCAGGCCCGTGTGATGGCCATTCTCAAAGCCAATGCCTATGGTCATGGACTGGTGCCCGTAGCCTGCCACATGGTCCGCCAGGGGGTGGACTCCATCGGCCTGGCCCTTCTTGAAGAAGCCGTGCTGTTGCGCCGCGCAGGCGTGGAGGTTCCTATCCTGGTTTTCGGGGGCATCACGGTAAAGCAGATGCCGCAGTTCCTCGATCACGGTCTCACGCTGACGGCTCCTTCCGTGGAAAAGCTGCGCTTTATTGATGCCGCTGCGGCAGCACGCGGAGTGCAGGCCAGGGTGCACCTGAAAGTGGATACCGGCATGGAGCGCATCGGCATTCATTATTACAGTGCCCGGCAGCTTCTGGAAGCCAGCCTTACTTGCCGCCATGTTATTGTGGAAGGCATCTATTCCCATTTCGCCAACGCCGATTCGGCAGACCTTGGCCATGCCCGCCTTCAGCTTGAACGCTTTTTGGAAGTGCTGTCGTTTTATGACAGTCGCAGCCTTCCCATGCCCGTGCGTCACATTGCCAACAGTGCGGGCATCCTTCAGATGCCGGAGAGCCATCTGGACATGGTCCGCCCGGGCATCCTCTTATACGGTGTTTATCCAAGTGACGAATGCGTCCGCGCAGTCAACGTCTCACCGGCTCTCACATGGAAGAGCAGGGTCGCTTATTTTAAAGTGGTGCAGCCTGGTCATCCTGTCAGCTATGGGTCCACCTGGCAGAGTGACCGTCCGGTGCGTGTCATCACCATCCCTGCCGGATATGGGGACGGTTATTTCCGGTCTTTGTCCAACCGGTCGGAGGTCATCGTGCGCGGCCGTCGCTTTCCCGTCGTCGGTCGTGTATGCATGGACCAGATGATGGTGTGCCTGGAGCAGGGGACCGCTTATAATGGAGATGAAGTCATCCTGCTAGGGCAGGGAGATGGAGATCAAGGGGGCATCTCTGCGGCAGATCTCGCCACATGGGCCGGAACCATTCCGTATGAAGTGCTGACCTCCATCAACACGCGTGTACCCCGGGTTTACCGGGGGGGATGAATGCCGCCATGGCGAGGCCAAAAAAAAGCCGGCCATGATGAACATGGCCGGCGTGGTGAAGTGAATGGCTGGCTGTCAGTTTAGCGCCAGGAAGTGATGTCGTCCTTGGTGAACTCGCTCTTGTCCGGGCCGAAGCTGTAGATCGCCGTGCTGCTGTTGAGGAACTGGGGAGCCCTGCCGGAAATGTTCTGGTCCAGGTTGCTCTTGTCCGGATTTTCAAGGCGGTTGTCGTAATTGGTGTCCATCAGCATCTTATATGGCAGGCCCCAGGTGTCCACCAGCTGAACGGGAGTTCCATCATTGGCTCCGCCGCTGGGATCGATGATCCCGAACATGTTGTTGCGGGCGAAGGGCAGGTCCAAAAATTTGATCTGCTTTGGATTCATGTTGGTGGAGGCGCCGCTGGTGTCCACATTCGCCATCAGGATGTTGATCGTCGGATGGGTGCTGCCGTCTGTCAGGAAGGGCTCGATGTCGCTCTCACCACCGCCGAGGTCGTTGGGATCAATGGGGAAGCGGTTGTATTCAGTGCGGTAATGGCCGACGGCGACCTGGATGTCCTTCAGCGTTGCCTTGATCTTCAGTGTCTGGGCTTTGCCCATCACTGTATTGTAAGCAGGCACGGCCAGGCCGACGAGAATCGCGATGATGACGATGACGACGAGAAGCTCGATGAGGGTGAAGCCGCGGTAGGCTGCGGATGTGAATGAGGGGGGTGTTTTCATGGATGAAACTGTGGAGGTTCTGTGCGCCGAGGACCGTTCACGATTGAGGGTGGGCGGTGCCGGATGATGATTTTATGTTAAATCAAAAACCCGCCTGCAAGTCAATACGCGATCATCAGAACCGTTGTCTTTCCAATGCTCCGGCATGTCACGTTTGGTGTTATGTCATGCCTCTCAAACGTCATGCACGGGGCATCCCTCCAACTTTTGATTGTCAACTAGTGCTTGCATCCTATAATCGGCGGACAATTATCGGCGCTGAGTCTCACTCAACATAACCAATAAGCACCGATACAGAACAACAACCTCTATGGCAAAAACAGCGAGCAAAGGCAGCAAGGCAATCAAATACGTTTATTCCTTCGGAGCAGGAAAAGCGGATGGAGACGGCTCCATGAAACCCCTCCTCGGAGGCAAAGGGGCAAACCTTGCTGAGATGAGCCGCATTGGCCTGCCAGTGCCTCCAGGGTTCACGATCACCACCGAAGTCTGCACGTATTATTACGACCACAAGCGCACCTATCCGGTGGAGCTTCAGAAGCAGATGGAAGCCGGCATTGCAGCCATGGAAAAAATCATGGGAGCCAAGTTTGGTGATGCCAAAGGCATGCCGCTTCTCGTCGCCGTCCGCTCCGGCGCACGCGATTCCATGCCTGGCATGATGGACACGATTTTGAACCTGGGCCTGAATGATGACACCGTCCTCTCCCTGGCCAGCGTGACGAAGAATGAGCGCTTCGCCTGGGACTGCTACCGCCGCTTCATCCAGATGTATGGTGACGTCGTCCTCGGCGTGCAGAAGCGTGAAGGCGAAGACCATGAGCCTTTCGAGACCGTCATCGAAGATTACAAGCACAAGGTCTATCACAAGGACATCGTGGACAGCGACCTGACCGCCGCTGACCAGCAGGAACTCGTCCGGCTTTTCAAGGCGCTCGTCAAAGAGCGCACTGGCAAAGTGTTCCCTAACAATCCATGGGACCAGCTTCGTGGTGCCGCAGGCGCCGTCTTCGGTTCCTGGATGAATGACCGCGCGATTGTTTACCGCCGCAAATACGGCATCCCTGCCGAGTGGGGCACCGCCGTCAACGTGCAGGCCATGGTCTATGGCAACACGGGCGACGACTCCGGTTCCGGCGTGGCCTTCACCCGCAACCCGGCCAATGGTGTGGACGAATTTTATGGTGAGTTCCTCATCAATGCCCAGGGCGAAGACGTCGTCGCCGGCGTGCGCACTCCTGAGCCTGTGCTGAAGCTGAAGGAAGTGATGCCCAAGTCCTATGCTGAACTCCTGAAGGTCCGCACAACCCTGGAGAAGCATTTCAAGGATGTGCAGGACGTGGAATTCACGATCCAGCAGGGCAAACTGTTCATGCTTCAGACCCGTAACGGCAAGCGCACCGCCGCTGCCGCGCTGAAGTTCTCCATTGATATGGTGAAGGAAAAGCTCATCGACTGGGAGACCGCCGTGCTGCGCAATCCTGCCGACCAGCTTGACCAGCTCCTGGCTCCGATCTTTGACGTCGCCGACGTCAAGAAGGCCAAGGCCATCGCCACCGGTCTGCCAGCCGGCCCGGGTGCCGCCTCCGGCAAGATCTACCTCAATGCTGACCGCGCGGTCATCGCTGAGCAGAAGGGTGAAAAAGTTCTCCTCGTCCGTAACGAAACCAGCCCGGAAGATCTTCGCGGCATGATCGCTGCGGAAGGCATCCTCACCGCCCGCGGCGGTGTGTCCTCCCACGCCGCTCTCGTCGCCCGCCAGATGGGCAAGGTTTGCATCTGCGGTGCTGCTGCGCTGGAGATCGATTATGACGCAAAGACCGTCACCGTTGCCGGCCAGACTTACAAAGAGGGCGACTTCCTCTCCATTGACGGCACCAGCGGCATTGTCTATGGCGGCCAGCTCAAGACGGCTCCTTCCGAAATCATCACCGGCATGATCGGTGGCGACAAGGCCGCCCAGGCCACGGAGAAGTTCAAGAGCTTCAACCAGCTCATGAAATGGTGCTCACAGGCCACCCGCCTGCAGGTCCGCACCAATGCTGACAATCCGGAGCAGACGCAGAACGCGATCGCCTTCGGCGCCCAGGGCATCGGCCTGACCCGCACGGAGCACATGTTCTTTGAAGGTGACCGCATTGACGCCGTCCGTGAAATGATCCTGGCGGATACCGTGGAAGCCCGCAAGGCCGCCCTCTCCAAGATCCTTCCCTACCAGCGTGAAGATTTCACCGGCATCTTTGAAGCCCTCAAAGGCCTGCCTGCGACCATCCGCCTGCTTGACCCGCCGCTTCACGAATTCGTTCCTCATGATGAGAAGTCCCAGGAGGACCTCGCCAAGAAGCTTGGCGTGACCAAGGAAAAAGTCGTCTCCCGCATCAACGCTTTGCATGAGTTTAACCCCATGCTGGGCCACCGCGGCTGCCGTCTTGGCATCGCCTATCCTGAAATCACGGAGACCCAGGCCCGCGCCATCTTTGAGGCTGCCGCTGAAGTCCAGAAGAAGGGCATCAAGGTCAAGCCTGAAGTCATGATCCCTCTTGTTGGTTTCAAGAAGGAGCTCGACCTTCAGGTCGCCATCGTGCATGAAGTCGCCGCCCAGGTGCAGAAGGAAATGAAGGTGAAGCTCAGCTACAGCGTGGGCACCATGATCGAAGTCCCTCGCGGTGCCCTCACTGCGGACGAGATCGCCCAGACGGCTGAGTTCTTCAGCTTCGGGACCAATGACCTCACACAGACCGCTCTCGGCATCAGCCGTGATGACATGGGCAATTTCTTGCTCCCCTACACGGAGAATGAGATCTTCAAAAAGAACCCCTTCGCCAGCCTGGACCAGACCGGTGTCGGCCAGCTCGTCAAGATCGCCATTGAGAAAGGCCGTGCCACACGTCCTGACATCAAGCTTGGTATCTGCGGTGAGCACGGCGGTGATCCGGACAGTGTCAAGTTCTTCCACTCGGTCGGCCTGAACTATGTCAGTTGCAGTCCTTTCCGTGTCCCGGTCGCCCGCCTTGCCGCTGCGCAGGCTGCGATTGAGGAAAAGCGCGCCGCCGACAAGGCCGGTGCCCCAAAGAATGTCCGTAGTGGCAGCTCTGCTGCACCTGCGGCAAAACAAACAAACAAAGCAACCAACAACAACAAGAGGAACACTAATATGGCTAAGAAAGCTGCAAAGAAAGCCGCCGCCAAGAAGGCTGCGCCTGCGAAGAAGGCCGCTCCTGCCAAGAAGGCAGCAGCTCCTGCGAAGAAGGCCGCTCCTGCCAAAAAGGCAGCTGCCCCTGCTAAGAAGGCCGCTCCAGCCAAGAAGGCTGCTCCAGCCAAGAAAGCAGCAGCCCCTGCCAAGAAGGCCGCCCCTGCCAAGAAGGCTGCCAAGAAGGCTGCGAAGAAGAAGTAATCGAGGCGCGTCCCACCGGGACGCCACCTGATCGGCGAAGCAATTCGCTTCCAAAAGCCCTGTGAGGTATCCCCTCACAGGGCTTTTTCCTTTCCATCACCAGTTTCGCCTGCGTGAATCTTATCGATAGATAACGACCAGGAAAACCAGCGCTTCATCCTGCCCCAAGTTCACAATCGCGTGCGGGACATCCACCGGGTATGTGCCGGAATCTCCTTTTTCCAGCTCCTCGCCCTCGCCGGCCGTTTCCACCCGCACCCGTCCATCCACCACGGTTAAAAACTCCCGCGTACCTTCAAAGTGTGCCTGGCTCCTCAGTGCTCCGCCCGCCTTCAGTTTCAGTTCATAGAACTCCACATCCTTCTCCAAATTCAGCGGTGACAGGGTGCGGATCTCGCATTGCTTGTCCATGCGGTACACCTGGCCCCGGTCTCCTGCGCGGGTTACCTGGATCTTTGCCACCTCAGCCTCCACGCTGCCGATGAGTTCCTGCAGGCTCATCCCAAATGCACGGGCAATACGGAAGGTCACGGTCAGCGTCGGATTTGCTCGCTCGCGTTCTATCTCACTGAGCATGGAGCGGCTCACGCCGCTGGTCTGGGCCAGTTCCTCCAGGGACCAGCCACGGTCCGTCCGCAGCTTCTTCACCCGTCGGCCGACAAACTCCCCTATTTCTTCCGGGGCCATCTCCGTTTTGTGAACCGTCTTTTTCTTCGCCATGATGCATGCAATATCCCGGATACTCTTCCTGTAAAGTGGATTGCCCCTCGTTTAGAGGGTCTTCATATCTGAAACCTGAAAAACCGGACACTGAAAACCGCATCCACCCCACCCCTTGCCAGCTTTCCATTCCAGCCTTAAACTCGTCGCATGCCAGACTGGACACCTCCAACCTCCGTCAATCTCGTGGACCTTGGATTCATGGATTCACGCAGCAAGCTCATTGACCTCGCCGCTTTTTTAGACCGTGTCCAAAGGGCAGGGCAGGACGATGATTTTCGTGTGCATGCGCTGAAGAATGCCATCGCATTGCTGTCTCTGGACGAGCCGGAGCGCGCGAGGGAGGTGCTGCTGAGCTTCAGTGACCCGAGCGCTGAGCCCGTTGAAAAAGCGACCATGCAAGGTGCCATCGGAGCGTTCAAAGCCTAAGTTGGCCATGGTTGGCAGTGGTTTGCATCGTTGACCATTGTTTTAAAACAACCGTCATTCCCTCGCCAGCTATCGCAAACCTTCCCCTCTTTCCTCCATGAACTACATTGAACCTCACGGCCACATGGTCAGCCGCACTACGGATGACTATGAGCGCATGGCCATCGCCGGCTGCCAGGCCATCTGCGAGCCCGCCTTTTGGGCCGGGTTTGACCGCGCCTCCGCCGATGGTTTTTATGATTACTTCCGCCAGATCACCGAATACGAACCCAAGCGCGCGGCGCGCTTTGGCATCCAGCATTACTCCTGGCTGTGCATCAATCCCAAAGAGGCTGAGGACATGAAGCTGGCGGAGGATGTGATGGCGCTGATCCCGCAGTTTTTAGACAAGCCCGGAGTGCTCGGCATTGGCGAGATCGGCCTGAATAAAAACAGCCGCAATGAGCTGCGCATCTTTGAGCAGCATGTCCAGATCGCCCAGGATCATGACCAGCTCATCCTCATTCATACGCCGCATCTGGAGGACAAGCTGAAGGGCACGCGCCTCATCGTGGACGCGCTAAAAAACTTCTCCGGCATCAATCCCGCGCGTGTCATCATTGACCATGTGGAAGAGCACACCATTGACCATGTGCTAGACCACGGCTTCTGGGCCGGCATTACGCTTTACCCGGAAAGCAAATGCACGCCCCACCGCGCCATTGACATGCTGGAGCACCGCCACGCCGAGCGTATCTGGATGAACAGCGCCTGCGACTGGGGCATTAGCGACCCCCTGGCCGTGCCCAAGACGATGCAGGCCATGCGCCAGCGCGGCTGGACGCCGGAGATGATCCAGCGCGTCGCCTGGGAAAACCCGCGCGCCTTTATGGGCCAGTCCCCCAAGTTTAAGCTGTAAAGGCGGAGTTGACTGTTCAAACGAATCAGGCCAGTTAGCTTCCATCCCGTGAACCCCGCCCTCAACGAAGCCGACTCCCCGTTTGATCTCGCCCTGCGTCCGGGTGACTTCGATGAATTCCACGGCCAGACCAAGGTGAAGGAAAACCTGCTGGTCATGGTGGAGGCGGCGAAGATGCGCAATGAGCCCCTGGATCACGCCCTCCTCTGCGGCCCGCCCGGATTGGGGAAAACGACGCTGGCCAATCTCATCGCCAATGCCGTCGGCTCACGCCTGCACACCACCAGCGGCCCGCAGATCGAAAGGGCAGGGGACCTGGCCGGCATCCTCACCAACCTGCAAGAGCGGGACATCCTGTTCATTGACGAGATCCACCGCCTGCACCCCAGCATCGAAGAATACCTCTATCCCGCCATCGAGGACTTCAGGCTGGACATCATCATTGACCAAGGGCCCAAGGCCCGCACCATCCGCATTGACCTGCCGCCCTTCACCCTGGTCGGTGCCACCACCCGCGCGGGCATGCTGACCGCGCCGATGCGCAGCCGTTTTGGAATTCCGAACCGCCTGGATTATTACACCACCGAGGAGCTCCAGCACATTCTTCTGCGCAGCGCCCGCCTCATGAAGGTGGAGATGGATCCAGCTGGTGCCATCGAGATCGCCCGTCGCTCACGCGGCACTCCGCGTATCGCCAATCATTTGCTGCGCTGGGTGCGTGACTTCGCCCAGGTGAAGTCCCAGGGCACCATCACCGAGGACGTCGCCTGCCAGGCCCTCACCATGCGGGACATTGATGAGACCGGCCTGGATGAAATGGACAAGCGCTTCCTGGAAGCCCTCATTCACAAATTTGAAGGCGGCCCCGTCGGCCTCAACAGCATCGCCGTCTCCGTCAGCGAAGACGCCTCCACCCTGGAGGATGTGCATGAGCCGTATCTGGTGATGCAAGGCTTCGTCAAACGTACCCCCCGTGGCCGTGTGGCCATGCCGGCGGCGTATCGCAAGCTCGGGCTGATTCCGCCGGTAAGCGGGCAGCCGGATTTGTTTTGAGGAGCTCTTGATCCGGGGGGCCTCTGCTTCCTTTGTACCGTTCTGGGCAAGGGGGATGGAAAAGAGTTTTTGACCTGTCCGGGAGGCGCTGCCAAAGATTCCTCCATCTGGGCTGCGCTGAAATAACTTTCAGCCTGTAGTGGAAATTCGGCCTCAAATGTGCTCCATAGACAGATTGTCATTCGCTTATTCCACTTCATGAATTCTTTATTTCGCCTGCATATTTACCTCATCGTTCTGGCTGTTGTTTTCAACAGTGTGAGCTGCAGCGGCCCTGCCTATCGTGAAGTGCGCCGGCCTATCCCTGGTGGGGGATATTATGTTCAGCGGATCGCCATTGAGCCGCAGGAGCGTGCACGCCTCAAAAAACAAAAGAAGGACAAGAGGAAAAAGGATGATGAGCCCGTGGATGACGGCTCTTTCTGGCGTGGGGAAGGGGTGGAGGGCAAGCCCAGCATGCGAATCAGCCTGAGTGAGCAGAAGGTTTATTTCATGAAGGGCGGGCAGATTGTTGGCATGTCGCCCATCTCCTCCGGCCAGGAGAGCCACGCGACCCGCCCAGGGAAATTCAAGGTCATCGAGAAGGACATTGACCACAAATCCAACCTGTATGGGGACTATGTGGACTCAACCGGGTTCATCGTGAAAAAGGAGGTGGATGTGCGCAAGGACCCGAGACCCGCAGGTGCCAAATTTGACGGGGCCAACATGCGGTATTTCATGCGCATCACCGGGGCCATCGGCATGCATGAAGGGTATCTGCCGGGTTATCCGGCCTCTCACGGTTGCATCCGCCTGCCCACGAAGATGGCGCAGATCTTTTACCACGAATCATCCCTGGGCACGCCTGTGGAGATTGTGCCGTGAGGCGGCTCAGGTGGACGATAGGGCAGGGGAGTCTGAGGCGTCTATAAAAGGATGCATTTTATCAACACCTTGTCCGCCTTTGCTCTCCTGTCATGCCTGGCCATCCAGGCTGCGGAGCCTGCCGCTTTATCCACTGAAGAAAAAGACCAGGGCTTCAAGCGGCTCTTTGACGGACGCACGTTTGAAGGCTGGGAGCACAAGGGCAACTGGGTGATCGAGGATGGGGCCATGGGCTGCCCCACGCGCGGGGGAGACATCACTTATACCGTGGCCCATGTGCCGGATGACTTTGAGCTGCGCTTCGACTGGAAGGCATCCAAAGGCTGCAACAGCGGTGTGTACTACCGGCCCGGCCAGTATGAATACCAGGTGCTGGACAATGCCAACAGCCACTATGCCGACAACCCTCGTACAGCCGCCGCTTCGCTGTTCTTTTGCATGGCCCCGAGCAAGGACAATGCGCGGCCGCATGATGAGTGGAACGAGGCCCGCATTGTCTGCAAAGGCAGTGTCATCCAGCACTGGCTGAACGGGGAGGCGGTCATCGATTTTGATTACACGGATCCGCGCTGGGAACGTGAGGTGGAGGTGCTGCGCATCCGCGGGGGCGACCTGACCAAACGCGGAGCGCGTCTCCGGCTCCAGGACCACGGCCAGCCCGTCTGGTTCCGCAATGTCCGCCTGCGCAGCATTCCTGCGGAGGAAAAACTGGTGCCGTCCCCTGATTTTAAGCCCATGCCCATGTCAGCCAAGGCTTTGGAGATTGAAAGCGCGCGCATTGAGCAGCTGCTCAATCCAAAGCCTCGCGCACCCACGAAATAAAAACACATCTCACAGTCTCCTTACAACCCTCTTACCGGCACCTGACTCAATCCTGTCAGGGGGTGGCATGGTTGCAGAAGATTGAAGAACGCAGTGCGGCTTTCAGTCACGATTTTCAGTGAGAGTGGGTTGTCTTCTGGCTGTTGGTAACCTTCCAAAAAAACAGGGCGGACCGGGTGGTCCGCCCTGTTTTTTTTTGCGCATACCTCCTGGCAAAGCTTTTGCTGGAAAAATGTTCACTTGAACACTCTTCTTTTGGCCGTTATCTTCCTCCATGACGCCCGTTCCCAGTCCCTCCGCCGCTGCGCCTTTGCGCTGGCTGTTTGTGGACCTGAACAGCTACTTTGCCAGTGTGGAGCAGCAGATGCGCCCGGAGCTGCGGGGCCGCCCGGTCATCGTGGTGCCTGTTATGTCGGACCACACCTGCGCCATCGCCGCCAGCTATCAGGCCAAGAAGTTTGGCGTCAAGACAGGCACGAATGTCGGCGATGCGAAACGGATGTGCCCCGGCATCGTCCTGGTGGAGGCCAGCCATGACCGGTATGTGGATTTTCATCACCGGGTCATTGATGAGATCGAGCGCCATTACCCCGTGCAGGTCATCGGATCCATTGATGAAATGGGCTGCCTGCTGGACAACAAGCGGGCCATTGAAACCGAGGCTGTCGCGCTCGCCCGACGCATCAAAAAAGGCCTGCTGGAGCGTGTGGGCGAGGTCATCACGTGCTCCGTCGGCATCGCCCCCAACCGCTATCTGGCCAAAGTCGCCAGCGACCTCACCAAGCCCGATGGGCTGGAGGTCGTCCGCTCTCAGGACCTGCCGGGCCGCCTGGAGCACCTTAAGCTGACGGACCTGCCCGGCATCGGCCGGAACATGGAGCCCCGGCTGCATCAGGCGGGCATCCGCACCTTTCTGGATCTCTGGCAGGCCCCGCCGCGCACCCTGCACCAGGTCTGGGGTGGCGTCGGCGGCGACCGCTTCTGGCATCAGCT
Source organism: Prosthecobacter sp. SYSU 5D2 (assembly GCF_039655865.1). Taxonomy (NCBI): domain Bacteria; kingdom Pseudomonadati; phylum Verrucomicrobiota; class Verrucomicrobiia; order Verrucomicrobiales; family Verrucomicrobiaceae; genus Prosthecobacter; species Prosthecobacter sp. SYSU 5D2. The sequence goes on along the minus strand of NZ_JBBYXL010000011.1, from coordinate 8,131 downwards.
TCACGGCGGGGACCTGGATGACGTGCCGGTGCAGAACCGCAGCATCGGCCACAGCCACGTGCTGTCGCCGGAGTTCCGCCAGCCGCCGCAGGCGGTCATTGTTTCCAAGCGCCTCCTGCTGAAGGCCGCCAGCCGCCTCCGCCGCATGGGCTACCGCGCCAGCGCCCTCTCCCTCAGTATCCGGGCCGAAAGCCCCCGGCGGGCTGAGGCCCATCAAAGTTTTCTGCCTGTTTCCGACAGCTTTGCCCTTTCCAAAACTCTGGATGTGCTCTGGCTGCGGGTCATGGACCAGCTCGGCTGGGGCCGGGTGAAAAAGATCGGCGTGACCCTGCATGGACTCGAAGCCACCAGCGCCCCGCAGCAGCTCGATCTCTTCCCCGACCTCGGCAGCCCTATCCAGGCCGATGTGCAGCGCCGCGACCGCCTCTCCAAGATCATGGACGACCTCAACCAGGAATACGGCCGCGACAGCATCGCCCTTGGCTTCGCCCCCGATGAAGTGAAAACCTTCTCCGGCACCAAGATTGCCTTCACCCGCATTCCTGATCGTCAGGAGTTTAAGGAATAGTGCAGCAGGGTTCATCGTCCCGCCACAGGCTGTTAAACCACTAATGCTCACTAATATTCACTAATGTCAGAAACAGCAGATGGGGGCATTGGATGAATGGAATATTAGTGCCTATTGCTGGGCATTGGGGTTTTAAAAATGCCCTCGCCCCCTCCAACCAAATAAACCACAGATGTCACAGAGAGCACAGATAATGAGGAACTGAGCTAGCAGCACTCTGGGATCCTATCTGTGTTAATCTGTGTCATCTGTGGTTAATCAAGCTTTGAGTTCCGTTGTTCCAGACCCTCTTAAACCATCGCCGCAGTCGCGGGACAGGCTAGACTAATGGCTACGCATGCTCATTCATGTCAGAACCAGAAGATGGACCACAGATGTCACAGAGAGCACAGATATTGAGGAGCTGAGCCAGCCAATCTCTGAGATCCTATCTGTGTTAATCTGTGTCATCTGTGGTTAAAGGATGGGCAGCTTTGGGACTTCAAAGAGGGACCACAGATGTCACGGAGAGCACAGATGGCGGGGGGCTGAGACGGCCAATCTCTGGGATCCTATCTGTGTTTATCTGTGGCATCTGTGGTGAAAAAAGTTTGAGTTCTCTGCTCCCCTCCGTCATTCCACTCCCATGAAAACCATTCTCTGCTTTGGCGACTCGAACACCTGGGGTTACGACCCGGCCAGCATGACGGCGCCGTTTCCGCGCCGTCATCCTCATGATGTCCGCTGGACGGGCGTGCTCGCGCGTGAGCTTGGCTCCGGTTACCGGGTCATTGAGGAAGGCCAGAACGGGCGCACCACGGTCCATGAGGACCCGTTGAACCTCTGCCGCAAGGGCAAGGACTACCTCCCCGCCTGCCTGGAGAGCCACAAGCCCCTTGATCTGGTCATCCTGATGCTCGGCACCAATGACCTCAAAACCCTCTTCAACCTCCCTCCCAGCGACATCGCGGCCGGAGCTGGCGTTCTCGCCCGCATGATCCTCTCCAGCGAATCCGGCCCCGACAACCGCCCCCCGCAGCTCCTCCTCCTCTGCCCGCCTCTCATTGGCGACCTCACCCACCTCCCCGAAACCGCCGCCCGCGTCCACGACGGCCCCGCCCGCAGCGCCCAGCTCCCCCGTTATTACGATGCCCTCGCCACCACACTCCGCTGCCCCTACCTCAACACCCAGCCCCTCCTCACCCCGAGCCCCCTCGACGCCGTCCACCTCGACGCCTCCCAGCACCAAATTCTCGGGGAGTCCCTCGCCACCAAGGTCAAAGAACTTTTCTGACGCCAAGAGGATCGCGGATGCCCTCGTCCGCATCCACGCGAAGCGGAAACTCTCCCGGACGCCTTGGGCATTTGTTTCCGCACGCGGAATCATTCGCCATCCGTCCAAATCACCTCCCCCCGTATGGGACGGTACAGTCTGTGCCCAGGGCTATTTTGTCAAAAGTCGCCCCCTGACCCATTTCCTGACCCCATTTCCACGGAGTTTTAATATTTGTTAGGGTGGCATGCTGACATGCCTGCTATGAGTTGTCACTGTTATGGTATAACTCTACACTGCCACCTCCAAAAATGGCGGTTTTTGATCCTCTGAGTAGGCTACAAAGCGAAGCATAACGCTTGGTGATTTCCCAATCAAAGCAGCTATCCCTGCTTCTTTGGCTGCTTCAACAAGCATCGTGGCATACGAACGATTGATCTCTGAAAACTTGTCGCCTTCTTCAAACTCATTCTCATCCAGTGCTTCAAAATCACGGGCAAGTTGATGCAGGTCAAGACGTGCCCAAGCCACTCGGAACGGTGGCTCTGCTGATTGTTGTGGATAAACGCTGATGCCCCCATCGATTCCACGCACGTCTATCAGCAAATGATCCCAAACATCCATTGGGGTAAGGGGCAATACATCAGTTGTAACACCATCCCAAAATCTTGCCATCTCGTTGAGTATTGCTGTTCGGTCGGTCTGTTTAACCACAAAGCTGTGGCATTCATGCTGCACTTTATCCCATTGCATAGGTGAAGATGATGGTTGCTTTGTTAGGGGAAAACGGGGTCATAGCGCCAAGATAAACACAGGCAAGGAGGAAATCAGACAAACAGTCAAATGAGAGTTAGAACATGGAAACCTTGTAACGCCTCCCAGCGGGTAAGAACCCCGCGCGGCAGAGCCTGGAGCCAGGCAGTCGGGGGCAGAGGGGCAATTGGAGCAGAGAATGAATTGGGGAGCAGGGAGGAGGCGGCCTGTCGGGGTGCAGGCGGGGCGTGGGTGTCTCGCCCTTTCAGGGCTCTTTGCGACAGTGAGGTGCGTTGCCTGTGTACCCAGGACTGCGCCCTGGGGCTTTGTTGTTTCGCCCCTTTGGGGCTGGGGAGAGGGGGGGATGGGTTAATTTGTCAGGAATCGTTGCCTGACCCCGTTTTCCATGACCCCGTTTTCCACCTCGTCTAATATTCTATTACACTTGTGAACCTAGATCCAGATAAGAAAACATTCCGTGTCGGAGGAGGATGTCCTGAATTCGTTGAGTCCGCGCCACAACGGCAGCTTCTCTGGCTATGCTTCCTCGGGCTAAGAGAGGTTTGATTTCATCTTCTCTGTATGTCCAAGAAAGTATCCTGGTTTCCTTTGAGAGAATCAACTCGAGAATCTCTATGCATGGACCAAGTTTCACAGGGTCTTGAGACAATTTTTCAAGGGTCTGCATTGTTAATGAAGACTGCGGAGCACGTTCAATAAGTCGCAGGGCTTGGAGTACACGCTCGTAGCGCCATTCAAATGGGTGACACTCGCAGCTAAGCCATTCGACAAACGCGCTCAATTCCTCGTGCACATCCTCTGCAGAATACGTGCTGTTTGTGCGGCGCAGTGTTACAATTGAAAATCGGCGGTCCCATAGATCGCGGGCTCGCTGGAAGCATCGTTCGTGCCTCTGCTCTGCTTGAGCTTTGCGGAAAATATTTGCGATGCTACTAATGGCGCGACTCCTCTGGGAAGGTTCTGCAACAGCGAAATAACGTTCAATTATTGCGTCTCCGTCGGACGAAGATGGATATGCGTCATTCCAGAAGTAATACGCTAGATGAGTGCCTAGCTGTGCTCCAAAATCGCCAGACTGCTGCTCACGATCAAGAAGCCCCTTGGCATTCATCTGAACGAGACACTCGAGTGCGGACGTCGGAAAAGCGGGAAGCGTTTCAATTAAGGCCACTTGTGCTTGGCTATATTTCGTCAAGGCAAGAATGAAAGCAATTTGGGCCTCGCTGTTTGGACCTGGTAGTAGAAGAAAGGGCTCTCGTTTGAATTGTTCAGCGAAAAGATGGAGTGCGATATTCAGTCTCGCACCCATAATCGAGAATACGGCCTGTGACGGACCATCCTTGACGAGAAGGTCTCTTATCAGTACCCACACCCAATCATCGGGTGATTGCCCATTTCGATCTATTTTTTGCTGTAAGGCCAAACGCATGAGTTGCTCTACAGCAGTTCCGCGAACTGAATTGATCGCTGTGGTGAACCAATCTTTAAGTATTGTCTTATCACTGGAGTCTAGCCTTTTATCGGGCGCAACAACGAATTGACGAATGAGGATGCCAATTTGTGATCTCAGATTTTCAGGTACAGGAAAGCGAGGAGTAATCGTTGCTGCCAAGAATTTCACAGCTATTATCCGTGCCCAGTTCCAGTCGTCACCTTCAGTGCGAAGTGGGTCCCCACTCTCTTCAGCATCCGTTGTACCGGAGGACGCGATCCACTCTACAAGCCCAAACCAGTTGCGCCATTCGTTTTGTGAGGGAGGCTGAGCAGCCATGTGTACGTCCGTTTGGTCTGAAATGCGAACTGTTGCCATTTCCAACGGTGGGTAGAGAATGTCGGGACGCATCAGGTTTCGCCACCACTCCCTGGATGCTTGGAACCTCGCCGGTTCGGATTGTAACAAGTGTGCAAACTTTCGCCCAAGAGCGCTGACGTGTTCCTCAATCCACCATTGGTCAGAGTCGAAACGATTGGTTGCCGGTTTCCAAGTATTCAGGAAAGACCACAATTCATCTTCTGTCATCTCGGCCAATCCATCGGCCTCTTTTGGTGCGACATGTGTTATCTCATGCATCTCGCCGCCGGAAGAGAATTGTTTATAACTTGTCATCTGCAAGTCGAAATTGTCTTTTGCCAGTGCGCCGAAGTTTTCTAGGGGGTATCCGCAAAGCAAACTGCGAATTGGGTGCAGTTGCTTCCTCTGAAATATCTGAACATAAGGTTCCTTTACGACCTGCTCGCCCTCGTAGTTAAACGGGCCTGCCATAACACTTTCATAGTATTCTTGGATCTCTGCTGGACTGAGAAAGCTTGGCCCATTTGCGATACTTTGAGTTTCGAGCATCTGGGCCATTTCAAAGCAGTGGGCGCTATCATAGTAACCGAATTTTGGGATACGCGGCAAGACATCTTTTCGGACCCACTCGAGGCTCCTAACGGGATGATCAGCATAAATTTGGTTCTTCCGAGATTCCTGTGTGATCAGCAGGTGGGTTTGAGATCGAGTTTGCCACAAAAAAACAGGATGCGCGCGCGGTAGCTGGCAAAGCTTCGGAACCCCCTTGCCCCTGCCTTGATCTGCTGGATCACGCTGTTGAACCCTTCGCTCATTGCGTTGGTGATGCGCCAGTCAAAGTAGTTGAGCAGTTCCTCCAGGCTTGATTCCAGACTCCGGGCCAGCCTGACAAAATGCGGCAGCCGCGATCTCACGGCCCGGTTCTTCCACTTCTTGAAAAAGGCGCGTCCGGTCGCTTTGTCAGGCTGCTTCCAAAACCCCTCAAAAATCGTCTTCAGCTCCCAGGCACGGCTGGTTTTGAGGTTGATCTGCACCAGGCTCTCAAAGCTTTTCAAGGCATCCTCCCCCATTCTCTCCAGCCCGCTCAACCACAGATATTTGGTGCCTTTGAGCCTTTGGTCTCCCTCGCTCATGAGCTTTTTGTTCTCGGCTCTGCGCACCTCGTCTACCGCTTTGTTCTGCTCTGCGCTGATGTGGAAGCGGTCATGCACGATAGCCGCCTGCGGGACGGCTTTGCGGGTGCCTGAGATCATCGCCTTGCCACGGTCCATGGCCACGGCCTCCACCTTCTCCCGCTGTTCCGTAATGAGCGTTTCCCAGAGGGCTTCCACTTCCTTGGCCCCGGCTCCTTCAACCACTTCAAGCACCCGCGCTTCTTGCAGGTCGTTCATCACGGCGATGTAGTCATGGCCTTTGCCAAAGCTTTTTTCATCAATGCCCACCAGGCTCACTTGCACGGTTTCACGCCTTTGCAGCCCGCGTTCCACCGCCCGTTTTATGATCCGGTCACATGCGTCCCAGCCCAGCCTCAGCAGGCGGCTGCCGTCACTGATGCTGCGCGTGCGCTGCAGCACTTCGATGGCCCAGGCTTCAAACTGAAGGGTCCAGCGGCTCAGCCCCTCGGCCCAGGGCACGGCGGCGGTTTCGGTCGCTCCAGTGGCCGGGTCGCGCAGACGCGGCACTTCCGCCTCAATGATGGTGCGGCACTGCCACAGGTCCAGATGCCGCCAACGGCGCTTTTCCCAGCCATGCACATGGAGCGGGTGCTGCCCGTTCAACCAGGCGGTGCGGTCGCATTTGACCCGCACCATGACTTCCTTGTTCTCCACATCCACCGCCATTTCCGCCACGCTCCACGGTGCTTTGATTCCCAGCAGTTTCTCCCATGCTTCAGTGTCCATGCGATTTCATAGCCCACCCTCAGGGTTTTGCACCCGCAGAACGGTTGGCTAACTATTATTGCTCAATACCGATCACACGGAAAAGTCTGAATAACCATAAATTTGCCATCGTAGCCGGGAAAAGAGTTCCCAGTTGTTTGATCGGAGCAAATCGTCAAACTCTCTTATTGTGGTTTCATTTCCATTTGCGAAAATTAAGGAGCCGATAGAAAACATGCGAATGGCAAGGATCTCTTCCAATTCATAATTACGGGAACTGCGACGATGAAAGTCCTCAATTCTGTATGTGGGAGGTTCGTTGGCTGCAATATCTACAGTATTGGCAACAGAAAACTCTTCCAGTTTGCCAGGTTCTGCCGCTCTCAATTCGATGTGGTGAAGTCTCCAGAAACAGAGCGCTCGAAAAAGTACTTTAGCCAGGGCTAATGGATGTAATGTGGCAAGAGGTTCCAAGAAGTGCCGATCTATTTCGTTGAATTGCCAACCACCGCCTGATTCATATCGATTTTGCTGCTGACTAATCTGAGAATGAATATATTCTCCTATTAGATCAATGGTTTCATTAGTATTACGCCAGCCGGTCCATTTCTTGAGTATTTCTTCAATCCATATCCACCCATGTCTCCCAGGTTGTTTCAGGAGCTTCTTGAGAAGTTTTAGACAGTCTGGGATGAGAGATTGGTCCTCAATCCCAGCTATACACCGCATAATCTGGTCTGGGACTTGCGGATTCGATGATTGAGGCAGGCGTTTTAAAATACCAAGCACTTTTGCGGGGGCCTTATGTGATAGTCGGGCTAGACAGGACAGTGTCCGATCCGCCCGATAAATTGTTCCTTCTTCGGTAATTTCCGCCTCCTGTAATCGGCTGAATAAACCTAGCCTTTCCATGAATGGTAACCAACTGATGTCCGCTAATCGCTCTAGAAAGAAAATGAGATTAGCGCCATTGTGTAGGAGCAGGAAGTTAAGCCGTTCTTCAGCGGTTGTTGTTGATGGGCATTCGATTATTTTCAAGATTTCATTTTGCTGCGCCACCGATACGGGCGTCAGGTATGAGATGAGAATATCTTCGAAAGAGGCAATTTTTGAATTGAAATCGCTTTGTTCCGCTAAGGTGTTGTGGTGCGCCACATTTTGGAAATACTCCCCCAAACTCTTGAATGCCCTGTCGCGTGCCTTGCGATGTTCAGGGGCTATTCCCTTACTGTAGGGATCCCGCATCTCGAGAGCGGCCTTCAAACGATGAGTTCGCGGTGTAGCCTCAAATATTGGTCGAAGAGATTCAAGTTCGACCAATATTTCTGACAGTGAGTCGGTGATGATTTGGCCGTTCCACCCGTTGGAATAGTCTGAAACTCGCAATTTGAGGAGACTGTTAACTGCCTTACGGGTTTTAGGCATGGGAGTCTCAAACATTGGAACTCCAATTCTCGAGGGTAGACGGTCACAGATCTCACGAATGGAATGAGCAGACTGGGCTAGTGCGTCTGCGGTCTCAGTTCGCACGGCTTGCAACGCGCCTAGATACCACCGGCCAAAATGTTCATGACCTTCAGATACGTGCTCCAGCAAATCAAACACAGTTCGTTGCCTTTCCGTAAACTGGAAAGGTTCGTCTGGCAGTGGCGGGCTAAGGGGCTCCATTTTAGAGATAACCAAACAGAAAGCAGGCCGGGAATCAAACTCTGCCTGAGAATTTTGCCAAAAAGCTGATTAGTCAGTAACGGGGTAATGGGGTCAGTGAAACGGGGTCAGGCGACATGAAGCCTGATAAATCAAGGGTTCCAGCGGTATTTCCTGGGTAAAAGCGCGTTTGTTATAGTGGCGGTGTCATGAGCACT